>NZ_LQXW01000034.1:0-334330 GCF_001586765.1 Pseudomonas sp. ABFPK | reverse complement strand
GCGGCTGGCCCTAATAGGCCAGCCGCCTTTTCTTTTTCAAAATGTCAGCGCTGCCACAGATCTGAAGTCATGCGCCTCATGTTTGCTGCGCGACAGCGCAGCCCGGAAGGGCTGGGTGATCTCCCACGGGGAACGCAGATCGCCGCGCGACAGCGCAGCGCAAAAGGCGAACGATCTCCCGCGGAACAGGCGAAACTGACAGCACTGTCAGCCAGCGGTCACGCTGCCGACCCGGTTCGAGGGCTATAAGATTGAATACAGCCACTTCCCTCCCCTATGGCCAAGGTGCCCGCACCGATGCGACGTCCGTCCTGCCCTGTCATCCTCGCCGCCCTGGCGCTCCTGGTCCTGGCGGTAGCGGGTATCTGGTTCGGCCAGCGCCAGCCAGCACCTGCCACCCGCGCGCAAACCGCCATCCCGGTGCGCGTGGTCAGCGTCGTCCAGCAGAACGTGCCGCGCTATGCCAGCGCCATCGGCTCGGTGCTGTCGCTGCACAGCGTCGAGGTGCGCCCGCAAGTGGAGGGTGTACTGACCCAGGTGCTGGTCAAGGAAGGCCAGTGGGTGAAGGAAGGTGACCTGCTGGCCACCCTCGACGACCGCGCCATCCGCGCCAACCTCGACCAGGCCCGTGCTGAACTTGGCCAGAGCCAGGCGCAGATCCAGGTAGCCAACGTCGACCTGCAGCGCTACCGCCTGCTGAGTACCGACAACGGCGTTTCGAAGCAGACCCTCGACCAGCAGCAGGCCCTGGTCAACCGCCTGCAAGCCACGGTCAAGGGCAACCAGGCGGCCATCGCCAATGCCGAGGTGCAGCTGTCGTACACGCAGATCCGCTCGCCAGTGACCGGCCGGGTGGGTATTCGCAACGTCGACCCCGGCAACCTGGTGCGCACCAGCGATACCCGCAGCCTGTTCAGCGTCACCCAGATCGACCCGATCGCCGTCGAATTCGCCCTGCCGCAGCAAATGCTGCCGACCCTGCAAAGCCTGCTGAAGGCGCCCACCCCGGCACTGGTGCAGGCCTATATGGATGCCGACGGCGAACGCAGCCTGCTCGGTGAAGGCCACCTGGCACTGATCGACAACCAGATCTCCGCCACCACCGGCACCGTGCGGGTAAAAGCCGAGTTCGACAACAAGGACGGCCGCCTGTGGCCGGGCCAGCTGGTCACCATCCGCCTGCGCACCGCCGTGGAAGAAAACGCCCTGGTGGTGCCGCCGCCTGTGGTACAGCGCGGCGTCGACGGGCACTTTGTCTACCGCCTGGACGGTGACAAGGTCACCAGTGTGCCGGTCAAGGTGCTGTACCAGGACAGCGGGCTGAACATCATTGCCGGGGTCAAGCCGGGCGAGCGCCTGGTGCTCGATGGCCAGTCGCGGCTCAAGCCCGGTTCGCGGGTCGAGGTGGCCCCCGACGCCCCCGCGCCGTCGGAAATGGCCGACCGCCGGAGCCAGCCATGAACACGCGCAACGGTGTTTCGGCCTGGTGCATCGACCACCCCATCGCCACCCTGCTGCTGACCTTCGCCTTGGTGCTGCTGGGGGCCATCGCCTTCCCGCGCCTGCCGGTGGCACCACTGCCGGAAGCCGACTTCCCGACCATCCAGGTCACCGCCCAGCTGCCCGGCGCCAGCCCGGAAACCATGGCCTCGTCGGTGGCCACGCCGCTGGAAGTGCAGTTCAGCGCCATCCCCGGCATGACCCAGATGACCAGCAGCAGCGCACTGGGCTCGACCAACCTGATCCTGCAATTCACGCTCGACAAGAACATCGACACCGCCGCCCAGGAAGTGCAGGCGGCCATCAACACCGCCACCGCGCGCTTGCCGCAAGACCTGCCCAACCCGCCGACCTGGCGCAAGGTCAACCCGGCCGACAGCCCGGTGCTGGTGCTGACGGTCAGCTCCAGCCAGATGCCTGGCAACGACCTCAGCGACTACGCCGAAACCCTGCTCGCGCGCCAGCTGAGCCAGATCGACGGGGTCGGCCTGATCAACATCACCGGGCAACTGCGCCCGGCGATCCGCGTGCAGGCGCAACCCGAGAAACTGGCCGCCATCGGCCTGACCCTGGCCGACCTGCGCCAGGCCATCCAGCAGACCAGCCTGAACCTGGCCAAGGGCGCGCTGTACGGCGAGCACAGCGTTTCGACCATCGCCGCCAACGACCAGTTGTTCCATCCCGACGACTACGCCCAGCTGATCGTCTCCTACCGTGACGGTGCACCAGTGCTCCTGAGGGACGTGGCAAAGGTGATCAATGGCGCCGAGAACGCCTACGTCAAAGCCTGGTCCGGCGACCAGCCCGGGTTGAACCTGGTGATTTTCCGCCAGCCTGGCGCCAACATCGTCGATACCGTGGACCGGGTACTGGCTGCCCTGCCCAAGCTGCAGGAGATGCTGCCAGCCTCGGTCGAAGTGTCGGTGCTGCAGGACCGCACCCAGACCATCCGTGCCTCGCTGCATGAAGTGGAGCTGACCCTGATGATCGCCGTGGCCTTGGTGATCGGGGTGATGGCGCTGTTCCTGCGCCAGTGGTCGGCGACCATGGTGGTGTCCAGCGTGCTCGGCGTATCGCTGATCGCCAGTTGCGCGCTGATGTACATCTTCGGCTTCAGCCTGAACAACCTGACCCTGGTGGCCATCGTCATCTCGGTGGGCTTCGTGGTCGACGATGCCATCGTCGTGGTGGAGAACATCCACCGTCACCTGGAGGCCGGCGACGACAGCCGCACGGCAGCGCTCAAGGGCGCCGGGGAAATCGGCTTCACCGTGGTGTCGATCAGTTTCTCGCTGATCGCCGCGTTCATCCCGCTGCTGTTCATGGGCGGCGTGGTCGGCCGGCTGTTCAAGGAGTTCGCCCTTACTGCCACCGCCACCATCCTGATTTCGGTGGTGGTTTCGCTGACCCTGGCGCCAACCCTGTGCGCACTGTTCATGCGCCGCCCGCCCGGAGAGCACAAGGGCGGCTTCGGCGAGCGGCTGGTCAGGCGGTACGAAAAGGGCCTGGACCGCGCCCTCGCCCACCAGCGTCTGACCCTCGGGGTGTTTGGCCTGACCCTGGCCCTGGCGGTGGCCGGTTACGTGGGTATCCCAAAGGGCTTTTTCCCGCTGCAGGACACCGGCTTCATCCTTGGCACCAGCGAGGCGGCAGCGGATGTGTCGTACCCGTCGATGATCGAGAAGCACCAGGCGCTGGCCAAAATCATCGAGGCCGACCCGGCGGTGCGCGCGTTCTCCCACTCGGTGGGCGTCACCGGCAGCAACCAGACCATCGCCAACGGCCGTTTCTGGATCGCCCTCAAGCCGCGTGGCGAACGCGATGTGTCGGCCAGCGAACTGATCGACCGGCTGCGACCCAAGCTGGCCCAGGTACCAGGCATCGTCCTGTACATGCGTGCCGGCCAGGACATCAACCTAAGCTCCGGCCCGTCGCGCACCCAGTACCAGTACGTGCTCAAGAGCAACGACGGCATGGCGCTGAACCTGTGGACCCAGCGCCTGACCGAGCGCCTGCGGGAAAACCCGGCGTTCCGCGACCTGTCCAACGACCTGCAACTGGGCGCCAGCGTCACCCGCATCGATATCGACCGCCAGGCCGCGGCACGTTTCGGCCTGACCACCACCGACGTCGACCAGGCGTTGTACGACGCCTTCGGCCAACGGCAGATCAGTGAATTCCAGACCGAGACCAACCAGTACAAGGTGATCCTCGAACTGGATGCCCGCCAGCGCGGCAAGGCCGAAAGCCTCAACTACTTCTACCTGCGCTCGCCGCTGACCAACGAGATGGTACCGCTGTCGGCAGTAGCCCATGTAGCGGCGCCCAGCACCGGGCCGCTGTCGATCAGCCACGATGGCCTGTTCCCGGCGGCCAACCTGTCGTTCAACCTGGCCCCGGGCGTGGCCCTGGGCGATGCGGTGACCATCCTCGAGGGCACCCAGCGCGAGCTGGGCATGCCCGACTCCATCAGCGGCAACTTCCAGGGCGCGGCCCAGGCCTTCCAGAGTTCGCTGTCGAGCCAGCCTTGGCTGATCCTGGCTGCGCTGGTGGCGGTGTACATCATCCTCGGCGTGCTGTACGAAAGCTTCGTCCACCCGCTGACGATCATTTCCACCCTGCCCTCGGCCGGCCTCGGCGCGCTGATCCTGTTGTGGGCCTTGGGCCAGGACTTCAGCATCATGGGGCTGATCGGCGTGGTGCTTCTGATCGGTATCGTCAAGAAAAACGGCATCCTGCTGATCGACTTCGCCCTGGAGGCCCAACGCCGCCAGGGCCTGACCCCGGAGCAGGCGATCCATCAGGCCTGCCTGACGCGCTTCCGGCCGATCATCATGACCACCCTGGCCGCCTTGCTCGGCGCGGTGCCGCTGATGTTCGGCTTCGGCACCGGTTCCGAACTGCGCCAGCCACTGGGCATCGCCGTGGTTGGCGGCCTGCTGGTGAGCCAGGCGCTGACGCTGTTCACCACCCCGGTCATATACTTGGCCCTGGAGCGCCTGTTCCACCGCCGTCAGGCCGCCCGTGCGGCGGCGCCCAGTGCCAGTTAGGACAAGACCATGCGTGTGCTGATCATCGAAGACGAAGAAAAAACCGCCGACTACCTGCATCGCGGCCTCAGCGAACAGGGGTTTACCGTCGACCTGGCGCGGGACGGCATCGATGGCCTGCACCTGGCCCTGGAAGGTGACTACGCAGTGATCGTGCTGGATGTGATGCTGCCGGGCCTGGACGGTTATGGCGTGCTGCGCGCCCTGCGCGCGCGCAAGCAGACACCGGTCATCATGCTGACCGCCCGTGAACGGGTCGAAGACCGTATCCATGGCCTGCGCGAGGGTGCCGACGACTATCTGGGCAAGCCGTTTTCCTTCCTCGAACTGGTCGCCCGCCTGCAAGCCCTGACCCGCCGTAGCAGCAACCATGAACCGCTGCAGGTGCAGGTGGGTGACCTGTGGATTGACCTGATGGCGCGCAAGGCCACACGCGCCGGCCAGCGCCTGGAGCTGACGGCCAAGGAGTTCTCGCTGCTCAGCGTGCTGGCCCGCCGACAAGGTGAAATCCTGTCGAAGACAGCGATTGCCGAGCTGGTCTGGGACATCAATTTCGACAGCGATGCCAACGTCGTCGAAGTGGCGATCAAGCGCCTGCGCGCCAAGCTCGACGGGCCTTTCGACAACAAGTTGCTGCACACCATCCGAGGCATGGGCTATGTCCTGGAAAGCCGTGCGGGGTAATTCCATCGCGCTGCGCCTGTCGGCGCTGTTCATCCTGGTGGCGCTGGGCGTGTTCCTGCTGATCGGCTCGGCGCTGTACCGCCAGGTAGACCGCAGCCTCGACCTGCTGCCGCAAGCCGAACTGGACGCGCGCTTCAGTGTGCTCGAGTCCACCCTCAACCGCTTCGGCACACCGGAACACTGGGTCAAGATCAACAACAAGCTCAACCTGCTAAGTGAAGAGGACAAGCGCATTCGCTTCTGGGTGGTCAGCAGCAACCCGGCCTACGAATACGGCCACCCCAGCGAGCTGGTCCGCGCCTTCGCCGAAGGCGCGCAGGGCATGCGCGACCTGCACCTGCCCGACCGGCCCTACCCTTACAAGGTGCTGGTGAGCGAACTGCCGGCCCTGGGCGAGCGGCCGCCGCTGCGCTTTCTGATCGGCATCGACACCGAAACCTTCTGGCAGGCGCAGCACAGCCTGCTGGTGGCGATTGTCGGGCTGGCGGTGCTCGGCGTGCTGCTGGCCTCGCTGCTGAGCTACTGGGTGGCGCGCATCGGCCTGCGCCCGCTGCTGGCATTGTCCGTTGAGGCCCAGGCCCTGGCCCCACCGCACCTGGACGGGCGCCTGCAGACCCACACCTTGGCCCCGGAGCTTGCACAGTTCGCAGGTGCCTTCAACGCCGCACTGGACCGGGTAAGCCAGGCCTACTCGCGGCTGGAGGCGTTCAATGCCGACGTCGCCCACGAACTGCGCTCGCCGCTGACCAACCTGATCGGCCAGACCCAGGTTGCACTGACCCGAGGGCGCAGCGCCGAGCATTACTTCGAAGTGCTGCAATCGAACCTTGAGGAGCTGGAGCGCCTGCGCAGCATCATCAACGACATGCTTTTCCTGGCCAGTGCCGACCAGGGCAGCAAGGCCACTGCCCTGACCCAGGCCTCGCTGGCCCAGGAAGTGGCGACCACCCTGGACTACCTGGACTACATTCTCGAAGATGCGCAAGTCAGCGTGAGTGTGAGCGGTGATGCCCAGGCGCCCATCGAAAAGGCCCAGCTGCGCCGGGCGCTGATCAACCTGCTGAACAACGCCGTGCAGCACACCGCACCGCACCAGGTGATCGAGGTGCAGATCGCTGCCGGGCCGGAGCAGGTCAGTATCGCCGTGAGCAACCCGGGGCCGGCGATCGAGGAAGAGCACCTGCCGTTGTTGTTCGAACGCTTCTACCGGGTGGATGCGGCACGTAGCAATAGTGGTGGGGGTAACCATGGGTTGGGGTTGGCGATCGTCAAGGCGATTGCGCTGATGCATGGTGGGGAGGTGTTCGTGCGTAGTGCCGCGGGGGCCAATACCTTTGGTATCCAGTTACCAACCTCAAGGCCTACCCCGCCCGTTTAGGAGCAGCCTTGCGCTGCGAAAGGGCCGGTAGACCCCAATATCCTCTGATGCCTTCACTGGCCCTTTCGCAGCACAAGGCTGCTCCTACAAAGAAGCGCGGAAGTGCTCTAGGCTGGGGGTTTGCGGCGAAAGTCCAATTGCTTTTACTGCGATAGTTACCTTTTGCGCAACAGTGCTTATCGCTCTTCGCTCTGTTTCAAGTGCATTGAAAGGACTAACTTTACCCCCGTCCTCATTAGCACTTGCATCGCAAGAAGGTAGTTTCAAATGTCCAACAGTATGGGTATTGCCAGCGTCTTCGTCCTGTCTTCCCTGTTGTTGTCGCCCCTGGCCATGGCTGAAGAATCCAAGGCTTTCGTCACCCGTAATGCTGAGTTCGCCGCAGTCCACCAAGAGGCCCGCGAAGCCGTAGCCGCACAGCAGGTAGACACCGCAAAAGACGCTAACCAGACAGCTTCCAAGAACTCTGTCGATGCCAATGCCGACAGCTGATCAAGTGCTGTCGCTGCTCCCGTTTTCCCTTGGCTACGCCATGGGCACTACCAGTGCCGATATGTTAGCCTTTTAAAGCCGCTGCCGATCAGCGGCTTTTTTTATGTGCTTCAACTATCAGCCAAGCTGTAACGTTCACCTATAAAAAAGACGCACATTCGAAAATAAAAACTGCCCCACCGCCAGACCCAAGGAGCTAGTACCGGTGCCTTCCGCGTTTCGTTTTACCCCGCTGTTCATTGCGTTGACTGCAACGATCCCTTTCGCCGCCCAGGCAGATGAAGACAAGGCTGATGGCTTCATCGAAGGCTCGTCCTTCAACCTGCATTTCCGTAATGCCTACTTCAACCGCGACAACCACAACGCCGGCGTGCGCGACACCCGCGAGTGGGGCCAGGGTGCGGTTGCACGTTTCGAGTCGGGCTACACCCCGGGTGTGGTCGGCTTTGGCCTGGACGCCCATGCCATGCTGGGCCTGAAGCTCGACGGAGGCGGCGGCCATGCTGGCACCAGCATCCTGCCGACCCACCAGAAGAACGAAGACGAACTGGGTGCTGCCCCGCACTCGTTCTCCACCGCCGGTGCCGCGGTCAAGCTCAAGGCGTTCGACACCGAGCTGAAAGCCGGTGACCTGTTCCTCACCAACCCGGTGATCGCTGGCGGCGAAACCCGCATGCTGCCGCAGACCTTCCGTGGTGTGAGCCTGACCAACACCAGCATCGACGGCCTGCTGCTCGAAGGCGGCCAGGTGAGTTTCACCAAGCCGTACAACCAGAGCGGCCACCGCCGCATCGACACCTACTACGGTTCGTTGGGCGAGCATGACAAAAGCAAGCACCTGAACTGGGCCGGCGCGTCGTGGAGTGGCACCCCGAACATCACTGCCAACCTGTATGCAGCCGAACTGAAGGACATCTGGAACCAGTACTACGCCGATTTCGACTACACCTATGTGGTCAACGATCTGGTCAGCCTGAACCCGGGCGTGCACTTCTATCACACTCAGGACACCGGCCAGGCACTGCTGGGCAAGATCGACAACAACACCTACAGCGTGCATTTCACCGTCAACGCCGGGTTCCACAGCGTCACGGCCGCCTATCAGCGGGTCAATGGCAACACGCCGTTCGACTACATCAACCTGGGCGACAGCGTCTACCTGGACAACTCGCGCATGTACTCGGACTTCAACGCACCGAACGAACGCTCGTGGAAACTGCAGTACAACTATGACTTCGCTGGTGTGGGCATCCCTGGCCTGAGTACGGTGCTGTCGTACTCGCGCGGTGAAGCCGACCTGACCAAGGCCACCCAGGACACTACCCACTACGACTACTACCGTGCCGATGGCAAGAACGCCATGCACTGGGAACGCGACGTGGACGTGAAGTACGTGTTCCAGGAAGGAGACCTCAAGGACCTGTCGGTGCTGGTGCGCTATGCCACCCACCGCGGCAGCCAGGGTTATGCGTCGATCGACAGCAACAGCGACAACGATGAACTGCGGGTGATCGTGGATTACCCGTTGAACGTGTTCTGATCCTGGACCGCAAGCTAGACATCCAACCTGTGGGAGCGGGCGTGCCCGCGAACACCGGCGAAGCCGGTGCCATGCACCGCGGCGCTTGCTTCGCGGGCATGCCCGCTCCCACAAGGTTCGCGGTCAGTCCAGAAAAAGGTATACCGTGATTCCGTCGGAGAAATCTTGTCCGACAATCCCTGCTTCCCTAGAATGTCGCCGCCGCGAATGGCCCTGCCCACGCAGTAGCGAGCATGACCTCCCGATCACCGCGTTTCGCACTCTACAGGTCACACCCCGAGCTGCTCCTCAACCTGGGCAGTTGCCTTGCCGTGCTCGCCATCGTGGCCATCGTCAGCTACCTGCTGGCGCGGGAGCGCGACAATATCGAGCTGTCGGCGATCCGCTCGTCCAACAATATTGTCCAGCTGATCGAAAGCGACATCCTGCGCAATGTCGAACTCTACGACCAGTCGCTGCAGGGCCTGATCTGGGCGGTCGGGCGCAAGGAGCTGCCGGAAATACCCGGCCCGGTGCGTCAACGCCTGCTATTCAATGAAGCCTTCGTCGACCGCAAGCGCGGTGACGTGCTGTGGCTGGACAAGCAAGGCAACGTGGTGGGCGATTCCACCAGTAGCGTGCCACGCAAGGCCAACTTCAGCGGTACAGGGGTATTCCAGGCCCATCTGCACAACGCCAACCTCGGCCTGCTGGTCGGCCCGCCGTTCAAGGCCAGGCTCGGCGACCTGGACTGGTGCATCAGTTTCAGCCGGCGCATTTCCGGGCCCAATGGCGAGTTCGTCGGCCTGGCCGCGGGGGCACTGCGCCTGTCCTACTTCAGTGACCTGTTTCAGCGCCTGGACATCGGCGACGATAGCAGCATCAACCTGCTCAACACAGACGGCCAACTGTTGGCCCGCCAGCCCAGCCGCGCGCAAGACCCGGCGATTGGCAGCAATTATGCCGAACGGCCCAATTTCAAACGCATTCTCAGCGAGCAGAACGGCAGCTTTACCGCACGCTCCAGCCGCAACGGCACCCCGCGCATGTACACCTTTGCCCGGGTCGCTCAGTTGCCGCTGATCGTGCTGGTCGTGCGTTCGGCCGATGAAGTTTTCGAGTCGTGGCGCCGCACTGCGATCGTGGTCGGCGTCGCCACAGGGGTACTGTGTGTGGGTATCCTCTGGCTGACCCTGCTGCTGGGCCGCGAGTTGCGCCGCCGACAAGAGGCCGAACAGGGTCTGGCCAACCTGGCCGCCACCGACAGCCTGACTGGCTTGCCCAACCGCCGCCACCTGGACCAAGTACTCCGTCAGGAATGGGCCCGCGCCCAGCGCAATCGCAAGTCATTGGCAGTGCTGATGGTGGATGTGGATCACTTCAAGGCATTCAACCAGCGCCACGGCCACGCCGGTGGCGACCATGCCTTGCGCGAAGTGGCCAGGACCATCGAGGCGTGCATCCGGCGCCCGGCCGATCTCGCGGCGCGCTATGGGGGTGAAGAATTCCAGGTGGTGTTGCCGGAAACTGACCTGGCCGGTGCGCAACTGCTGGCGGAGCGCATCCGCGCCAGCGTCGAGGCGCTGGCACCGTTTGCCGACGATGCCCACTCTGTCACGGTGAGCATCGGCATTGGCCTGTCAGGCACCCAGCACGACCTGGCGAGGGTGCTGGGTGCTGCCGATGAAGCGCTCTACCGAGCCAAGGCCAAAGGCCGCAACCGGGTAGAGGGGCCTGCGGACTAGCTGCGGGCGCGCGCGGCGTTGCGCAAGGCCCTGACCTGATCATGGTTACGCTGCACACCTTGAAGCTGTTTTTCCACCAGGGTGTAGGTCTGGTCGCTGGCGGTGCGGCCCAGCTTGACCAGTTTCTCGCGAGCTTCCTTGTAGGCCTTGAGGGCATGGTCCTCGCCCCGCTCCACCTCGTTCAGCACCGCTTCCTCATCCTTGCCGGTGACCATCGCCTTGAGGTTGACCCAACCCCGATGCAGGTCACCGCTGATGCTGGTGGAGGTTTCCGGGTCGCCACCCAGGCGACGCACCTCGCTCTGCAGTTCGCCAGCCGCATTGGCGCACTCACCGGCACGCTGAACGAAGAACGCTTTAAGTTCGGGGTTCTTCACATCATCGGCCGAGGCCTTGAAGCCTTTCTCACCATCCTTGCTGTACTCGATCAGGTCGTTGAGCACGTCGATCACGTCTTTGTTGGGATTGCTCATGGCACAAACTCCTTGGCAGGTGATAGTCATCTGTAAGGGAGCAGCGTTCGTGCCAAGCGAGGATTATCTATAAAGTTCTTAAAAATCAATAATATAAAAACAGAAGGTCTGAGCTTGATCACGGCGTTCTGCATGATTGCCGCTTGGGCCTTCGTGCAGATTGCAGTATGGTCGGCGCTTTTCAACAGCCAGGTGCGCCGATGATGAAGCCGGAAACCCTCGAACTGCTGGTCACCCGCACCATGCCGTTTGGCAAGTACCAGGGACGAATCATTGCCGACCTGCCGGGGGATTACCTGGCCTGGTTTGCGCGCAAGGGTTTCCCGGCGGGGGAATTGGGTGGGTTGCTGGCGCTGATGCACGAGATCGATCACAACGGGCTGGGCGATCTGCTTGTGCCGTTGCGGCAGAAGCACGGGCGGTGACCTGTTCTGGCCTCTTCGCGGGTGAACCCGCTCCCACAGAGACCGCGCCGGACCTGATGCCTGTGCAGTACCTGTGGGAGCGGGTTCACCCGCGAAGAGGCCAGTAAGGCCCACTGAAATCTCTAACCCTTCACCGGCGCTACCGCCAACTCCACCCGCTCGCTCTTCTTGATCACCGCATACACCACCGCCGTCAGCAGGCTACCCGCCACGATCGCCAACAAGTACAGCAGCGCATGGTTGATCGCATTGGGGATCAACAGCACGAACAAGCCGCCATGCGGCGCCATCAGCTTGCAGCCGAAGTACATCGACAATGCCCCGGTCAACGCCCCACCGGCCACGCTGGCCGGGATCACCCGCAGCGGGTCCTTGGCGGCAAACGGGATCGCCCCTTCGGAGATGAAGCACAGCCCCAGCGCCAACGCCGCCTTGCCCGCTTCACGCTCGCTCTGGGCAAACTTGCGTCGGGCCAGGAAGCTGGCGATACCCAGGCCAATTGGCGGCACCATGCCGGCGGCCATTGTCGCCGCCATCGGCGCATAGCTCGACGAGGCCAGCAGCCCCACCGAGAAGGCATACGCGGCCTTGTTGATCGGCCCGCCCAGGTCGACGCACATCATGCCACCCAGCAACAGACCCAACAGGATGGCATTGGTGGTGCCCATGCTGTCGAGAAATTGCGTGAGCCCTTCCAGCATCGCCGCCACTGGCTGGCCAACCACGTAGATCATCACCAGGCCGGTGAACAGGCTGGCCAGCAGCGGGATGATCAGGATCGGCTTCAGTGCCTCCAGGCTGCTGGGCAAGCGCGCCCAGCGGGCAATGGCCTTGGCGCTGTAGCCAGCGAGGAAGCCGGCGACGATACCCCCGATGAAACCGGCGCCCAGAGTGCTGGCCAGCAGACCGCCGATCATGCCGGGCGCCAGCCCCGGGCGGTCGGCGATGGACCAGGCGATATAGCCGGCCAGCAGCGGCACCATCAACTTGAACGCAGCCTCGCCGCCGATCTGCATCAACGCCGCCGGCAAGGTGCCCGCTTCTTTGTAAGCCTCGATACCGAATACGAACGACAGGGCAATCAGCAGGCCGCCAGCCACCACCATCGGCAGCATGAACGACACGCCGGTGAGCAGGTGCTTGTATACCCCGCTCTTCTCGCCCTTGGCTGGCGTGCTCGCCGCTGCGGCATCGCCGCTGTTTTCCACCTTGGCATCAGCCAGGGCCTTGTCGAGGGTCGCGCGGGCCTGCTTGAGGGCGATACCGGTGCCACAACGGTAAATGCGCTTGCCAGCGAAACGCGCGGTGGGCACTTCGATGTCGGCGGCCAGCAGCACTACATCCGCTGCAGCGATGGCTTCGGCAGACAAGGGGTTACGCGCACCGACCGAGCCCTGGGTCTCGACGGTGAGCTCGTAGCCCAGTTGCTGCGCAGCCTGCTGCAAGGCTTCCGCGGCCATGAATGTATGCGCGACGCCAGTCGGGCAAGCCGTGACGGCGACGATGCGTGCGCCAGCGCTGCCAGTTTCAGCCGGAAGGCCTGGCACCGTGGCCAGCAGATGGGCGCTGGAAGCCGCCTCATCGAGGAAGCCTTCGCGGTCGGCCAAAGCCTGGGATGGCGTGCTCTGGTAAACGCGCTTGCCGACGAAACGCTCCAGGTCCACCGGGCCGGTGCTGACCACCAGCACCCAGTCGGCCTCGGCGATCTGCGTGGCGCTCAGTTGCCGCTCGGGGTGGCCGGCATCCTGCACTTCGACGCTGGTGCTCCAGCCCCGCCGCTGGGCAGCGGCGGACAGCAAGCGCGCGCTCAGCACGCTCGACACCTGGCCGTTGGGGCAGGCAGTGACAATGGCAATGTTCATCGGCAACCCTCTTGTTGTTCTGTCAGTTGCACGGCGGCTTCCAGACGCGCCAGTTGCTCGCGGTCACGGATGCCGAAACCAACCTGGGTAACAGCCTGTGCTGCGATCGCGGTGGCACGGGTCAAGGTCTGCGCCGGGGCTTCGCCCTGCAGCAGGCCGTGGACCATGCCGGCCACCAGCGAATCACCTGCGCCCACCGTGCTGGCGACCTGCACCTTGGGCGGGCAAGCATGTACGGCATGGTCATGGGTAAACCAGCTGACGCCCTGCTCGCCCGCCGACACCACCACGTGTTCGACGCCACTGGCCAGCAGGCGCTCGGCAGCAGCGCGCTGCTGCGCCGGGTTATCCACAGCCAGGCCGAGCACCTCGCCCAACTCTTCGGTATTGGGCTTGACCAGCCAGGGCGAGCTCTGCAGGCCGGCACGCAGGGCTTCACCGCTGCTGTCCAGGGCCACCTTCAGGCCTTGCGCCTTGAGCTGTTCGAGCAACTGTCGGAACCAGTCGGCGCTGATCCCACGCGGCAGGCTACCAGCCACCACCACCGCATCGTGGCCCGGGGCAACCTGCGCCAGGCAGCGCAGCAATGCACTGCGCGCCGCTTCGTCGACTTCCGGGCCTTGGCCGTTGATGTCGGTGACACGGCCATCGGCTTCGACCAGCTTGATATTACTGCGGGTTTCGCCCGGCACGCGGACAAAGCAGTCGACGAAGCCGCGCCAGTCGATCAGCGCCTCGAAAGGCTGCAGGTTGTCACGCCCGAGGAAGCCGCCAACAGTGACGGTGTGGCCCAGGTCGGCCAGTACCTGGGCAACATTCAGTCCCTTGCCTGCGGCGTGGCTGTGCTGCTCCTGGCTGCGATTTACCTGCCCTGGGCGCAGGGTACCCAGGCCGATGGTGATATCCAGCGCAGGGTTCAGGGTGAGGGTGAGGATCTTGGCCATTCAGTAACGCTCCACCAGCGCGCGAACCGCTGCGGCGCTGTCCTGTTGCAGGGCCTCGCGCGCCAGGGCGCGGGCCGTCTGGTGATCGGCCTGGCGAACCAGGGCCTTGACTTCGGCAATGCTGCGCGCGGCGACGCTGAGTTCGTCCACGTCCAGGCCCAGCAGCACGGCCACTGCCTGCGGGTCGGCCGCCAGCTCGCCGCACACGCCCACCCACTTGCCATGGGCATGGGCGGCGCGCACGGTCATGTCAATCAGGCTGAGCACCGCCGGATGCAGGCCGTCGGCCTGGGCCGAGAGGCTGGGGTGACCACGGTCGATGGCCAAGGTGTACTGGGTCAGGTCGTTGGTGCCGATGCTGAAAAAGTCCACTTCGCGCGCCAGTTGTGGTGCCAACAGCGCTGCCGAGGGCACTTCGACCATGATACCCAGTTGCAGGTCGACTACCGGGATCTCGGCGCGCAGGCGCTCGACCATGGCGCGCGCCTCGCGCCATTCATGCACCTGCCCGACCATCGGGAACATGATGCGCAGCGGGCGCTGGTCGGCAGCGCGCAGCAGGGCGCGCAACTGGTCTTCCATCACCTGCGGGCGCAGCAGGGTAAGGCGTACGCCGCGCACACCGAGGAACGGGTTTTCCTCGGCAGCGATCGGCCAGTACGGCAGCGGCTTGTCGCCACCGACATCGAGGGTGCGCACCACCAGCGGGCGCCCGTCGAGGCCATCGAGCACGCGACGGTACTCGGCTTCCTGGGTCGCCACGTCCGGGGCCTGGGTGTGGGCCATGAAAATCAACTCGGTGCGCAGCAGGCCAACGCCTTCGGCGCCCTGCTCCACTACCTTGGCGATGCCGTTGCTCTCGCCGATGTTGGCAAACACCTCGACAGCGTGACCATCGCGAGTGACCGCCGGCTCGAAGCGGTTGGCCCAGGCGGCCTGCAAGCGTTGCTCGCGCAGGTCGCGCTCGGCCAGGGCCTTTTGCAGTTCATCCGCCGGCGGCGCCACGCTGACCACGCCACGCTGGCCATCGAGCAGCAACGGCGTGCCGCTGTCCAACAGCAGTATCGACGCCCCCGCGCCCACCACCGCCGGAATGCCCAAGGCACGGGCGACGATGGCACTGTGGGCGGTGGCGCCACCCTGGGCGGTGACGATACCGGCGACGCGGCTCGGGTCCAGCCGGGCGACATCGGACGGGCCGACTTCGGTCATTACCAGCACGTAGGGTTGCTCGGGTTCAGCCTGGGCCTGCACGCCACACAACTGCGCCAGCACGCGGCGGCCGATGTCACGCAGGTCGGCAGCACGTTCGGCGAGCAAGGCATCGTGCAACGACTCCTGTTGACGCGCCGCCGCCTCGATCACTGCCATCCATGCTGCCGCGGCGCTTTCGCCCTGGCCCAGGCGCTGCTCGACATCGTCGCTCAGGGCCGGGTCTGCGAGCATTTCCTGATGGGTGACGAAGATTTCGCCAATGGCCTTGTCGCTGCGCTGGACCAAAGCCTGCAGCTCGCCATTCACGGTCGCCACAGCTTCACGCAGCTTCTGCCGCTCCTGGGCGCAGGACTCACCGCGCAGGGGGTAGTCGAACTCACGCTCGACACACACATGGGCCGGGCCACTGGCAATGCCGGGCGCAGCACCCACGCCGTGGATACGGCTACCGGCCACGGGCGCTTGCAGCACTTCGGCCGCTGCGCCAGCTACAACCTCAGCACTCTGCGGCAGTGGCTCCACCTCTTCACCCAGGCCTTGTTCGATGGCGGCCAGCAGCACCGGCAAGGCATCGGGGGCGATGCCGGGCTCAGCCACCAGCTCCAGTGTCTGGCCACGTCGGGCGCCGAGACTGAGCAGCTTGCTCAGGCTCTTTACGGACACCGCCGGCTGCGCGCTATCCGCCAGCCGCACACGGATTTCCCCATCGAAACCTTTGGCCAGTTGCGCCAATACCTTTGCCGGGCGGGCATGCAAACCGTGCGGGTTGGCCAGCACCACGCGCGCACTGGGCCAGTCTGTCGGCGCCTCACCGCCTAGCACCTCCAGCACCGCGCGGCTGCTGGTAGCCTGGTAGAGCATCTGCCCGCGGCCTTCGATCAGCACTTCGCACAGGCGTTCGAGCAAGGCCTGGTGGGCTGCACCGAGGCTGGCCAGGCAGAACAGGCCGTTGAGCGGTTGGTCGCGGTAACGCAGCGGCTGCTGCGGGGTGATGAAGGCCAGCCCCGGCTGGCGCACCTGGCGCTCGCTGTGCAGCCACCACAGGCCCTCGCCCAGCGGCAGCGGTTCGGCCTGCTGCAGGACGGCGGCAAAACCGCTATCGACGCAGTCGGCGCGCTGTAACAGACGGGCGCCGCGCCAGGCCAGCTCATCGAAGTCTTCGGCCGGCAGGTTCAGGCCGACCAACTGCGCATCCAGCGCCAGTTCCTGAGGCGCGCCCTGCAACAGCTTCAGCAACGCCTCCGCGGAACCGGCGCGCCGCAGAGCTTCGGCCAGGTCAGTCTCGCCCAGGGCGCGGGTCAGCAGTTGCAGCAGGCGCAGGTGCTCATCGGAACGGGCAGCGATGCCGATAGCCAGATAGACCATCTGGCCATCGCCCCAGTCCACGCCCTCGGGAAACTGCAACAGGCGCACGCCGGTGGCGTACACCAGGTCACGGGTCTGCGGCGTGCCATGGGGGATGGCAATGCCCTGCCCAAGGAAGGTAGAGCCTTGTGCCTCTCGGGCCTGCAGCCCTTGCAGGTATCCCTCGGCGACCAGGCCGTCAGCGACCAGCCGGTCGGCCAGCAGGCGCAATGCCTCGGCCTTGTCGGCGGCCTTCTGGCCCATGGCTATCTGCTCCTTGGCGAGCTCGAGCATGACCTTCTCCTTTTGCAGTTCCCGGTCGGGTACTGGAGTATTGTTGTGAAATTCACATGAACGGCCAGTTCAACAGCCTTGCACGGATGGCAGCCGAGGCAGAAAATTCGGCAGCTGAAACGATTAATCTGACCAGACGGCCACGTTACTCGATAATCTGCCGAGGAAAAAGCCCCATCCTGTCGGACAATTGCGACAATGGTCGTCTGCGCGTGGCGCCCCCGCCGGGTCAAACTACCCGGTCAAGGCTCACAGCCAGCCCCGGTAATAACAAGGAAAATTCGGTGAAACTCAGCGATATCGCCCGTCTGGCCGGTGTGTCCGTGACCACTGCCAGCTACGTCATCAATGGCAAGGCCGAACAGCAGCGCATCAGCAACAGCACTGTCGAGCGGGTACGCGCGGTGGTCGAGGCCCACGGCTTCACCCCCAACCCGCAGGCCGCTGGCCTGCGCAGCCGGCATACCCGCACTCTGGGCTTCATTCTCCCGGATCTGGAGAACCCCAGCTACGCCCGCATCGCCAAGCAGCTCGAACAAGGTGCCCGCGCCCGTGGCTACCAGCTGCTGATTGCCAGCAGCGACGACCAGCCCGACAGCGAGCGCCAGTTGCAACAGCTGTTCCGCGCCCGCCGTTGCGATGCACTGTTCGTCGCCAGCTGCCTGCCGCCAGAGGACGACAGCTACCGCGAGCTGCAGGACAAAGGCCTGCCGGTAATCGCCATCGACCGCCGCCTGGACCCTGCGCACTTCTGCTCGGTGATCAGCGACGACCGCGACGCCAGCCGCCAGCTGGCCGCCAGCTTGCTGAGCGCCGCCCCGCGCAGCATCGCCTTGATCGGCGCCCGCCCCGAGCTGTCGGTCAGCCAGGCACGTGCCGGTGGCTTCGACGAAGCCCTGCAAGGCTATGCCGGCGAGGTTCGCCGCTATCAGGGTGAAGCGTTCAGCCGAGAGTGCGGCCAGCGCCTGATGCAGCAACTGATCGATGACCTTGGCGGCCTGCCGGATGCCCTGGTGACAACCTCCTACGTGCTGCTGCAAGGGGTGTTCGACACCTTGCAGGCGCGCACTGCCGACTCACGCCAGCTGCAGCTGGGTACCTTTGGCGACAACCAGTTGCTCGACTTCCTGCCGCTGCCAGTCAATGCCATGGCCCAGCAGCATGGCCTGATTGCCGCCACCGCGCTGGAACTGGCACTGGCCGCGATCGAGGACAAACGCTACGAACCTGGCGTGCATGCCGTCGGTCGAACGTTCAAGCAACGCATTACAGCGGCCTGAACATGCGCCTGATCGACACCCACACCCACCTGGACTTCCCCGACTTCGACGCCGACCGCCCACGACTGCTGGCCAACGCGGCGTCG
This sequence comes from Pseudomonas sp. ABFPK, assembly GCF_001586765.1. Classification (NCBI taxonomy): domain Bacteria; kingdom Pseudomonadati; phylum Pseudomonadota; class Gammaproteobacteria; order Pseudomonadales; family Pseudomonadaceae; genus Pseudomonas; species Pseudomonas sp. ABFPK. Next base: position 316,039 of record NZ_LQXW01000034.1, on the reverse strand, counting down.
CGCGGGGTGGAGAGGATGGTGGTGCTGGGGGTGTACCAGGCAAATTTCCAGCGGGTATGGGACCTGGCCTGTGCCGATAAGCGCCTGTTCGCCGCACTCGGCCTGCATCCGGTCTACCTCGACCGGCATCATCCCGAGCACCTGGCGCAGTTGCGCGAGTGGCTGCAGCGCCTGCACGGCGACCCACGGCTTTGTGCCGTGGGCGAGTTTGGCCTGGATTATTACCTCGAAGACCTGGACAAGGCCCGCCAGCAGAAGCTGTTCGAAGCGCAACTGCAGATGGCCTGCGACTTCGAACTGCCCGCACTGCTGCACGTGCGCCGCAGCCATGCCCAGGTGATCGCCACGCTCAAGCGCTACAAGCCGGCGCGGGCGGGGGTGATTCATGCGTTTGCCGGCAGTTACGAAGAGGCCCGCGAGTACATCAAGCTGGGCTTCCGGCTTGGGCTTGGCGGTGCAGGTACCTGGCCACAGGCCTTAAGGCTGCGCAAGACCCTGGCGCGGTTGCCGCTGGACAGCGTGGTGCTGGAGACCGATGCGCCGGACATGGCGCCGGTCATGTACCCAGGGGTGAGGAACAGCCCGGAGCACCTGCCGGAAATTGCCGGGGTGCTGGCGCAGGTGATGGGGGTGGATGTCGCGGAACTGGCTCAAGCCAGCACCCGCAATGCTTGCGAGTTGTTTGGCTGGTAGCTGAAGTGCTGGCACCTGCGTGGGCCTCTTCGCGGGCTTGCCCGCGAAGAAGCCAGCGTGTCAGTTCAGACAAGCACCGTCCACAGCGCAAACCCGGCATACCACAGCACCGCACAGCGCAGCAGCAGTTCCCACAGGCTGTCGAGCCGGCCCAGCCCGCGCTGGCTGTCTTCTTCTTCGGGAATGTCATCGGCAATGCGCCCGACCCTGGCAACCAGGTGGCCGGCGCTGATGTGCCAGTTGAGCACCTCGTGCAGCATCACCCGGGTGACCGCGAGAAAGTTGCCGACCAGGGCGAAACTCAAGGCCAGCACCCGTACCGGCAGCCAGTCCATGATATGCCTGAGCTGCTCGGCACGGGCCTTCAACGCCGGTTGCTTGCTGTGTTCGCCACACAGAGCCAGCAAGCGATAGGCCAGGGCTGCACCCGGGCCCAGCACGAAGTACCAGAAGATCACCGCGAAAAAGCCCTGGTACACCTGCCATAGCAAGTTGCCCTGCACCTGCACCAACAGGCTTCGCGGCTCGTCGGCCGCCAGCCCAAGGTCGCGCTCGGCCACGTGCAGCGCGGCCTGGTCATCACCGCGCCGCCAGGCATCACGGAACGGCCCCATCGATGCCTTGGCATCGCCGCGGCCCAGACTGTAGATCAGCACCAGCAGGTGCACCGGCAACGCCAGCAAGCCATACGCCACCGGGTCCAGAACATGCAGCAGCAAAACCAGCAGCGCTACCGGTGCCAACACCAGAATGGCCAGCGTCCACCATGGGTGCACCTTGCCGCTGCGCTCCAGGCGCACCAGTTCGCCAAGGAAGAACCCATCTCGCTGCACCTGATGGCGCAGGGCCGAGAACTTCTCGACCCAAAGCGCCAGCAACAACACCAGAAAACTCATGCCTTGTCCTCGTTTTGCTGCAGCGCCTTTCGGTAGCGCGGCCAGTCGAAGGCCGGGCCGGGGTCGGTCTTGCGCTGCGGGGCAATGTCGCTATGGCCCTGGATGCGGTCCAGCCCGATGGCCGGCCAGGCACCGAGGATGTGCCGGGTAAGTTGCTCCAGCACCGCGTACTGGGCATCGGTATAGGGCAGGTCGTCGGTGCCCTCCAGTTCTATACCGATGGAGAAATCGTTACAGCCTTCACGCCCGTCGAAGCACGACACACCAGCATGCCAGGCGCGGTCGAGCAACGACACGAACTGGGTCACCGCGCCGTCACGCTCGACGAACAGGTGCGCTGATACGGTCAGGTGGTTGATGCTGGCGAAGTACGAGTGCTCATTGGGGTCCAGGCGGTTCTGGAAGAATTGCTGGACCTTGCCGGTACCGAAGCAGGCCGGCGGCAGGCTGATGTTGTGAATAACCAGCAGGGAAATCGATTCGCCTTCGGGGCGAGCATTGAAGTTCGGCGAGGGGCAATGGGTGATTCCGATTCCGTGGAACCAGCCAGTGGCACGGTCCAATTGCATGGGGCAGATCCTGAAAGCGCCGTGAACAGGTAGACAGTATGCCCTTTGACCAACAGCGTTTGCATGTGAATGATTGTAATACCCGCTCCCACAGGGATAGCGCAAACCTGCAGATCTTGCGCTAGAGAGGTACCCCTACGCGAAGCGTTTCGAGTACTGCTTCCAGCGCGCGCTCGAACAAAAGCCCGTCATCCAGCACCCGCACCTCACCTCGATGCAGTGCCCGGGCCAGGCTGGCCCCGTTCCATTCGCGTACTTTCATACCGGTGCGGTTGGCGAACACCAGCCGGTCGCTACTGTCGACGCGCGCCACCAGTTTGCAGCGCAGCGGTTCGTCCTCGTCCAGCACTTCTACCCAGGTACCGATACGCAGGCGCTGCACCTGACGCACGGCCACAGCCTGCCCGTCGGCAAACTGCGACGGAGCGCAAGCGGGTTCTTCGGCAATCGCCAGGACGATGTCCTCGGCCACCAGCACTTCGCTCAAGGGCTGGCCCTCAGTGCCGGGCTGCATCGCGGTACCCGCGCAGGCACGCAGGTGCAGCTGTTCCAGTTGCAGGAAGAATTCGCGGGTCGCTGCCGAGTCCAGGGCCACGCTGGCCAGGCCATCGCGCAGTGCCTTGAGCAGGCCCGGTACCTGCTGCAGCAAGGCATGCGGCTCATGCGGCGGAGTGATGCTGGCCAGCAGCGTGTCCATCGTCTGCAAGGCATCCCGCCAGGCCTGGGATGCTTCACCTTGCTTGAGCCAGGCCAGCAGCAGTACCTGGCTCCAGGCTTGCACCAGCATCTGTACCACCACCTGCGGCAATAACCTACCGCGCAGCCGTTGGTTGAGAGCATGCTGCACCTGCTGCCTGGCCTGCAGTGTTCGGGCACGCCCTTCTTCGGCGTCGCGGGTGCGTTGTTCGAGCAGCTCGTTGCGCCGCCGCTCGTCCTGGTTAAAAGCGAGGAAGTCTTCGAGCAGTTCGGCGAACAGGCTGGTATCTTCGGCAAAATCATTGAAAAGGCGCTGGACGATACGCTCCACCCGCAGGTGCAGGCTGTCACGCATACCGTCGCCGCCGCATTCCCAGCCGATTGCCGCGCCAGCGATCTCGTTGAGCAGCCGGCGGGCCGGGTGGCTGGCACGACTGAGCAGCCCCTTGTCCAACAGGGCCACTTTAAGCAGCGGAATGTGCAAACGCCCGATCAGCGCACGCAGGCTGGCCGGCAAGTTGTCGTCGTTCTGGATGAAGACGAACAGCAGGCCAACCAGGTTGATCATGTCTTCGTCGGCAACATCGATACGCCGGCGTGTGCCGCTGCGCACGCTGACCCGCAACAGCAATTGTTCAAGCTGTTGGCCAAGTTCGAAATCGTCGGCCTCGTGGGTAGCGGGCACATAGTGCTGCAAATGCGAAAGCAGGCGCAGCAGGTCGGCGGTGCTGATTGGCTGGGCGGCGGCCACCGCCTGCAAACGAGGCGCGAACTTTCCACGCACCGGGGCCAGCAGTGTTTGCAACGAGGCAAAGAAAGCCTGCCCTGCCGCGTCCGAGCCCACCTCGTGACCCAGGTTCGCCGGCCCACGACCTACGCTCATGCGCCGGTCTTCGGCACGCCGACGTGGTGCCGACGGCAACTCAGGCAGTACACCGGCGGCGGCCAGCAACTGGTTGGCTTCACCATAGATCACGTCGGCATCGCGCAACACATAGCGCTCGAACAGTTTGAGCAGGACCAGCTTGACCCGCAGGCCAACCCCCAGGTTGCGGCCAGCGTCGAGGAAGTAGCCGCACAGCGCTGCGGGCCCCAGCGGGTTGTGCTGCTCGTGCAGGGGGCGGTCGAGCAGTACCTGCAAGCGCAGGCCCAGTTGCTGCAGGGCAATACCGTCGCGTGACAGCACGCGCGCGACCATGCCTTCTATCGCGCCAGCCCGTTCCACATGGGCCTTGCTGCGCAGGTTACCCGGCTCGACCATGTGCGCCAGCAGGTCAACCTGGCCGATACGGGCAAAGGCATCATAGAACGTGTCGAGAAAACCGCGCTCGATACTCTTGCGCTTCAGGCGCAGGTCACGCATGGCCTCAAAGTACAAGTTCTGGTCACTGCGGTCGAAGGCCTTGTCGGCCATCTCGAAGAGGGTGTCGTCAGCATTGTCGAACAAGCCCTGCAGGCCCTGACGCAACTGCAAGGCGGCCTTGTCGCGCACCTGCAGGAGCAATACCGGAAGGCAAGGCAGAGGCGCACGCCCGCCTCGATCGATGGCTGCCGCCAAGGGCACCACCTTGCCTTCTTTTTGCATCCTGTACTCCTTGCAGGGTGTCTCGCCCGAAGGGGCTGAAGATCGTCAAAGTCATGACGCCAAATACTGGTCACCATTATCGGTAAAAATCCGCACAGCTGCCAGCGCCGTTTCACTAGCTGGCTAATGACCCTGATTTACCACGCCTGCTCACACCGGCCGACCAAAGGTCATCGCCGAGGCGACTGTACACACCGGCCCCCTGCCCTATAATCGCCGGCATCTAGCTTGTGGAGCCGACCATGCCGAACCTACGCCTTGCCGACCTGACCGCTGAAATCGAAGCCAATGTGCGCCGTGCGCTGTTGGAGGACATCGGCAGTGGCGATATCACCGCGCAGTTGATCCCGGCCGAGCGCCTGGCCAAGGCGACCATCATTACCCGCGAAGACTGCTTGATCGCCGGCACCGCCTGGGTCGATGCCGTGTTCCGCCAACTCGACCCACGCGTGGCCGTGCACTGGCAGGTGGCCGATGGCGAGCGCGCCACGGCCAACCAGCCACTGTTCCATCTGGAGGGCCCCGCGCGTTCGCTGCTCAGTGGTGAGCGCAGTGCATTGAACTTCCTGCAGATGCTGTCGGGTGTCGCCACTCGTGCGCGCTTCCTTGCCGACCTGGTGGAAGGCACCCAGGTACGCCTGCTGGACACCCGCAAGACCCTGCCGGGCCTGCGCCTGGCGCAGAAGTATGCAGTGACCTGCGGCGGTTGCGACAACCACCGCATCGGCCTGTACGACGCCTTCCTGATCAAGGAAAACCACATCGCAGCCAGCGGCGGCGTGGCCGCGGCCGTGGCGGCGGCGCACCGCATTGCGCCGGGCAAGCCGGTGGAAATCGAAGTGGAAAGCCTGGATGAGCTGCGCCAGGCACTGGCCGCTAGTGCCGACATCATCATGCTCGACGAGCTGACTCTGGAAGAGATGCGCGAAGCAGTGCGCATTACTGCGGGCAAGGCCAAGCTGGAAGCCAGTGGCGGGGTCAACGAGACGACCTTGCGGGTGATTGCCGAGACTGGGGTGGACTACATCTCGATTGGTGCCATGACCAAGGATGTGAAGGCGGTGGACCTGTCGATGCGGTTGAGCCTGTAAGCTGATTGCAGGCATGAAAAAACCGGCCTCAGGGCCGGTTTTTTCATTGGTGGCGCTCTCGGATCAGAACGAAGCGTTGGCCAGCCCATCCAGGTAACGCTCGACATCCAGCGCCGCCATGCAGCCGGCACCGGCCGAGGTAATGGCCTGGCGATAAACGTGGTCGGCCACGTCACCGGCGGCGAACACGCCCTCGATGTTGGTGGCGGTGGCATTGCCCTCACGGCCGCCGTTGACCACCAGGTAGCCGTCCTTGAGGGTCAGCTGGCCTTCGAACAGCGAGGTGTTCGGGGTGTGGCCAATGGCGATGAACACGCCGTCGACCTTGATTTCGTCGCTGCTGCCATCGTTGTTCTTCAGGCGCGCACCAGTCACGCCCATGTTGTCACCCAGCACTTCGTCCAGGGTGGCATTGAGCTTGAGCTCGATCTTCCCTTCGGCCACACGGGCGTGCAGCTTGTCGACCAGGATCTTCTCGGCGCGGAAGGTATCGCGACGGTGTACCAGAGTCACCTTGCTGGCGATGTTGGCCAGGTACAGCGCCTCTTCCACGGCAGTGTTGCCCCCTCCCACCACGGCGACCGGCTTGTTGCGGTAGAAGAAGCCGTCGCAGGTGGCACAGGCCGAAACACCCTTGCCCATGAAGGTTTCTTCCGACGGCAGGCCCAAGTAGCGGGCGCTGGCGCCAGTGGCGATGATCAACGCGTCACAGGTGTACTTGCCGCTGTCACCCTGCAGGGTGAAGGGTTTGTTGGCCAGGTCGACGGCGTTGATGTGGTCGAAGACGATTTCGGTTTCGAAGCGCTCGGCGTGTTCCTGCATGCGCTGCATCAGCGCAGGGCCGGTCAGGCCGTGGGGGTCGCCCGGCCAGTTGTCGACTTCGGTGGTGGTGGTCAGCTGGCCACCGGCCTGCATGCCGGTGATCAGCAGCGGCTTGAGGTTGGCACGGGCGGCATACACCGCAGCGCTGTAACCGGCAGGGCCGGAACCGAGAATGATGACGCGCGAATGACGTACTTCAGACATGTCGAACTCCTGTCGAGCGGGCCGCAGGGCCGGCATCGGTGTACCGGCTGCGCCTGCCTGGAAATTAAAAAGGACCCACGCAGCACTTGGGGAAGGCTACAACGCGCAGGCCCATAAAGCGGAAAGTGAGCGCACTGTAGCGAGGTCGCAAAGATTAAGGAAATATCCTTCGACAATCCACCTCATAGCCATCGTCTATTCAGCGATTTGATCGATAGCCAAGCCCTGCTGCTTTTGTTACAGCCCGTTTCCCGCCAGCTGCCCGCCTTTCGTCGGCGCGGCAAACTCGGTAAGGTCAGCGCGTTTTCCTTCTCTGCGGAGTCTCTCGATGCAAGCCCCTGTACTCTCTGGCCCCCAGTACCTGCGCGAAGGCCTGAAACTGGTGCTGAGCCCCAATCTGCGGTTGTTCGTGCTGCTGCCGCTGGCGGTCAACCTGCTGCTGTTTGGCGGCCTGATCTACTTCGCCGGCCACCAGTTCAGCCTGTGGGTGGACGCCCTGATGCCGAGCTTGCCGAGCTGGCTGAGCTTTCTCACCTACATCCTCTGGCCGCTGTTCGTCGCCCTGGTGGTGCTGATGGTGTTCTTCACATTCACCCTGGTGGCCAACATCATCGCCGCGCCGTTCAACGGCTTTCTGGCGGAAAAGGTCGAGGTTGTGGTGCGTGGCGAGGACAATTTCCCCGCGTTCAGCTGGGGCGAACTGGTGGCCATGGTGCCACGTACCTTCGGCCGTGAAATGCGCAAGCTGGGCTACTTCCTGCCACGGGCCATCGGCCTGTTCATCCTGTCGCTGATCCCGGTGGTCAACGTGGTGGCGGCGCCGCTTTGGCTGATCTTCGGGGTGTGGATGATGGCTATCCAGTACATCGACTACCCGGCGGACAACAACAAGATGAGCTGGCAGGACATGCTCGCCTGGCTGCGGCAGAAGCGCTGGCAATCGCTGGGCTTTGGCGGCATCACCTATCTGGCGTTGATGGTGCCGGTGGTGAACGTGCTGATGATGCCGGCGGCGGTGGCCGGGGCTACGTTGTTCTGGGTGCGGGAGCGCAACTGAAGGGGCGAGGGGCTGCAGGGCAGCCCCTTTTTGCAGATTGCGTTTCTAGAAGTCAGAGAAGCTGTAGGGTTCTAGAGTAGAAATCTGAGAAAGCAATATCAAATGTTCCACTGCCTTAACCTTTTCGATATTAGCAAGTTTACTTGGCCCACCGAACGCCAAGGCCGGAACAAAACCATACATTTCATCGTGCTTTAGCATGCCTAATTTTCTCTTTGCTGGCTCGAATAGGTCGCCGAAATCATTGGATTCCTTCTCCATGCCCAGGAAAAAACCTTGCACTTCCCTATCGATATCAGCTGTCGCTAATTCATGATCATTGCCAGAATAACGTGACGCGTAGGCTATAATGTCCAATGAAAACCCGGAATTTTCACCCCATAGATAGAGATCGCCAAAGGCACCGCGAGCGACTAGATGATACGTATCACGCCCCTCTAATGCAGTACCTTCAATGAATGAAGCGACCACCCCCTCGTAATCCTGCGGGTTGACAGTCCAGAATATCCCGTCGCCGTATCCACACCATCCGTGCTCAGCCCAATATTCCAATAATTTTTCCGGCAATTTTCCACTATAACGCTGTATGCTCGAAGGCGGAACCTCTTGCCGGAATACAGGATTACCCATTTCCTCTATAAAAATTGAAAAGAATTTATCCATATTAAAAAACTCTAACTATTAGCATTTATGCAACCTGACATTCAAAAGGCTTGATGCACCACCCGATCTGGATAGCTCTTCAGCGGCTTGCTTTAATCCTCCCACTCTATTTTTCCACTGCGGACCTATAGTAGAGTTGACTTGTCTGTCGCCGAAGTCAGAAATAGCGTCCCGACCACCCGCGCTCAAATCTGGATTATGCAATGCCGCAAGCGATGACATGGTTTCCTTTGCTTGCTTCACTGAAAGCTTTTTAGCTTCAATAGGGCTCATACTTTTCATCAAATCTTTCTGAATTCTATCTTTCAATTTATCATACAGTTTCTTCCTTGCTTTCCTGGCAATGTTCGGATCCCGCTTGACTGGATGAGTAAGATTTTCAAGAAACTCTTCAACCGTAAGCCGGTTTAGCCCATCCTGCTGTCCCTTCAACTGCCGTTCAAACTCGCCATGCTTGGATACTGGCAATTTGTCTACCTTGAAGCACGCCACGGTATGCAACGGCATGCTACCGGGCTTCCCTGTCGAGGGCTCCTTGTCTTTCCCAGCCGGCCGATCAGGCTGCATCGGTTGCGGCTCACCCACCGCCCCCTTGCGCCGCTCCGGCACCTGCAGGTCCGGCCGTTTCTTCAACCCTTCTTCATGCTTGAGCATCCATTGCCCCAGCCGCGCACCTTTGCGGCTGGCCGCCATCTCCTGGGCCAGCACCCGGGCATCGCCGCGGCCGCGGGTGAGGTACGACACGATCGCCCCCAACAACAGCAGCACGACTTCCACATGGCCTTGGGCAATCTGATGCGTGGCCCGGGATATCGCATAGGGGTCGTCCCGGCAGAACGGGCCCGAGCCTTCATTGCCGCAGGTGCCTTCCCAGGCGAAGCGAATGCCGTCGACGTAGTACTCGCCGATACGCGGCAAGCCCTCGATGAAGAACTCGGCGATGGAGGCCAGCCCCAGCGCGCCGAGGATCCAGCCACTGACCTTGAGGCCCATGGCCGCGCCCGCGCCGGCGAACGGAATGGTTCCGGCGCCGCCGGCGAATGCGCCAACCCCCGCGCCAAGCAGGCCACCGGTAATGGTGCTGCCGGCGACGATCATCGCCATCTGCCGCACGACCATCAGCAGTTCGTCGACGATACTGTTGATGTCGAGGTCGGCGAAGCGCTGGCGCAGCATGTGCGCCGCCTGCCATTCGGCGTGGTAGAAGGCTGTGCGGACGGCTTCGATCCGGCGCAGGTTGAGGCCCAGCGAGGCGACCTCTTCATTGAGGCTGGTGCGGAACTGGCCACCGCTTTGGTAGCCCACCATGGCGATGACACGTGACTCGATCTCGTGCCAGGAAGGCACGAGGTAATCCAGGTACATGAGGTGTCTCCCTGACAGCGTGTGCAGGGGGAAATCCCATCATGGATTCGGATCGGAGGTTTCTGAGTCAGTTGTAGGAAAATGCGACTTCTTTTACAGCAGGTTCAGCGAAGTTGAGATGTTCGGCCGGCAACATGGACAAGGTTGGGGATCTTTGTCGTGCCTGAGATCGAGCCCCATCTGGGCGGGGGCTCGACTGCATAGGCGCTACAAACCTCAGGCCATATCAAAGACTCAACTGGCTGGAAAACTGCCCCACCACATCCACCACCCGCTTCGCACCATCCTGAATCTCGACGATCACGCTCCCTGTCTCGTCCGCCAGTGCCAGGCCCTGCTCGGCCTGGCGCTTGCTGGTGTCGATGATCGCCACTGCCGCTTGGGCCAGTTGCTCGTTCTGCTGTACCACGCGGGCGATTTCCTCGGTGGCGGTGCTGGTGCGCGAGGCCAGTTGGCGCACTTCATCGGCAACCACGGCAAACCCACGCCCCTGTTCGCCAGCGCGGGCCGCTTCGATGGCCGCGTTCAGCGCCAGCAGGTTGGTCTGCCCGGCAATGTCGCTGATGGTCTTGATGATCGAGCCGATCACCCGCGACTGGGTATCCAGTGCCTGGATACCCTCTGCCGCCTCTTGCATCGACGCTTCCAGCCCGCGCATCACGCTGACGCTCTGGGTGACCACATCGGTAGCCTTGCGGGCACTGGCATCGGTACCCAGCGAGGTGTTGTAGGCGACATCCGCCGCCTCGGCCACCGCCTGCTCCTGGTTGACCTGATCGGTGATGACGGTGGCGAACTTCACCACCTTGTACAGCACGTCATGGGCATCAAAAATCGGGTTGTATGAAGCTTCCAGCCAGACTACCCGGCCGTGGGCATCGATACGCTTGAAGCGCTCGGCAACGTACTCGCCACGGCGCAGCTTGTCCCAGAACGCCTGGTAGCCGGCCGAGTTGGCCTCCTCCGGCTCGCAGAAGATGCGGTGATGCTTGCCACGGATCTGCTCCAGGCGGTAACCGACAGCGCCCAGGAACCGGTCGTTGGCAGTGAGGATGGTGCCATCGAGATCGAACTCGATCACCGCGGTGGAGCGCATCAGGGCCTTGATCAGGCTTTCGTGCTCGCGGGAGGTCTCGATGGTGCGGGTAAGGTCGCTGGAATGCAGCGTGAAATACTTGATGCGCCCCTCGCTGTTCTTGACCGGCTGCAGGATCGAACGTAGCCAGGCTTCCTGGCCATTGCCACGCAGCAGGCGGAATGCACCGTTCAGGTGTTCACCGCGGCTGATTGCGCCCTTCATGCGCTGGTGGAAATCCAGCGTCTTCACATGGGCGGGGACGATGTCCTCGATATTGCGCCCAAGCAATTGTTCGCCACGGTAAAGCATCTCGCTCTCGAAGTTGGCATTGACCATCTCGATCCGTCCCTGAGGGTCGAGTTGAAGTACCAGCATCTCGCTGTCGAGGCTATTCTTGACCTGTTCTATGGACATCAGGTCTTCGCGAAGCTGCCGGATTTCTTGCTTGAGCTTGTTGTTGAACATCACCGCTCTCCTGGAGCGAATCGGGTAGTCGAATGCATCTTCATCGGCTGCCGATGCCCCCGCTTGAGTGCCCTGCAATGAAATATTCACGTGGACATACGCGTCGGCGAGCAGGCGTCATCTTTACGTCACATCGCAGTCACATTGGCGCAATCCAGCAGGCGGAAACTTTTTGTCATGAATACACCCGCCCTACGCATTTCCCTGGTCAGCGAAACCTTCCCACCCGAGATCAACGGCGTGGCCAATACCCTTGGCCGCCTCAGCGAGGGGTTGCGCCAACGCGGCCATGAGATCGAAGTGGTGCGCCCACGCCAGGCCGGAGAAGCACCGCGGCACAGCGACCCGAACCTGATGCTGTGCCGTGGCTGGCCACTGCCTGGCTACCCGGGCTTGCAGTGGGGCGAGGTTTCGATGCACAAGCTGTTGCGCCGCTGGCGTCGACAGCGCCCGGATGTGCTGTACATCGCCACCGAGGGGCCGCTTGGGCTCAGTGCACTGCGCGCGGCCCGGCGCCTCGGGGTTGCTGTGGTCAGTGGCTTCCACACCAACTTCCCGCAGTATTCCGGCCAGTACGGGCTGGGCCTGCTGACGCGCCTGCTTACCAACTACCTGCGCTGGTTCCATCGGCGCACGACAATCACCCTGGTACCCAGCCTCAGTCAGCGCCTGGAGCTCGAACGCCGTGGCTTCGAACGCCTGGAACTGCTGGCCCGAGGGGTCGATGCCTGCCTGTTCAACCCGGCCCGGCGCAGCCCCGCATTACGGGAAAGCTGGGGGCTCGGCCCGGACGACATCGCCGTACTGCATGTCGGGCGGCTGGCGGCAGAAAAGAACCTGGGTTTGCTGCGCCCAAGCCTGGAGGCACTGCAGAAAACTTATCCACACAAACGCCTGCGCCTGATCATGGTGGGTGACGGCCCGCAGCGTGCCGCCCTCGAACAGCAGGTACCGGATGCCATGTTCTGCGGCGCCCAGCGTGGCGAGGTGCTGGCCGAACACTATGCCAGCGGTGACCTGTTCCTGTTTCCGAGCCTGACCGAAACCTTTGGCAATGTGGTACTCGAAGCCATGGCCTCGGGGTTGGCGGTGGTCGCCTATGACGAGGCGGCCGCCGCGCAGCATATTCGCCATGGTCATAGCGGTGCGCTGGCCATGCCGGGGGACCAGGCGGCGTTCATCGATGCAGCCTGCTGGCTGCTGGAGGAAGAAGAGACGTTACGGCGGGTGCGCCTGAATGCGCGAAAGCATGCCAGCCACCAGGGATGGCCAGGGATTGTCGAGCAGTTTGAGGGGTATCTGCATGCAGCCCGGAACCAGGCTGCGACTTCGCCAGCTTCGAGGCTAGGTGCTACGCGATCTGTGTAGGAGCGGCCTTGTGCCGCGAATGGGCCGCAGCGCGGCCCACGATGGCTGCCATGATGCCGAATGCCTGGGGCCGCTTCGCGGCCCATTCGCGGCACAAGGCCGCTCCTACAGAGACCGAGTCAGGCGCTTCAGGCCAAGGCTTTCTCGATAGCCTGCACCACCGCAGGATCATCCGGCGCAGTGCGCGGCGAAAAACGCGCCAGCACCCGCCCGTCCTTGCCCACCAGGAACTTCTCGAAGTTCCAGGTAATGTCGCCCGGGAACTCCGCCCCCTCACCCGCCAGCAATCGGTACAGTGAATGGCGCTGCGGCCCGTTGACCTCCAGCTTGGCACCCAGCGGGAAGCTCACCCCGTAGTTGAGGCTGCAGAACTCCTGGATTTCCTTTTCGCTGCCAGGCTCCTGCCCGGCAAACTGGTTGCACGGCAGGCCAAGCACGTTGAAGCCCTTGTCCTTGTAATTCTGGTAGAGGTTCTCCAGGGCCTTGTATTGCGGCGTGAGACCACACTTGGAGGCAACGTTGACCACCAGCACCACTTGGCCCTTGAACGGTGCGAGGGGCAGCTCCCCGCCGTTCAACGCGTCCAGTTTCAGGTCGTGAAAAGCACTCATGATGAATCCCCTCTCAGGTTCCCGGTTGCCGCGCAGGCGAATTACGCCCACTAAAAAGGCGCTCGTCCAAACCGTCCACCTCCCGTAGGAAGGCAAATCGGCTTGCCCGAGCGCCTGGCGACTTTCTGAGCTTAGCGCAGAAAAATCAGTGGTGATGGCCACCTTCACCGTGGATGTGGCGGTGAGCGATTTCTTCGTCGCTGGCATCACGAACGTTGACCACCTTGACCTGGAAGGTCAGACGCTGGCCGGCCAGCGGGTGGTTGCCGTCGACAGTCACGTCGTCGCCGTCGATGTCGCGGATGGTGACGATCTGCATCTGGCCATCCGGCGCCGAAGCGTGGAACTGCATGCCCACTTCCAGTTCGTCGACACCTTCGAACAGGCTGCGGTTCAGGGTGCTGACCAGCTCGGCCAGGTATTCGCCGTAGGCATCTTCCGGCTCGATGGAAACGTTCAGCTCGTCACCGGCCTGCTTGCCTTCCAGGGCTTTTTCCAAGCCCGGGATGATGTTGCCGGCACCGTGCAGGTAAACCAGCGGTGCACCGCCGGCGGAGCTGTCGATGGTCTCCCCGGCGTCGTTGGTCAGGGTATAGTCGATGGAGACAGCCTTGTTGGCGGCGATCAGCATGGGGCAAGACCTTTTGCAAAAGTATGTAGAGCGGACAAGTGTAACCAAGCCATCGCCCGATTGCGAACGCACCGCGGACGAGCAACGGCCCATCAGTCGGATCACCGGCTTCCACCAGGACGAAGAGGGCCACTGGGTGGCCGAGCTGTCCTGCGGCCACACCCAGCACCTGCGCCACCAGCCGCCGTGGCAGGCGCGCCCCTGGGTGCTCGACCCGGCCCAACGCGCGCAGCGCATCGGCCAGCCTTTCGCTTGCGGCTGGTGCGCACAAGGGGCCGATAGCGCTACCCTTGGCCGTTAATTTCTTGCACCGCTTATTTCGAGAAGCACGCATGCAGACATTTTTCATTGCGCCGACCGATTTCGGTGTCGGCCTGACTTCCATCAGCCTGGGTCTGGTGCGCACCCTGGAGCGGGCCGGCCTGAAGGTCGGCTTCTTCAAGCCGATCGCCCAGCCTCACCCGGGTGACACCGGCCCCGAGCGCTCCACCGAGCTGGTTGCCCGTACCCACGGCATCAAGCCCCCTGTGCCGCTGAGCCTGGCCCATGTCGAGCGCATGCTCGGCGATGGCCAGCTGGACGAGTTGCTCGAAGAAATCATCCGCCTTTACCAGCAAGCCTGCATCGGCAACGACGTGGTGGTGGTCGAGGGCATGGTGCCCACGCGCCACGCCAGCTATGCGGCGCGGGTCAACCTGCACCTGGCCAAGAGCCTGGATGCCGAGGTGATACTGGTATCGGCGCCGGAAAACGAAGTGCTCAGCGAATTGTCCGGCCGGGTCGAACTGCAGGCCCAGCTTTTCGGCGGCCCGCGCGACCCGAAGGTGCTCGGGGTAATCCTCAACAAGGTGCGCACCGACGAAAGCATGGCGGACTTTTCCACCCGCCTGCGCGAGCACTCGCCACTACTGCGCGGCAACGACTTCCGCCTGCTGGGCTGCATCCCCTACCAGCCTGAACTGAACGCCCCGCGCACCCGCGATGTGGCCGACCTGCTCGGTGCCCAGGTGCTCAATGCCGGCGACTATGAACAGCGGCGCATGAGCAAGATCATCATCTGCGCGCGTACCGTTGCCAACACGGTGCCACTGCTCACCTCGGGTACCCTGGTGGTGACACCGGGCGACCGCGACGACATCATCCTCGCCGTCAGCCTGGCGGCGATCAACGGCGTCCCGCTGGCCGGCCTGCTGCTGACCAGCGACAGCAAACCTGACGCGCGTATCCTTGGTCTGTGCCGTGGTGCCCTGCAGGCCGGCCTGCCGATCCTTTCGGTCAGTACCGGCTCGTACGACACCGCCAACCAGCTCAACTCGCTGAACCGCGAGATACCGGTGGACGACCGCGAGCGCGCCGAATTCATCACCGACTTCGTCGCCAGCCACCTCGACGCCGCCTGGCTGCACCAGCGTTGCGGCACGCCGCGTGAATTGCGCCTGTCGCCAGCCGTGTTCCGCTACCAGTTGATCCAGCGGGCGCAGCAGGCCAACAAGCGCATCGTCCTGCCGGAAGGCGCCGAGCCGCTGCTGGTGCAGGCAGCGGCCATCTGCCAGGCCCGCGGCATTGCCCGCTGCGTGCTACTGGCCAAGCCCGAGGATGTCGACGCCGTGGCCCGCGCCCAGGGCATCACCTTGCCGCCGGGCCTGGAAATCCTGGACCCCGAGGTAATTCGCGGGCGCTATGTAGAGCCGATGGTCGAGCTGCGCAAGAGCAAGAACCTCAATGCACCAATGGCCGAGCAGCAACTGGAGGATCCGGTGGTGATCGGTACCATGATGCTGGCTCTGGACGAAGTGGACGGCCTGGTCTCGGGCCTGGTGCACTCCACCGCCAACACCATCCGCCCGGCACTGCAACTGATCAAGACCGCACCGGGCTCGAGCCTGGTGTCGTCGGTGTTCTTCATGCTGTTCCCCGAGCAGGTGCTGGTGTACGGCGACTGCGTGATGAACCCGCACCCGAGTGCTGTCGAACTGGCCGAGATCGCCCGGCAGAGTGCCGAATCGGCGCAGGCCTTCGGCATCGCGCCACGGGTGGCGATGATCAGTTATTCAAGCGATTCGGCCAGCGACGAGGAAGTCGAGAAAGTGCGCGAAGCGACCCGCCTGGCACAAGGCGCGGCGCAAGAGCTGCTGATCGACGGGCCGTTGCAGTATGACGCGGCGGCCAACCCGGCGATTGCACGGGACCTGGCGCCGGGCAGCCCGGTAGCCGGGCGGGCGACGGTATTCGTGTTCCCTGACCTGAATACCGGCAACACGACCCACAAGGCGGTGCAACGCAGCACCGACGGGGTCAGCCTGGGGCCGATGCTGCAAGGGTTGCGCAAGCCGGTGAACGACTTGCCGCGCGGGGCTCAGGTTGACGATATCGTGCATACCATTGCCCTGACGGCGATCCAGGCCAGCGTGGGGGGCTAAAAGCTGGGGCTGCTTTGCAGCCCATCGCCGGCAAGCCAGCTCCCACAGGATTTGCATAGCCCTTGAGCCTTGTGCAGTACCTGTGGGAGCTGGCTTGCCGGCGATAGGCCGCAAAGCGGCCCCAGGATTGATGCCTTACTGCTGAACCTGCCCCTGGTCATACTGCTGACCCGGAATCGGCTTCAGGTTCACTTCCACACGGCGGTTCTGCGCACGGCCATTGGCGTCGGCGTTGCTGGCGATCGGCTGGTCAGGGCCCATGCCACGTACAGTGATACGCGAGGCATCCACACCCTGCGAGGTCAGGTAGGTGCTGACCGCCTGCGCACGGCGCTGGGACAGGTCCATGTTGTGCTGGCGGCTGCCAGTGCTGTCGGTGAAGCCGACCACTTCGATGGTGTTCTGGTTGAACTGCTTGAACGAGCCAGCCAGGTTGTTCAGCGGCGAGTAGAAGCTTGGCGCGATGTTGGCCGAGTCGGTTGCGAAGGTGATGTTGCCCGGCATGATCAGCTTGATCTGGTCACCCTGGCGCTGAACTTCCACACCGGTATTGGCCATTTGCGCGCGCAATTCGGCTTCCTGCTTGTCGGCGTAGTAGCCATAACCGGCTGCAGCGGCACCCACGGCAGCAGCGCCGATCAGTGCGCCCTTGCCACGGTTGTTGTGGTCGATGGCGGCACCGGCGATAGCACCGGCCAGCGCGCCCAGGCCGCCGTATTTGGCAGTTTTGCTCATCCCGGTGGAGCCCTGCGCCTGCCCTTGGCTGTCATAAGGGTTCTGGCCGGCACAGCCGGTCATCAGGGCAGCGGCGGTTGCGACGATAATCAGACGACGCATGGTGAACATGGACAAGCTCCTACTGAATTCATGAATGCGACAGATCATAAAGGGATCTATGCCAGCCTTGGATTGCATCGGCGCCGAAAAATTCCGTGAAAGTGCCTTCATGTGCCATCAGGCACGCACAAAGGGGTTCTCGCGCATTTCGTCACCCAGGCGGGTATCAGGCCCGTGGCCGGTCACCACGATGGCCTCCTCGTCCAGCCGGTACAGCCGCTCCCTGATGGAACGGACGATGGCCCGCTGGTCGCCACCCCACAAATCGGTACGGCCAATGCCCCGGCGGAACAGGGTATCGCCGGCGATCAGCAGCTTGGCGTCGGCAAACCAGAAGCTCATCGAGCCTGGCGTGTGGCCTGGCGTATGCAAGGCCACTCCACATCCACAGGCCAGCTCCTCGTCATCCCCCAGCCAGCGGTCTGGCGCGGGTACCGGAGTGTAGGGCACGCCGAACATCTGGCACTGCATTTCCAGGTTGTCCCACAGCGACTGGTCGTCCTTGTGCAGGTGCAGCGTGGCGCCGGTCAGCTCCTTGAGCTTGCCCGAGGCGAGGAAGTGATCGAAGTGCGCGTGGGTGTGGATGATGCTCACCAGCGTCAGCCCGTGGGCCTGCAGGCGGGCCAGGATCTTGTCCGGGTCACCGCCCGGGTCGACGACGATGGCCTTTTTGGTCAGCGGGTCGCCGATCAGGGTGCAGTTGCACTGCAGGGGGCCTACGGGGAAGGTTTCGCGGATGAGCGCTGACGATGGATTCTGCATAGGGAATACGGGAACCGGTTAATCGAAGAGGGTCTGTACGCGAGCCAGTGCATCAAGGATGACGACCTCGGGTACCGACTCTATGCGTTTGGCAAATCTGGCTTCAAGGTCGACTGTGCGCACCTGATTGCAGAGCATCACGCCCTGAGTCTGCGTACCCGCACCGCTGAGCGTGACGGCGAAACCCGCATGCCTGGCAAAATCGCCACCTTGAGTGATCGGCACTACCACAGCCAGGCCTGACGCATTGAACGCAGCGGGAGTGAGCACCAGCGCAGGTCGCCCGGCACCCTGCTGCTCCCGTCCAACAGTCGGATCGAGATTGATGCAGACGATATCGCCCCTGGCGAACTTCACCCGTTTCACACTTCACGCCCTACTGGTGGCATCGCGTTCCAGTCGGCCATGTCCTCTGGCTCCGGTGCATCCAGATCGCACTGAGCCATCAGCTCTTCAAGGGTGTATTTGGGTTTCGACCTGACGGGTTTGAGCACCATGGTCTCACCCGCGGTATCCAGGCTCAAGGTAGAGCCGACTCCGAGACGCATCTGCTTGAGCACTGCAGCCGGCAAGCGAATCGCGGCGCTGTTACCCCACTGTTGAATCTTGATCTGCATGAGTATCTCCCAAGGTAGATACATAGTAGAAACCCTCCAAATGATTGCAAGCGAAATGTAGAGACGTCGTATCTACACTGTCATTTGCCCGGTATGGACAAAAGCCCTGCAACCTCAAGAAGGAAATGCCCTACATCACCTTGGGAACCTACTTTCCAGCTGCAAAAATTTGAAACGCAATCCTTGTCAGTTTCAAGGCAAAAACAACCTGAACAACCCACCCCCAAGCGCGCCGCCATTGGAGATCTCGATCCGCCCGCGCACCCCGCCGCTTTCATGCAGTGCCGCGATCCGCGCCGCAAAATACAGGCCAAGGCCGGTACTGCCGCTGGTCGAGTCGATACCCTGGATGAATTCTTCCTGGCGTTCGAGCATCCGCTGTGGATAACCCGGGCCGTCATCGTTGACGCAAATGGCCAACTGGTTGTCTGCCTCTTCGATGGTGATCAGCAAGGCATGCGCGGCGAAGCGGGTGGCGTTGGTGATCACGTTGGCGATCACCGAGGCCACCAGCTCGCGGTCGAAGAAGCCCAGCGGGTTGTCGGTGTCGATGCGCCAGGTGGCAAGGATGTCCTTGTGCTTGAGCACTTCCTCGTGTGCCGCCAGCTGGGCTTCGATGAAATCGTCCAGTTCGTGGTAGTCCGGGCACACCGGCAACTGGTTCACGCCCAGTTTGTACAACCCCAGCAACTGCACCAGCATGCCGTTGAGGTGGCGAAACTCATGCTCCATCACCCCTTGCTCGGCACCACCGCGCAGTTCCTCGGGCAAGCGCTGCATCCACTGGTTGTGGGACTGGATCAGCGCCGACAGGGAGTTCTTCAGGTCGTGCACGGTGGAGGCGATCACCGTGGAAAAATCCAGCCCCAGGTTGTCTTGATTCATGCGCCGAACACTCGGATGTGCAGTTTGCGGTAGCGGTCGTAGCGGTTGTCGCTGGCGGGGATGCCGGCCACGCTGGTCAGGGCGTCGCGGCACTCCTGCATGATCGCGGGCTGAGGGTTGTCTCCGCCGATGCGCAGCAGCGCCTGGGCAGTGTTGAGGGCGATGCTGATGTTCTTCGGCTGCAAACCCAGCGCCTTGCGGAACAGCTGCAATGCCTCGCCGAGCTGCCCTCCCTGGTAACTGCGCACACCCTGGCGATTGAGGGTGACAGCTTCGGTAATGGCGTTGAGCACGCTGGGGTCGTCCGTCAGCTTGCCGACCCTCTCCATGACCTTGGGGTCGTCGCCATAACTTTCCACACAGCTCTTCAGCACGCCGATGGCAGCAGCTTCCTGCCCCATCGCCTGCAACTGCACGGCAACGGTCAGAGCCGAATCGACCGAGAAGAACTGGTTCATCTTGTCCAGACGCTGGATCGCCTGTTCGGTCAGCTTTGCAGCCGTTTCGGGATCGCCGGCCTGCTGCAGGCTGGCGGCCTTCATCATGCGGGCACGCACCTGCAGGCCTTGGTCCTCGGGGTTTTCCTTGGCCACTTCGCTGAGTGTGCTGTTGATCTCGACCCGTGTGCGCGCATCCAGGCCAAAACCGGCATTCCTGCTCATCAGCGCCTGCACCAGGCCCAGGTTGTTCTCGGCGTCCTTGTAGCGCGAGCTCTGGCCCTGATTCACCGCATGGCGAAATGCCTTCGAGGCACTCTCGAAGTCTTCGTTTTCCAACGCCAGCTTGCCCAGCGTCGACTGCCGGCGCACCGACAGCGGCGACAGGCGCACGGCTTCTTCAAGCATGTTCTGCGCACGCCTGGTTTCGCCTTGGGCCACCAGCACCTCGGCCATGCCATCGTACAGGCCCGGCATGATCGGGAAGGCCTTGAGCGCCTGCTCGTACACGCCCTGGGCCTGGGCATTCTGGCCACGCTTGTGCATCAGGCTGCCCAACGCCGAGTAGGCCCATGGCTGCGGGCGGCTGGCCAGGATGGCCTTGAGGAACTTCTCCAGTTCCTCGAAGCGGTTGAGGTTGCGCAAGGCATCTGCCCGATAGCGCAGGCACAGCGGGGCCAGGCGTGGGTCGCGCTTGCACAGCTCGGCGCAGGCAGCCAGCACTTCGGCCGGGCGATTGCGGTCCAGGGCCTGCAGGATCGGCTTGAGCAGGGTCTTGCGCTGGTACAGTTTCTCGACACGCTGGGCCAGGCCAACTCGGTTGAACGGCTTGGTCAAATAGGCATCAGGCTCGTGCTCGATGGCGCTGAGGACAATGGCCTGGCTGCTCTCGGCCGTGACCATGATGAATATGCACTCATGGCTGATGTGCTTGTCGAGGATAAGGTCTTCGAGCACCTGCTGGCCGTTCTTCTTGCCGTCGCCCAGGTGGAAGTCCTGCAGGATGACGTCATAGCGCTTTTGCGCGCACATGCGCAGCGCCTGCTCGCCGCTGTCGGCGGTGTCCACATCACGCACGCCCAGTTCGCGCAGCATGGAACGGGTCGACGTACGAAAGTCGGTAAAGTCGTCGACGATCAGAAAGCTCTTTTGCCCGTACTGCAGCATCAACACGACCTGCCTTGGAATGATTGAAAAATCGCGCGAGGCGATGCCACCGATAGCTGTATCGGCAGCTGGTCGGGAAAGATGAGGGTAGAGCACTGGCGGCCACGAGCCACGGCCTCGAGCCATCACTTCAACGAGCAAGACCTTGCTGGGCCAATATCACACCAGCAGCCCCAGGGACTTGGCCTTCGCCACCGCCTGGGTACGCCGTTCCACCCCCAGCTTGCTGTTGATATGGCTGGCGTGGGTTTTCACCGTGTGCAGGGAAATGAACAACCGCTCGCTGATCTGCTGGTTGGAACAACCCTGGGCAATCAGCTCGAGCACGGCCAACTCGCGGCTACTCAGGGCTTCGCCGCTGCCGATGCTGGCGCTTGGTATCTGCGGCAGGCGCTTGAGCAACTCGGCCTGCACCGGGCAGGCGGCAACTGCCTGGAGCTGTTCGAGAAGCCACTGCGGGTGCTGCTCCAGCAAAGGCTGGAACGGTTGCAGCACGCCGCCATGGGCTGCCGCCAGCAACCGTGGCAACAACTGGGTGGCCTGCTCTTCCCGACCTTCGCCCAGCAACAAGCCAAGCCACTGGCACAGGGCACTGACGCTGAGCATCATGCCGCCACTGGCCTGGCCGCGCTCGACCAGACCTGCCAGCCGTTGCGCCGCATCCGCGCTACGCGACTGGATACGCTCGAGGGATGCCTGCTGCAAGGCGATGTGCAACGGCAGCAACGGGTGGAACTCCGGGGCCGCCGCCGGTTGCTCGCCGCCATAGGTCTGACCCAGGCGCAGCAGCCAGGACTCGGCCAGGTCGATGCGCCCCTGGGCCAACCACAACTCGCATTTGACCAGGGTGATCATCGCCAGATAGTAGACCGGCGGTACATCCCAGATGTGCATCAGCCGCTCGGCCTCGGCCAGTTCGGCAAAGGCCTCGGCAAAGTGCCCTTCTCGGCCATCGAGCGTGGCGATCACACAGTGGCCGATGAGCACACTGATATCACGGCAGGCCCGCGCCTCGCCCAGCCCAGCACGTAAACGGGCACGACCCTGGGACGGCTGCAGACGCGACACCAGCAGGTAGCCCTCGTAAAGCGTCAGGCGGGCGCGCACGGCATAAAGCCGCTGTGCTGACAGCCCTTGCAGGCGCTGCAACCCCTGGCGTACTTCGTCCAGCGCGCGCAACACCTCGCCACGGGCATGCAGCACCCGCGCCCGGTCGTAATGGGCCAGGGCCTCGAACAATGGGTTGCCGACACGCTGGGCCAACTCCAGCGCCTCGCGGTTCCAGCCGCGGGCCCGCCAGAAATCGCCATCGGCAATCGCCAGGTTGGACAGCGTCGACAGGCACACCAGGCGTTGGCCATAACGCTTGCTCGGCAAACTCTGCAGCGCTTCACCGCAATAAGCCAGGGTGCGCTCGCGATCACCACGGCCACGGGCGATAACACCACTCAGCGCCAGCCACTGGGCCAGCATGGACTTTTGCGCGGTTGCCGAAGGCGCGGGCAGGAAACGGCTGAGATAACCCGCCAGGTCCTCGGCCGCGTCCAACTGGCACGCCAGGCCCAACGCCCAGCTGTACAGCACGATCAGCCGCGGCGTGCTGATAAGCAGGCTGTCGGGCAGGTCCATCTTCCAGCGCAGCAACATGCCGACGTTCTGTTCGGCCAGCAGTTGCTCCTCGGACAGGCTCTGCACCAGGTCGGCAGCGACATCGAGGTAACCGGCGCGCAGGGCCTGCTCCACCGCTTCGTCCAGCAGGCCCTGGCTTTCGAACCAGCGGCAGGCTCGCAACTGCAGGTCGGCCAGCGGCTCGCTGGCCTGGCGGCTGCGCAACAGGTCGGAGAACAGGTGGTGATAGCGGAACCAGTGGCCATGCTCGTCCAGCGGCACCAGGAACACCTGGTGCGCCTGCAAGAAACGCAGGATCGCGGCACTGTCGTGGCGGCCGCGCACGGCATCGCACAGCGGGGCGCAGAAACGTTCCTGGCAGGCCGTTTCGTACAGGAAGGCCTGCACATCGGCGGGCAGCATGTCGATGACTTCTTCCAGCAGATAGTCACGGATCAGGCCCTCGCCGCCATGCAAGGCCTGGGGCAACGCCTGCTCGTCAGCGGACTCGCTGGCCGCCAGTTGCCAGAAACGCAACCCTGCCACCCAACCGTCGCTGCGCTGGATCAGGTTGTCCAGGGCCTGGCCACGCAGGCCGGTGGGTTGGCGGCCGATCACCGCCAGTGATTCTTCGGTAGTCAGGCGCAAGTCCTGCTCGTTGAGTTCGACCAGTTGCCGCGAAAGGCGCAGGCGCGCCAGGTGCCAATCCGGGCGTTGGCGGCTGGTGACCAGCAGCACCAGGCCGGGGGGCAGGTGATTGAGGAAGAACTGCAGGCAGCGGTCGAGCACCGGCCCCTGGGCCAGGTGATAGTCGTCCAGCACCAGCAACAAGGGAGTATCTGCTTGCAGGTACAGCGCCAGCTCGTCGAGCAGGCCGTCGAGCCATTCCTCGAAGGCGAACGGCTGGTGGCGCTGGCGCATTTTCAGTAGGCCCATGGCCTGGCCGCCCAGCGCCGGGCAATACTGCTGCAGGCCTTCGAGCAGGCGTTCGAGGAATCGGCCAGGGTCGGCATCCCGTTGGCTCAGGCCCAGCCACAGGCTACGCCAGTGCTCGGGCAGCGCTTCGCAAAATTCGATGGCAAGGGAGCTTTTGCCAAACCCTGCCGGGGCATTGACCAGTAACAACCGCCCGCCGAGACCGGCTTGCAGCCGCTGGCACAGGAGCAGGCGCGGCACATGGCCGTCCGGCAAGGGCGGCCGGAAGAAACGCCCGTCCAGCAGGCCCAGGGCCTGGCTGGTGAATCCATGCGTACGGGACAGATCTGTCATGGCCGGCTCGTTCTGGTTGGAAGACTACGGCGGTATGGATGCTTGCGAGACTAGCGGGTAACGCTACGCATTTGAAGATGATGGGCGCAATTCCACTGGAAAAGACTGCGACAAAAAGCAACATAGCTGATGGACAGCGACTGGGGCGGGGGTTTGGAGAGGTATTCACCAGCTTTATTGCTGTACCGGCCTCTTCGCGGGTGAACCCGCTCCTACAGGCATTGCGCAGGTTTCAAGCCCAGTGCAGTACCTGTGGGAGCGGGTTCACCCGCGAAGGGGCCGGTACAGGAAAATGAAACGCCCCGGACAAGCCGGGGCGCTCCGAGGTTGCGCGATACTTAGCGAATACCCGACTGGCGCAGTGCCGCTGGCTGGAAGTCAGCCTTGCTGGCACTGAAGCCGAAGTCGTAGGCGCGCTTCTCTTCGTTCTTCATGCCCAAGGCCAGGTAACGGCCCGACTGCAGGTCATAGATGGCCTCCAGGGTGTACCACGGCACTTCCACGTTGTAGTACGGCTGAGCATGTGCCTCGGACACGCGCCACAGTTGGCCACGGCCGTCGTACTGGTCAATCACCGCAGCCTGCCAGGTGTCCTCGTCGATGTAGAAGTCACGCTTGGCATAGATGTGCCGCTGGCCCGGCTTGAGGGTGGCGACCACGTGCCATACACGGCGCAGCTCGTAACGGGCCAGGTCCTGGTTGATGTGCCCGGCCTTGATGATGTCGGTGTACTTGAGCTTGGGGTCGTCGAGCTTGAAGGCGTTGGACGCGATGTACATCTCCTTCTTGCCCTCCAGCTTCCAGTCATAGCGGTCTGGCGCACCGTTGAACATGTCCAGGTTGTCGGAGGTGCGCAAACCGTCGGCGGCGGTACCCGGGCCGTCGTACGACACTTGTGGTGCCTGGCGTACGCGGCGCTGACCGGCGTTGTAGATCCACGCCTTGCGTGGTTCCTTCACCTGGTCGAGGGTTTCGTGCACCAGCAGCACGGTACCGGCCAAGCGCGCAGGCGCGGTCACTTCCTGCTTGAAGTAGAACAGGATGTTGCCCGGGTTGTTCGGGTCGTAATCCTTCATTCTTTCGCGGAAGACGAACTGGTCGGAGAAGTATACCGGGTTGAAAGAGCCGTTCTGCTGGGGCGTTGCCTGGGTCACCAGACGGCTGACGCTACCGCCCCGGTAGCGGGTGATGTGGTTCCAGATCACCTCCAGGCCGCTTTTCGGGATCGGGAACGGTACAGCCGTGCGGAAGTTGTTCAGACCGTTGCCGCCTTCGACCAGGGTGGTCTTGGTAGCGTTTTCCTTGATGGCAGCGAACACGTCGGCCGGCACCGTGGACCCGCGATGGGTCTTGAATACCGGGATCTTGAAGGTGTCCGGATAGCGCTTGAGCATGGCCAGCTGGCCCGGCGAGAGCTTGTCCTTGTACTGGTCGGCGTTCTGCGCGGTGATGGTGAACAGTGGCTTGTCACTGCCGTACGGATCGGACAGGAAGCCCTTGCCGTCGACGCTGCCCGCGCTCTTGGACAGCGGTTCCCACGGGCCGATCGAGCCATCGGCGTTGCCGGCCTTTTCGGCGCCCATCGGAGTCAAGGTACTGCCCAGCTTGGCCGCCTCGTCGGCGGATACTGCAGCCATGACGCTGGTCGCCAGCAGGGACAGGCCCAGCACACCGGCTTGCAGCAGACTTCTGGTCTTGTTCATGTCGTGTCGTCCTGGATCTGAATGCTTAGAAGTTCACGCCGAAGCTGAGCGCGACGAAGTCGCGGTCATCCACGGTGGTGTACTTGCCATCGAAGAAATTGGTGTACGACAGGCTCGCCGTGTAGGTGTTCTGGTACTCGGCGTCCAGGCCCAGGCTGACGGCCTTGCGGCCTTCCTCGAAGTTGGCGCCAGGGCCCGGCGAATAGCCGGAGACGTCATGCGACCAGGCCACGCTGGGTTTCAGGTTGACCCCGGCAAAGACATCGTTGTAGTCCCAGATGACTCGGGCGCGGTAACCCCAGGAAGTGCTGGTGGTAAAGCCATCGTTCTCGCAGTTGCGGCTCAGGTTGGCGGTGGAGGCACCGGCACCAGCGCCTGCGATGGTGCTGGCATTCAGGGCCTGACAGGTGTTTGCCCCACCGGTGGATGGCAGCGGGCCTGGACCAAACACTGGATCGCGACCGTAGCGGGTATCGTGGGCGCTCTCCAGGCCGCCCACATGGGTGACACCCAGCTCGCCCACCACGGTCATGCGGCTGGCGCCCATTACCTGGTCGAAGAAATGCGTGAGGGTGGTCTGGAACTGAGTGATCTCCTTGCGGCGATACCCGTGCAAGTCCTGCCCCGGCGTACCGGTCAGCAGCGAAGCGTTGCTCAAGGCACCGCCAATGGGGCGGACCCCGGCGAACAGGATATCCGTAGTATTCAGTTGCACCGGTGCGTTGGGGCGGTAGCTGAGTTCGCCGCTCCAGGCGGTCCCGGTGGGCAACGTGGTAGAGAAGCTCAAGCCATAAAGGCGGATGTCCTCGGGGTATTCGACGAAGTACTCGGAGTTACCTGCCACGATCAGCGGTGCCAATGCGCGCAGCTGTGCAGGCAATGCGCTCAGGCCGGCGAACACTGAAGGCGCGGCCCCGGTAGCACTGAAGATTGGCGCACGGCTGTGGTAGTTCATGAAGTAGGCGCCGAACTCGGTGTCCAGCGGCTCGAACATGTAGCGCATTGCCACGCCAAACTGGCCGCTGTCACGCGCATCGCGGTCGGCGCCGCGGCGCACCATCACCCCTTCCTCATTGATGTCCACGCCACGGGTGGCAAGGAATTGCTGCGCCGCCCCCGGCACTGTGCGACTGCTGTTGAGCACGCGCAGGTTGTCGGTACAGCCGTCGGCAATGATGTCTGGCTGGGAGAAGAAGGTGCCGCAGTTGTCGACGACCGTCTGATCCCATTCGATCTGGTAGAAGGCCTCCGCCGACAGGTTGTCGGTCAGGCTCTGCGAGATGTAGAACATGTTGACCGGGATCAGGCCTTCCTTGATCTCGGCCCCCGGGCGGCGGAACGCCGACACGTCGATCGGGTTGATCGAGTTGATGCCGCCACCGATGAAGGTACTTTCACCCCAGCTCACCACCTGCTTGCCCAGGCGCACCGAGCCTGGCTGATCGCCGATGGAGTAGTTGTGGTAGACGAATGCGTCTAGCAGTTCGGCACCGGACGATTTGGCGCCTTCCTTGCGGTTGGAGTCGCTGATGTCCTTGAACTCGCGGCCTTCGTCCTTCAGTTCGAAGTCGTACCAGTACTTGCCGCGGACGAACACGCCGGTGTCGCCGTACTTGAGCTCCAGGTCATGGATGCCCTTGAAGATCTTGGAGAAGGTTTCGCCCTTCTTGAAGTTCAGGTGGCCATCGTCGGATGTCTGCGACAGGCCCTTGCCGCCGTTGTTCACCCCGATCAGGTTCTTGTTGGGGTTGGCCGTCGACCAGCTGGCGCCGATGGAGAGCGACGAGTCGAACTGGCCTTCGATTTCACCAATGTTGAAACTGACAGCGAAAGCAGGACTTGCGAGCGTGGAAGCAAGGCTGACGGCCAGGGGCAACTTGGCCCGGCGCCAGAACAGGTTTGCAGATTTCATCGACGCTACTCCATGTACTTTTTTTGTTATGGCAGTGAGTCCTTTCAAGAACGGCCCGAGCGACCGGTTTGCAGGCTTGCGCCCGCGGCGACACGGCTTGCGCATGTCGCCTCCCCCATTCCTGAAAATCCCCTGGCCCCGACTATAGCCAGCAAGGCACAGGCGCTTGATCCCTCTAAAGTGTGATTTGCGCTCCGTGCGGCCAACTCGCTGCCATGTTGCCCCGGCTGCGCGCTGGCAGTGCTAAAGGATGGCGTATTTCTGCCGTTTGGCAAGGCTCCACCCCTCTAGCATGCGGGTCGCGCGCTGCAGTACGCGACCCGCATGGCGGTTACAGCGTGGAGAGGAACGCGCTGTTGCTGGCCTGCCACTGGACGATGTCCTGGCGGATGCGTTTCTTGTCGAGCTTGCCGACACTGGTCTTGGGAATTTCGGTAACAACGGCGATCTGGCTTGGAATCGCCCACTTGTTGATGTGCCCTTGCTCGACGAACGGCTTGAGGTGTTCCTTCAGCGCCTTGGCGTCGATGACCTGGTCTTCGCGCACCACAAGCAGGGCAAACGGGCGTTCACCCCACTGCGGGTCGGCCACCCCTACCACCGCCACTTCGCGCACGGCCGGGTGACGGCTGATCAGGTCTTCGAGGTCGAGCGAGGAAATCCACTCGCCACCGGTCTTGATCACATCCTTGATACGGTCGCGGATGTCGATATAGCCCATGCCGTCGAGCGTGGCGACATCACCGGTGTGCAACCACCCTCCCTGCCACAGCTCTTCGCTCTTTTCCGGTTCCTTGAAGTAGCCCATGGTCAGCCATGGCGCACGCAGTACCAGCTCGCCCTGGGTTTCACCGTCGGCGGGCAGGAAGTTGCCGTCGCCGTCGACGATGGCCGCCTCCACCAGCGGCACCGGCACGCCGGCCTTGATGCGGTAGGTGACGCGCTCATCCTCGCTGCCGGCCTGCAGTTCGTCGTTCAGGTGGGCGGCGGAAATCAGCGGGCAGGTCTCGGACATGCCATACGCAGCGGTCAGCTGGATACCGCGTGCCAGGGCGGCCTGGTACAACGAGCGGTTGAGTGCGCTGCCACCGATAATGATCTTCCAGCCGCCGAAGTCCTGACCTTGGGAGGTCGGGCAGTTGAGCAGCATCTGCAGGATGGTCGGCACGCAATGGGAGAAGGTGACCTTCTCTTCGCGCCACAGTTTGACCAGCATGTCCGGCTCGTAGCGCCCCGGATACACCTGCTTCATGCCCAGCATGGTGGCGGCGTAGGGAATGCCCCAGGCGTGCACGTGGAACATCGGCGTGATGGGCATGTACACGTCGTTGCTACCCAGCAGGCGCACGCTGTCGATGCTGCCAGTCACCGAAGCTTCGGCCAGGGTGTGCAGCACCAGTTGCCGATGAGTGAAGTACACACCCTTGGGGTTGCCGGTGGTGCCAGTGGTGTAGAAGGTGGTGGCCACCGAGTTCTCGTCGAAGTCCGGGAAGTCGTAGCGCGGGCTGGCAGCGGCCAGCAGTTGCTCGTACTCGCCCACCAGGTTGGGCAGCTCGGCTGTCTTTTCCGGGCCGTCGTTCAGCAGCAGGGTCTTGTCGACCGTGGTCAGTTGCCCGGCGATGGCCTGGTACAAGCCGACGAAGTCACTGTTGACCAGCACCACGCGGTCTTCGGCGTGGTTCATGGTGTAGAGAATCTGCTCGGGCGACAGGCGCACGTTGATGGTGTGCACCACCGCACCGATCATCGGGATGGCGAACATGCATTCCAGGTAGCGGTGGCTGTCCCAGTCCATCACCGCCACGGTGTCACCGGCCTTTACCCCGGCTTCGGTCAGCACGTTGGCCAGGCGCGCTATGCGCTCGTTGAGCTGGGGGTAGGTCAGCCGCATCTGGTCTCGGTAGACGATTTCGCGGGTCTTTTCATAGCGGCTGCCAGACATCAGCAGTCGCTTGATCAGCAGGGGGTAGGCGTAGGCGCCCTCGGCGGGCTTGATGATGCGGGTCTGCAACATGGGTATCCCTTTTCTGGAAAGCGGGCCGGACAAGTCTGGGAACTACTGTAGTTCGCCAATGTGACGGCTAAATCAGCCGAAGGAATGATTTGCGTGATGAAGGTATGAGTGGTGGGCGTTGACGGGCGGCAAGGTTGAACTAGACACTGCGCCGGCAGCTTCAGGTTATGTGGTGAAGCTGATGGCCTATTCGCGGGTAAACCCGCTCCCACAGGTATTGCACCATTGCAAAGGCTGGTGCAGTACCTGTGGGAGCGGGTTTACCCGCGAATGGCCGCGACACCGAAATCCCGCCCAGCCTCGGAGAACTTCATGCCCAGCCCGCGTCGCGCCGTGTTTCTCGATCACCAGTCCCTGGACCTGGGCGATCTCGACCTCTCGCCCCTGAAGCAGCAGTTCGACGAGTTCGAACTGTTCGCCGCCACCCGTCCTGAGCAGGTCGCCGAACGCCTTCAGGGCGCGGTAGCGGTGGTCAGCAACAAGGTCATGCTCGACGCCGCGACCCTGGCCGCCAACCCGCAACTGAAGCTGATCCTGGTGGCCGCCACCGGCACCAACAACGTCGACCTGGCAGCCGCGCGCGCCCAGGGCATCACCGTGTGCAACTGCCAGGGCTACGGCACACCGTCCGTCGCCCAGCACACCCTCGCCCTGCTACTGGCACTGGCCACCCGCCTGTGCGACTACAACCAGGCGGTAGCCGACGGCCAGTGGGCCAAGGCCAGCCAGTTCTGCCTGCTGGACTTCCCCATCGTCGAGCTGGAGGGCAAGACCCTTGGCCTGCTCGGCCACGGTGAACTGGGCGGCGCGGTGGCGCGACTGGCCGAAGCCTTTGGCATGCGCGTGCTCAGCGGGCAGATCCCCGGCCGCCCGGAACGCGCCGACCGGTTGCCGCTGGACGAGTTGCTGCCGCAAGTCGACGCCCTGACCCTGCACTGCCCGCTGAACGAGCACACCCGACACATGCTCGGGGCCCGCGAACTGGCCTTGCTCAAGCCAAACGCACTGGTGGTCAACACCGCCCGCGGCGGCCTGATCGACGAGCAAGCGCTGGCCGACGCCCTGCGCAGTGGCCACCTGGGTGGCGCCGCCACCGACGTGCTGAGTGTGGAGCCGCCGGTCAACGGCAACCCGCTGCTCGAAGCCGGCATCCCGCGCCTGATCATCACCCCGCACAGCGCCTGGGGCGCGGTAGAGTCGCGCCAGCGTATCGTCGGCCAGCTCAGCGAGAACGCCCAGGCCTTCTTCGCCGGGCAGCCACGCCGCGTGGTTAGCTGAGCCCGACGCCCGCCTCTGCTAAACTGCGCCACTTTTTTCCAGGAGGCGTCGTCCATGGACCCGCGCAGTGAAGTGTTGCTCCGCCAGGCAGAGCTGTTCCAGGGCCCGCTGCTGCTCGCCGGCGCCCCCGCCGACGGCCTGCTTGGCCAGTTGCCCCAGGCCCAAGCCTGGAGCTGGCATGCGGGCGACCAGGCCATGCTCGAAACCCGCTTCGCCGGCCGCAGCCACTATGCAGTGGAGCCCCCTGAAGTGACTTTCGACAGCGCCGTGCTGTTCCTGCCCAAGTCCCGCGAACTGGCCGCCTACCTGCTCAACGCCCTGGCCTCGCGCCTGGCGGGCCGCGAGCTGTACCTGGTCGGCGAGAAACGTGGTGGCATCGAGGGTGCGGCCAAGCAGCTGCAGGCCTTTGGCAAGCCGCGCAAGCTCGACAGCGCCCGCCATTGCCAGCTGTGGCAGGTGACCATCGAGCACGCGCCAGAGGCCAAGCCCCTGGAAAGCCTGGCCGAACGCTTTGAGCTCAGCCTGGAAGACGGCCCTCTGCAAGTGGTCAGCCTGCCCGGTGTGTTCAGCCATGGCCGCCTCGATCGCGGTACCGCCCTGCTGCTCAAGCACCTCGATGGCCTGCCGAGCGGGCATGTGCTGGACTTCGGCTGCGGTGCCGGGGTGCTGGGCGCCACGGTCAAACGCCGTTATCCACAGAACCGGGTGACCCTGCTGGACGTGGATGCCTTCGCCGTGGCCGCCAGCCGCCTGACCTTGGCTGCCAATGGTCTGGAGGGCGAAGTGATCAGCGGCGACGGCATCGACGCGGCGCCGACCGAGCTGAGCCTGATCCTGAGCAACCCGCCGTTCCACACCGGGGTGCACACCAACTACCAGGCATCGGAAAACTTGTTGAAAAAATCAGCCGTTCATCTGCGAAAAGGTGGCGAAATGCGCCTGGTTGCCAACAGCTTCCTGCGCTACCAGCCACTGATCGAAGGGGCGCTGGGCAACTGCCAGGTACGCGACGAGGCGGACGGTTTCCGCATCTACCAGGCAACACACGGATAAAAACAGCGCTTGCCGAAAGCGTTTTGCCTAGGCAGAATCCGCACCGTCCTAGGGGAGTAGTCTCCCGCGAGCGCCCTGCTCGCCCGGTACGCGTCAACATACTTGGTCCACAGACCATGGCGCGTGCGACCCACCATGCCAGCCTGCATGGCGAGATCCGCATAGACGGATCCAGGGTTTGACAAGACCTATGACACGCACACCTTACCCGGGGCGGGGAGGCTGTACGTGTCATAGCCGTGTCGACCCGCCCCCGTAGGAATCCTTGATGCTGGAATCTTTGCTGGTCCCCACCGCCATCGTTGCCCTCGCCGAAATCGGCGACAAGACGCAATTGCTCGCGCTCATACTCGCTGCCCGCTTCCGCAAGCCCTGGCCGATCATCGCCGGCATCATCGCCGCCACCTTGGCCAACCATGCCGCGGCTGGTGCCGTGGGCGCGTGGGTCGGCAGCTTCTTCAGCGACTCGGCACTGCACTGGATCCTGGCCGCGAGCTTCACTGCCACTGCCCTATGGACCCTGGTTCCGGACAAGATGGAGGACGACGAGAACCCGGCGCGCCGCTTCGGGCCGTTCCTGACCACGCTGATCGCGTTCTTCCTGGCTGAAATCGGTGACAAGACCCAGGTCGCCACGGTAATGCTGGCAGCACAGTATCCGTACCTGATCATGGTCATTATCGGTACTACCCTGGGCATGCTGATTGCCAACGTGCCAGTGGTACTGGCGGGTAACTTCGCGGCGGACAAACTGCCGCTGACGCTGATCCGTCGCCTGGCGGCCACGGCGTTCTTCGTGCTGGCGATCGTGGCCGTGTACTCGGCGATGAAAGCCAGTGGCTGGGTGGGTTGACTGCTGATGGGGGCCGCTCTGCGGCCCCTTACGGTCTTACTTCTTGGCCGCCTGATACAGCGGCATCACCTTCGGAATGGCCGCCTGCAACGAAGCAATGCGGCTCTGGGACGCCGGGTGAGTGCTCATGAACTCAGGCGGCGCGCCCTCGGAAACCTGGCTCATCTTGTTCCACAGAGTGATTGCGGCATTCGGGTCGTAACCGGCACGCGCCGAGAGCTCCAGGCCGATCAGGTCGGCTTCGTTCTCGTTGGCCCGGCTGTTGGGCAGGGTCATGGCATAGTTCACCACGGTATCGGCCATGGCCATGCTGCCCTGGCCGAGGCCAAAGAGGGCACCGGCGCCCTGGCGCGCCATTTCCACGCCATACGCCTTGGACATCGCCTCGCGGCTGTGCTCACGCAAAGCGTGGGCGATCTCGTGGCCCACCACCGCAGCAATTTCCGCATCGGTGAGCTTGAGCTGATCGATCAGGCCGGTGTAGACGATGATCTTGCCGCCCGGGCCGCAGTTGGCGTTGAGCTCGTCGCTCTTGATCACGTTCACTTCCCAGTTCCATTGCGCGGCATCCGGTCGGAACTTGGGGGTCTGGGCGATCAGGCGGTTGGCAATTACCTGCACACGCTTGGCATCTGCGCTGGACTTGTCGAGCACGCCTTTGTTCGATGCCTCACCCAGGGTCTGCTGGTACGACTGGGCGTACATCTGGTTGACTTCATCGGTCGAAAGCATGCTGAACATGTACTGCTGGCGCTCGACGCCGACAGCACCGCCGCTGGTGGTATTAACCGCCTGGCAGCCGGCCAGCAGGATGCCAGCACTCAACAGGCTGACGACAAAAGACTTACGCATGAAAACACTCCCTTTCTACATGCGCCGTATCCTAGGACGACTCGCCGGTGGGCCGCCATAGCCGCACGGAAGAATTTATTTTCCTGCGCCGGCCTCTTCGCGGGTGAACCCGCTCCTACAGGGATAATGCGATCGTTGTAGGAGCGGCTTCAGCCGCGAAGAGGCCGGCACAGCCATACATCAGGCCGGGGTCAAGCACTCCGGCGCATCCAGCTTCGGATCATTGACGAAATGCGCCAGGGCCCGCTCGCGCAACGTCGCCGGCGGGCTGGCCAGCAATTCATGCAGGCGGGCCAGCGGCGTGTCCGGGTCAAGCCAGGCCGCCTGCCCCGCCTCGTTCAGTATCAACGGCCGACGCTGGTTCATCGCCGCCTGGGTCACCACCGCACAACTCAGCCAAACCTGGTCCTGCACCGGGTAGGCCTCCCACACGGCGGCGAAGTACAGCGATGCGCCCTCCCCCGGGGTCAGCCAGTACGGGCGCTTGCGCACGCTACCGCGCCATTCGTAAAAGCCGTTGGCCGGCATCAGGCAGCGGCGCAGGCGAAACGCGTCGCGAAACATCGGCTGCTCGGCCAGGGTTTCGGCGCGGGCATGGGCGGGGGTGCGGGACAGGTCGGTGAGCCAGGCCGGGGTCAGCCCCCAGCGCGCCTTGGCCAGTTGCAACTGGCCGTCAAGCTGGCGCTGGATCAGCACCGAAGCCCCGGGCGAGATGTTCCATTGGGCTGGCTGGCCAACGGGAAAGCCCGGCAGACTGGCAAGAGCCTGGGGCCAGCGAAACAGGGCGTAACGTCCACACATGGGCGAATTCAGAACCTAGCAGATCAAGGTACCGGGGAAACTCTCCGGTTCGTCGCCAACCAGTGGCTGGGCATCATTGTACGCATCGATCAGCTGCCGTGCGTACTCGGCCTGTTCATCAGCCACGGCAAGCCCAAGCAAGCCCTGCATCGGCAGTTCACCGGCAGCACCGATCAGGTCACGACCAACCAGGTGCGCATCGATCCCCTCGCTGGCGAGCATGCCCGCCAGCATTTCAGCCTCGAGCAGGTTTTCCGGTTCGTAGATGCGCTGCATCAGTCATTCTCACCGAATACATCCAGCATCCACTCCTCGCCATGAACTTGCAGCACGAAGCGGATAGGCTTGCAACATACCTGACAGTCCTCGATGTACTCCTGATCGCCACCGGACAGGTCCACCGTGGTTTCGACTTCTTCGCCACAATAAGGGCAATCGTAGATCGCAGTTTGCAGCATCGCGGCCTCCGGGGTGACTTATGCGTATAATTGCCGGTCTGTTTACAGGGCCTGTGTGTGTCCGAGCCGTTTTTCGGAGCCCGCCCTTACCTTATTACCCTAGCCGTTTCCAACAAGAGAGCATGATGGGCGAATTCGATGCCATCCGACCGTACGACGACGCTGAGGTCCCTGCCGTTCTGGCACGCCTGCTCAGCGACCCGGCATTCCTCGATATCCTCACCCACTTCCGCTTCCCGCGTGCGGCCGGTGCTCTCGGCTGGTTGCTCAAACCGCTGATCGCCCGCCGCCTGCGCAAGGAATTCGCCGGTGTCACCTGTGTCTCGACCTTGCAGGACAAAGTCGAGTACTACGTCGACCAGACCATCGACCGCGCCACCGACGGCGTCACCTATTCGGGCGTGGAGCAGCTCAAGGCCGGCACCGCCTACCTGTTTCTGGCCAACCACCGTGACATCGTCATGGACCCGGCCTTCGTCAACTACGCGGTTTACCACGCCGGCCTGCCCACGCCGCGCATCGCCATTGGCGACAACCTGCTGCAAAAGCCGTTTGTCAGCGACATGATGCGCCTGAACAAGAGCTTCATCGTGCACCGCTCGATCAGTGGGCGCCGCGAGAAGCTGGCGGCCTACCAGTTGCTCTCAGCCTACATCAACCACTCGATCCGCAACGACGCCACATCGATCTGGATCGCCCAGGCCGAAGGCCGGGCCAAGGACGGTGACGACCGCACCGATTCGGCGATCCTCAAGATGTTCCACATGAGCCGCAAGGACGAGCCGTTCGGCGCGGTGATCCAGAGCCTGAACCTGACACCGGTTTCGATCAGCTACGAATATGACCCGTGCGACCAGGCCAAGGCACGCGAGCTGTACATCCGCGCCACCACCGGCACCTACAAGAAGGCGCCGGGCGAGGACGACAACAGCATCGCCAAGGGCATTACCGGCTACAAAGGCCGGGTGCACATCAACTTCGCCCCGCCGGTGACCGAGTATCACGAGGATACCAAGCAGCTGGCAGCGGAAATCGACCGGCAGATCCTCGGTGGCTACCGACTGTTCCCGGTGCACTACCTGGCCTATGCGATGTGGGATGGCAGGGATGAGGCGCTACAGGTGCCGAGCGCCGAGAAGGTGTTCCCGGCCGATGAGCTGGCCCGGGCCAAGGAGGAATGGCAACGCCGCCTGGATGCCTGCCCTGAGGAGCAGCGGCCGTACCTTGTGCTGCAGTATGCGACGCCGGTGCGCAACCAGTACCAGGTCAGGCAGCAGGCACCGGTTGCCTGATCGATCCTAGGGCTGCTTTGCAGCCCATCGCGACACAAGGCCGCTCAGGGGATCGCACATACCTGTAGGAGCGGCCTTGTGTCGCGATGGGCCGCAAAGCGGCCCTGAAATCTCAAATCCAGGTACTGAACCAGGACAGCAGCAACGCCATCGCCAGGCACGAAAAACCGAGAATGTAGAAATACCGCGGCACCCGCAGGTCGAACGCGTCCACCACCCCCTCGTCCACCGCCATGTATTCGCGGGTTTCGGCCTCGCGCCGCCGCGCACTGTGCAGCAGCAACCCGCCCGGGCAGGTCAGCAGCAGCGCCAGCAAATTGATCAGCTTGGTCGGGTGGGCGGCCAGGAACCCCCAGAGCACTTGCAAGGACATCACGCAACCTCGGTATGAGCGACGGCAAAGGCCGGCATTCTACCCAAGTCATGCCCGGACGCCCGGCTCAGGCGACAAAGTGTCATCAAATTTCATCTGGAATGGCATGAAATTTTGCCGGCCTCTTCGCGGGCACAGACAACAAAAAACCCGCTGCCTGGAACACAGGCAGCGGGTTTTGTTTTATAGCTGAAGGCTTACTGCCCCAGCACCTGACCGATGGTCGGGTCCTTGAACATGCGGGTCAGGGCATCGCTCAGCACATCGCCCACCAGCTGGGTGTTGGTTTCCTGGTTCGGCGCCATGCCGAAACGCTGGTCCAGCGAAGCGCCGTAACGGCCACTGTAGCGGCGGCCGCCATTGGACACGTCGGCACGGAAGGTGGCGCCGATGGTAGCCTCGGTCACGTACAGGTTGTCTTTCGGCGACTGGTACTTCAGCTCGGCCAGGGTCACGGTCAACTGCGGCGCGTTGTAGGCGTTCGGCGTCGGGGTGAAGCCGAGCAGGCGTACGGCGGCTTCGGCCTGGGCCTGCAGCTTGGGCACGATGTCGTTGCCACTCACGCTGATGGTGCTGGTCTCGGGGTACATGCCACCGCGAGTCCCCAGAGACTGCGAGGCCCGGCCGTCAACCACACGGACCACTACCGGCTGGCCATGGCCGACCGGGGCGAGCTGGGCCTTGAGCGTGGGTTGCGGATTGAGTTGTTGCGGGCTGTGGGCACAACCGACCAGGCTGAGGCTGGCCACGGCGATCAAACCGAACAACAGACGTTGCAACATGCGCGTTACTCCAGAAAAAGCGGCGAAGGCCCACAGTATACCTAGCCACGCATCGACCAGTCATCGGTCCGGCCCGCTTGTCACAATCGTTTCATCGCCGCGCCCTTATCCTTGCGCCAAGCCCTAACGCATAGGACTCGCTGCCATGGCCTCGCTCTGGACCCTGCTGTTCCAACGCCCGCGCCACAACACCTATGCCCGCCTCGATGCCGACGGCAAATGCCTGGCCTTCAAGCAATGCAGCCAGGCGCCCAGCGGCAGCGGCTGGGTGCAGATCGGCGAAATCCGGCTCGCCTGGCTGGGCCGCGAGCTGCCGGCCAGTGCCCGGGTTTGCGCCCGCGCAAGCCGCCGCTGGCACCAGCGCATCCTCGCGGCCTGACAAACGCTGCAATAAAAACCACGAATGGCGACATTTCTGCCCGCGACATCGCTATAATCTCCCCCCGATTATAAGGACGTCTCCTGATCGGGCCCCGCACTCGCCGATTGACCCCGGCAACTTCAATGCTTCGCCCACAGAGAGCCTTCCACTCAGGTCTTGCATCGGCTGTCGTGCCTGCTTTTCCGGCCCTTCACACTGCATGAACCTGCGGGTTGCCATCGCGCAGTCCCCTTTTGAGGTTCACGTCTCCAAAAGAGCGTGAAAAAACGGTTTTCACAACTTCACAAGAGTGTGGCGAGCAAATGAACAGTCTGGCATGTGCAAAAGCGGCAGATGTGTCCCGAACAGCCCTGAACAGGCGGCAAATGCGCTCATCCCGTATGAGTGTCTGAGCCGTTCCATAACGCACGCACGACACCTTGACCATAAGTCGAATTGCCGCACCCGTGGCAAACCGCGTTCAATACGCGAACCCGAAGACTGATTGGCGGTGTCCGCGGAAGTTGCAAGAACTGCGAAAAGTCGGACATGGCGACCCTGGCGAACCCAGGTCCTATGCTGTCAATTAGGTAGCTGTAGATTGTGGAGACGCGTTAAATGGCGCAGAACGAATCGGTTGATGTGGTACTGGTAGGCGCAGGCATCATGAGTGCCACCCTGGCCGTACTGCTCAAGGAGCTCGACCCGACCCTGAAGCTTGAGGTCGTGGAGGCGATGGACTCCGGAGCCGCGGAAAGCTCCAACCCCTGGAACAACGCAGGCACCGGCCACGCCGGCCTGTGCGAGCTTAACTACACGCCCCAGGCCGCCGATGGCAGCATCGACATCAAGAAGGCCGTGCACATCAACACCCAGTTCGAGGTTTCGCGCCAGTTCTGGGCCTACCTGAGCAAGAAGGGCAACTTCGGCTCGGCACGTGCCTTCATCAACCCTGTCCCGCACCTGAGCTACGTCGAGGGTGACAAGGGTGTTTCCTTCCTCAAGAAGCGCTATGAGCTGCTCAAGCAGCACCATGCCTTTGCGGACATGGAATACACCGAAGACAAGGCCGTGATGAAGGACTGGATGCCGCTGATGATGCCAGGCCGCCCAGCCGACCAGCACATCGCCGCCACCCGCGTGCTCAAGGGCACCGACGTCAACTTCGGCGCCCTGACCAACAAGCTGCTGAAGCTGCTGGGCGACTCGCAGGACGCCCAGGTCAAGTACAGCAAGAAAGTTGTTGGCCTGCGCCGTAACGGCAAGGGCTGGACCGTGAGCATCAAGGACGTCAACAGCGGCGGTAGCCGTGAAGTGGACGCCCGCTTCGTCTTCCTCGGCGCCGGTGGCGCGGCCCTGCCGCTGCTGCAGCTGTCGGGCATTCCGGAAAGCAAAGGCTTCGGCGGCTTCCCGGTCAGCGGCCAGTGGCTGCGTTGCGACAACCCGGAAATCGTCAAGCAGCACCAGGCCAAGGTCTACAGCCAGGCCGCGGTCGGCGCCCCGCCGATGTCGGTACCGCACCTGGATACCCGCGTGGTCGATGGCAAGAAATCGCTGCTGTTCGGCCCATATGCCGGCTTCACCACCAAGTTCCTGAAACACGGTTCGCTGATGGACCTGCCGCTGTCGGTACGCATGGGCAACATCGGCCCGATGCTGGCCGTGGCCCGTGACAACATGGACCTGACCAAGTACCTGGTCAGCGAAGTGATGCAGTCGATGGAGCAGCGCCTGGAAGCCCTGCGTCGCTTCTACCCGCAGGCCAAGGCCGAAGACTGGCGCCTGGAAGTAGCCGGTCAGCGCGTGCAGATCATCAAGAAAGACCCGAAAAAAGGCGGCGTGCTGCAGTTCGGTACCGAGCTGGTCTCGGCCCAGGACGGCAGCCTGGCTGCACTGCTCGGCGCATCGCCGGGTGCTTCGGTGACCGTTTCGATCATGCTGGAACTGATCGAGCGCTGCTTCCCCGAGCAGGCCAAAGGTGCCTGGGCTGCCAAGCTCAAGGAAATCTTCCCGGCTCGCGAGAAGACCCTGGCGACCGATGCTGCCCTGTACCACAAGATCAGTGCCGACAACGACGTGGCGCTGGACCTGGTGGAAAGCAGCCCGGCGGCCAAGCATTACGCCTGATTCGGCCGGTAACGAAAAAAACGCCCCTCGGGGCGTTTTTTTGTGCCTGGATCTTTGTAAGCCTGTTCCGGCCCTTTCGCGGGTAAACCCGCTCCCACAAGGACCGCACCACAGCTAAGGGCTGTGCTGTACCTGTGGGAGCGGGTTTACCCGCGAAAGGGCCGGAGCAGGTTCACAAATCAGCCACGGGCCTTGGCGATGATCTCGATGTAATCCGGCGCATTGCGCTGGTCGGCAATCTGCTCGACAAAGGTCTGGCCGTGCTCGTCTTTGCCATCCAGGTCCAGCCCAGCCTCGACGAAGAAGCCGACAAAACGCTCGAAATCGTCGATGCGCAGGCCGCGGTAGGCCTTGACCAGCTTGTGCAGCGACGGCGAGGTCACGCCATCGGCCGGCTCGAACTGGAGGAACGACTTGATGTAGTCGTCGCTGATCTCGTCACCGATTACCTGTTTCTTGTCTTTACGCATTGCCGACTCCAACTGGACCATCACGAAATTTCGAAGGCCGGCAGTGTACCCCCCGCAGGCCGGGCGCCTCAACGCGTACGTACGGTACCGGTGTGCAGGTCGGCCCAGACGTGGCCGTTGCCGTAGGTGAGGAACTGCACATACAGCGTCTCGTTGCGCAGCAGGTCCATGATCACGCGGTAGTCGCTGAGCGGATAATTCAGGCTCAGGGTGCGGGTTTTCTCATCGTATACGGGTTTCTTCAGGCTCTTGGCCGCTTCACCGTCAAAGGTCAGCAGTACCTGGGCGATGGTTGCGCCCTTGCTCAGCGGCTTGCCCTTGAGGCGCACCTGCAACGACGAGGTGATCGGGATCGGCTGCTGGTCGGATTGGCGTTGGGTACCCACTACCACCGAGTAGTCGGTCACTTGCAACAATTGCTGGCCGGTCGGCGCTTCCTGGCGCAGGGACTGGTCGTCAGGTGGCAGGAACTGGCTGTGCAGCGGTGCGGCGGCGAGTGGCAGGCTGACCGCCAGCAGGAGGGGAAGAAACGCACGCATGTGAGGCTCCTTGAATGAAGGAGCACTCTAGCACGGCCTGCACAGGCTCTTGTAGGAGCGGCCTTGTGTCGCGATGGGCCGCAAAGCGGCCCCGGCCATGTTGGTGGCGAAGCTTCAATCGAGGGGCTGCTGCGCAGCCCGATCGCGACACAAGGCCGCTCCTACAGTTGAGTGCGCCGGCCCGACATCAATCGAACTGCGCGCGCATCCAGGCCTGGTACTCGTCCACGCCCTCTTCTCCTTCGCGCGGCGCCCAGTGCGCATGTTCGCCTTCACCCACCGGCCGATACGGTCCGGCCTTGCACTCGAACAGGATGCTGTCCGGCTCCAGCACCACAAGCCCATGGTAAATGCCGGGCGCCAGGTCCACACCCAGGCAGTCGCCGCCCGCCTGCAGCACTCGCTTGTCGATCACCGCCCCCTGCTCGTTGAAGAGCAGCAGGCCCAGGCAACCCTTGAGCACGACCAGCGTTTCGGCTTTGTCATCGCTCAGGTGCCGATGCGGCGGGATATAGGTGCTCGGTTGCAGCCCGACTGCCATGCGGTGGCAAGGCTCTTCCATCTCATGGAAATTGTGATGTTGCCGCCCACGCGGGTTGGCTGCAGCCTTTGCGGCCAGCCCGGCGAACAGCGATTGGTCGATGAACGCAGGCTGGCGCATGATCACAGCCCCTTTACGGCGAAAATGCCGTTGGCGTTGCGCCAGTAGCCTTTGTAGTCCATGCCGTAACCGAAGATATAGCGGTCGACGCAGGGCAAGCCTACGTAGTTGGCCTTGAGTTCCGGGCTGGCCTTGCGGTCATGGTCCTTGTCGATCAGTACCGCGGTGTGCACCGAGCGCGCACCGGCGTGCTTGCAGAACTCGATGATGGCGCTGAGGGTGTGGCCTTCGTCGAGGATGTCATCGACGATCAGTACGTCACGGTCGATGAACGATACTTCGGGCTTGGCCTTCCAGAACAGCTCCCCGCCGCTGGTCTGGTTGCGGTAGCGGGTAGCGTGCAGGTAGCTGGCTTCCAGTGGGAACTGCAGGTGGGTCAGCAGCTTGCCGGAGAAGATCAGGCCGCCGTTCATCACGCAGAAAACCACCGGGTTCTTGTCGTGCAGGTCCTTGCAGATCTGCTCGCCGACTTTGGCGATGGCCGCTTCGACTTCGGCTTCGGTGTACAGGCAGTCAGCTTCACGCATGACTTGACGGATATGCTCGAGATCGGCGGACATGGCGCTCTCCGGGGGTGCATTTTGGAAAAGCGGGCAAAGGTACGCATCCGCTCGTCACAGATCAAGCATTTATGGACTAACGTCCAGAATGACCAGACGACAGCACAGGCTGAATAGATTAATCTAGCGCGGTTTTTTTGCCCGCCTTTCGGAGCCCCCTATGCCCACTCGTGAGATCCGCCATCCGCTGATCCGCCACAAGCTCGGCCTGATGCGCCGTGCCGATATCAGCACCAAGAATTTTCGCGAACTTGCCCAGGAAGTCGGCGCGCTCCT
Source organism: Pseudomonas sp. ABFPK (assembly GCF_001586765.1). NCBI lineage: Bacteria > Pseudomonadati > Pseudomonadota > Gammaproteobacteria > Pseudomonadales > Pseudomonadaceae > Pseudomonas > Pseudomonas sp. ABFPK. Next base: position 273,878 of record NZ_LQXW01000034.1, on the reverse strand, counting down.
GACCTACGAAGCCACCCAGGACCTGCCGCTCGAAACCTACGAGATCGACGGCTGGTGCGGCAAGGTGCAAGTTGAAAAAATCGCCGGCAAGAAGATTACCGTGGTACCGATCCTGCGTGCCGGCATCGGCATGCTCGACGGCGTGCTCAGCCTGATCCCGGGCGCCAAGGTCAGCGCCGTCGGCGTTGCCCGCAACGAGGAAACCCTCGAAGCCCACACCTACCTGGAAAAGCTCGCGCCGGACATCAACCAGCGCCTGGCCCTGATCATCGACCCGATGCTGGCCACCGGCGGTTCGATGGTCGCCACCATCGACCTGCTGAAAAAGGCCGGCTGCAAAGAGATCCGCGCCATGGTCCTGGTCGCTGCGCCAGAAGGCATCGAAGTGGTGGAAAAAGCCCACCCGGACGTGCAGATCTACACCGCCTCGATCGACCAGCGCCTGAACGAACACGGCTACATCGTGCCGGGCCTGGGCGATGCCGGTGACAAGATCTTCGGCACCAAGCAAAAGGACGCCTGACCATGCAGGACGGCTTCAACGACCCGCTCTGGCGCCAGGTCGTTTCGGGCGCGCAAATGCTCTTCGTGGCATTTGGCGCGCTGGTGCTGATGCCACTGATCACCGGCCTCGATCCGAACGTAGCGCTGTTCACTGCCGGCATCGGCACCCTGCTGTTCCAGCTGGTCACCGGCCGCCAGGTACCCGTGTTCCTGGCCTCGAGCTTTGCTTTCATCACCCCGATCATCCTCGCCAAGGGCCAGTTCGGCCTGGCCGAGACCATGGGCGGCGTGATGGCCGCAGGTTTCGTGTACACCTTCATGGGCCTGATGGTAAAAATCAAAGGCACCGGCTTCATCGACCGCATGCTGCCGCCGGTGGTGATCGGCCCGGTGATCATCTCCATCGGCCTGGCCATGGCGCCGATCGCCGCCAACATGGCGATGGGCAAGGCCGGTGACGGCAGCGTGCTGCTGCCGTACAAGACCGCCATGATGATCTCGATGCCGGCCCTGCTGACAACGCTGATCGTTGCCGTGTTCGGCAAGGGCATCTTCCGTCTGGTGCCGATCATTGCCGGCGTGTTCGTAGGCTTTGCCCTGTCGTTCGCCTTTGGCGTGGTCGACACTGCCAAGATCGCCGCCGCGCCGTGGCTGGAGCTGCCCAACTTCACCGCGCCAGCATTCAACTGGCAGGCCATCCTGTTCATCGTCCCGGTTGCCCTGGCACCGGCGATCGAGCACATCGGCGGGGTGATCGCGGTCGGCAGCGTGACCGGCCGCGACTACCTGAAGAAGCCCGGCCTGCACCGCACCCTGCTGGGCGACGGCCTGGCCACCACCGCAGCCGGCCTGTTCGGCGGCCCGCCCAACACCACCTATGCCGAAGTCACCGGCGCGGTGATGCTGACCAAGAACTACAACCCGAAGATCATGACCTGGGCGGCGATTTTCGCTATCACCCTCGCCTTCATCGGCAAGTTCGGCGCATTGCTGCAAAGCATTCCGGTACCGGTGATGGGTGGCATCCTGTGCCTGCTGTTCGGCTCGATCGCGGCGGTGGGCATGAACACCATGATCCGCCACAAGATCGACCTGGCTGAAGCGCGCAACCTGGTGATCGTGTCGGTGACACTGGTGTTCGGTATCGGCGGCGTACTGATCGGCAGTGGTGATGGCCCGGATGACTGGGGCCTGAAGGGCATCGCCCTGTGCGCCATCGTGGCTATCGCCCTGAACCTGATCTTGCCGGGCAATGATGGCTGGAAGCACAAGAAGCTGGATGATCAGTTGCCTTGATTCGGCTTTAGCCTGACCCGGCCACTTCGCGGGTAAACCCGCTCCCACAGGTACCCCGCTGCCCTCAGGCCTTGTGCAAAACCTGTGGGAGCGGGTTTACCCGCGAAGAGGGCAACCTTGGACTCAGGCTTTTTCGCACATCCCCGCCAGCGCCTTCACCCACTCCGGGTGATCATTCAGGCAAGGCACCAGCACCAGCTCCTGCCCGCCGGCCTCGACAAACTGCTCACTCCCGCGCATGCCGATCTCTTCCAGGGTCTCGATGCAATCGGCCACGAACGCCGGGCACATTACCAGCAGCTTCTTCACCCCAGCCTTGGCCAGCTCGTCCAGCCGCGCCTCGGTATAGGGTTCGATCCACTTGGCCCGCCCCAGTCGTGACTGGAACGACACCGACCACTTGCCATCGGGTATGCCCATTTTCTGCGCAAAGGCCCTGGCCGTTGCCAGGCACTGCCCGCGGTAGCAGACCGCGCGCATGTCGGCACTGGCATCCTTGCAGCAATCGGCCGCCTGGAAGTCATGCTTGCCGGTAGGGTCCAGTTTCTTCAAGTGGCGCTCCGGCAAGCCATGGAAGCTCAGCAACAGGTGATCGTAATCCTGCTCCAGGTAAGGCCGGGCGCTGGCGACCAATGCCTCGATGTAGTCCGGGTGCTCGTAGAATGGCTGCAGCACGCGAAGTTGCAACGGCAACTGGCGTTCACTGACCGTCTGCCTGGCCAGTTCCACCACAGTGGTCACCGTGCTGTCAGCGAACTGTGGATACAGCGGCGCCAGGGTCACCTTGCGCACACCCTGGGCCACCAGGCGCTCCAGCACCTCGGGCAAGGCCGGCTGACCATAGCGCATGGCAATCTCCACCGGGCCATGGGGCCAGTGCTCGACCATTGCCGCCTGCAGGCGACGGGTCAGCACTACCAGCGGCGAGCCCTCTTCCCACCAGATCGAGCCATAGGCATGCGCCGACTGCTCCGGGCGCTTGATCAGGATCAGCGACACCAGCAGGCGCCGTACCGGCCAGGGCAGGTCGATCACATACGGGTCCATGAGGAACTGGTTGAGGTAGCGGCGCACATCGGCCACCGAGGTGGAGGCCGGGGAACCCAGGTTGACCAGCAGCAGGGCGTGATCGGTCATGCAGCGTCCTATGTCAGAGGCGGCTGGACAGGTTGTCCAGAGCCGATTGCAAATCGTTGAAGCGGAAGGTGAAGCCTGCCGCCAGCAAGCGTGCCGGGCGGGCGCGCTGGCCGCCGAGTAGCAGGGTCGACAGCTCACCCAGCCCCGCCTTGAGCAGCAGTGCCGGCACTGGCAGCAGCGCCGGCCGGTGCAAGGTGCGGCCAAGGCGCCTGGCAAACTCGCGGTTGCGCACCGGCTCCGGGGCGCAGGCATTATAAGGACCGCTGGCATCCTTGTGCTGCAAGAGAAAATCAATCAGGGCGACCTGGTCGTCTATATGGACCCAAGGCATCCACTGCCGCCCGTCGCCCAAAGGCCCGCCCAGCCCCAGTTTGAAGGGCAGGCGCAGGCGCGACAAAAAGCCGCCGTCACTGGCCAGCACCAACCCGGTACGCACCAGCACCACGCGAATGCCCTGAGCCTGCGAACGCATCGCTGTCTCTTCCCAGGCAATGCACAGTTGGCTGGCGAAATCTTCGCGCACCGGCGGTGAAGCCTCGGTCAGCTCGCGTTCGCCACCGTCTCCGTACCAGCCCACCGCCGAGCCGGAGATCAGCACTTCCGGGCGCTGTTCGCGGCTGCCCAGCCAGGCCAGCAACTGCTCGGTGAGGGTGACGCGGCTGGTCCACAGCAGGTTGCGCCGGGTCGCCGTCCAGGGCCGGTCGGCAATCGGGGCGCCGGCCAGGTTGATCACCGCGTCCAGCTGATCGTCCGCCTCCAGTTGCTCCAGGCGGGCGATGCCACGCACGCCGGTCCCACAAATTTTCGGCACCTGCTCGGGTCGCCGGCTCCATACCGTCAGGCGATGACCCTGGCCGAGCCAGTACTGACACAGGTGCCTGCCTATCAACCCGGTGCCGCCTGTCAGCAATATATGCATGGCTGTGTCCTCGCAGAATGCGGCGGTGGTCTATTTTTAACATCAAGGCACTTTTTTGACCCGACGCTCTCGGATAAACATAGGCCAACCTGCCTGCCAACACGGAATAACCTTATACAACATTTGAGCATTGTACAGGTTTGCCTGACAGCGTAGTCTGCTTACAGCAAGGTTTGAAGAGGCCATCATGACAGTACCTATCGCCATCATCGGGGCCGGTATCGCCGGTCTGTCAGCCGCCCAGGCCTTGCAGAAGGCCGGGCAATCCGTGCATTTGTTCGACAAGGGCCACGGCAGTGGCGGGCGCATGGCCAGCAAGCGCAGCGAAGCTGGCGCGCTGGACCTCGGCGCCCAATACTTCACGGCCCGTGACCGCCGCTTCGTCGAGCAGGTACAGCAATGGGTTGCCGCCGGTTGGGCCGCGCAATGGAAGCCACAGCTGTACAACTACCGCGATGGTGAACTCAGCCCCTCCCCCGACGAGCAGACGCGCTGGGTGGGCGTGCCGCGCATGAGTGCAATCACCCGCGGCCTGCTCAAGGACGTGACGGTCAACTTCGGCTGCCGCATCGCCGAAGTGTTCCGCGGTAAGCAGTACTGGCACCTGCAGGACACCGAAGGCTGCAGCCACGGCCCCTACAGCCGCGTGGTGATCGCCGTGCCGGCGCCACAGGCCACGCCGCTGCTGGCCGCTACTCCGAAGCTCGCTGCCGTGGCCGCCGGTGTGCAGATGGAGCCCACCTGGGCCGTCGCCCTGGCCTTCCAGACCCCGCTGGACACCCCGATGCAAGGCTGCTTCGTGCAGGACAACCCGCTCGACTGGCTGGCGCGCAACCGCAGCAAGCCCGGGCGTGACGAGCAGCTCGACACCTGGGTACTGCACGCCACCTCGGACTGGAGCCGGCAACACATCGACCTGCCCAAGGAAGAAGTGATCGAACAGCTGTGGGGCGAATTCGCCGAACTGGTCGGCTGCGTGGTGCCAGCACCTACTTTTGCCTTGGCCCACCGCTGGCTTTATGCCCGCCCGAGCAGCAACCATGAATGGGGCGCACTGGCCGATGCTGACCAGGGCCTATACGCCTGCGGCGACTGGTGCCTGTCCGGCCGCGTCGAGGGCGCCTGGCTCAGTGGCCAGGAAGCGGCGCGTCGGCTGCTCGAACATCTCGAGTGATGTAGGGTTATACAAAAAAAACTGTTTGCATAACTTCCGGGCTGTGCTGGAATGAACCTGTACAACTATTTTGTCTCGTACAGGTTTTTGGAGGCAGCCCATGCACGACTCATCCACCCACAGCAAGCCGCGTATCGCCATCAGCGCCTGCCTGACCGGGCACAGCGTGCGCTATAACGGCGGCCACAAGGCCTCCGACCTGTGCCGTATGCAACTCGAGGAACATTTCGACTGGTTGCCGGTGTGCCCGGAGGTGGCCATCGGCCTGGGCGTGCCGCGCGACCCGATCCGCCTGGTCGGCGACCCCGAGCAGCCGGAAGTGGTAGGCACCCGCAACCGCGGCATGGACCTGACCGGGCCGCTGCGCAGCTATGGCGAGCAAATGGCGGCGGAACTCGATGATATCTGCGGCTACATCTTCATGCAGAAATCGCCTTCCTGTGGCTTGGAGCGGGTCAAGGTATACCAGGACAATGGCCACCCTGCCTTCCACGGTGGACGGGGAGTGTATGCGCAGGCGTTCTGCGCACGGCGGCCGGACCTGCCGGTGGAAGAAGAAGGCCGCCTGCACGACCCCGTACTGCGCGAGAACTTCATCAGCCGCGTGTACGCCTACGCCGACTGGCAGCGCCTGCTGGCCGAAGGCCTGAGCCGTGGCGCTTTGGTGCGATTCCACTCACGCTACAAGTACCTGTTGATGGCCAACAACCCGCAGGCCTACCGCAGCCTCGGGCGCCTGCTTGGCAGCATGAGCAAGGACGATGACCCGCAAAGCATCGGCCCGCGCTACTTCAGCCAGCTGATGCAGGCTCTGCGCCGCTGTGCCAGCCGCGGCAATCATTGCAACGTGCTGCAGCATCTGAGCGGCTACTTCAAGGACATCCTCACACGGCAGGACAAAGCCGAGCTGCAGGCCATCATCGGCCAATACCAGCTAGGCGTGGTGCCGCTGGTAGTGCCGCTGACCCTGCTCAAGCACCATTTGCGCAAGCATCCCGATCCGTATCTGCAGCAGCAGGCCTACCTTCAGCCGCACCCCGAGAGCCTGGGCCTGCGCAATGCCGTCTGAGATCCTGTTGCCCATCGGCGAACTGGCTCGCCGCACGGGCGTCAATCCCGTCACCCTGCGAGCCTGGGAGCGCCGCTACGGCCTGCTCAAGCCCCAGCGTACTGCCAAGGGCCATCGCCTGTATCCGCTGGAGCAGGTCGAACGAGTAGAAGCGATCCTCGCCTGGCTGCAGCGCGGCGCCTCCGTCGGCCAGGTACGCGAGCTGCTCGACAAACCGGCCAGCACGCCGCCGAAAGGCGACTGGCAAGCCCGGCAGTTCCAACTGATCGAGGCCATCGCCACGCTGTCGCAGCGCGCCCTCGACCAGCAGCTCAACCAGGCGATGGCCTTGTACCCGGCCGTCACCCTGTGCGAGCAATTGCTGTTGCCGCTGCTCGACCTCCTCGACCTGCGCTGGCGCAACTATTTCAACGCACGGCTGGAACAGGTGTTTTTCCACAGCTGGTTGCGCAGCAAGCTGGGCGCCAGGGTCTACCACGACAACCAGTTGCTGCATGGGCCTGCCATCTTGCTGGCCGAAGACAGCGAACACACTTTCAGCCCCGGTTTGTGGTTGTGCGCCTGGCTGTTCACCAGCAACGGCCTGCCGGTCGAAGTGCTGGAGCACACCATTGCTGGCGCGCACCTGCAACGCGCAGCCACCATGCTCAAGCCACGCGCCGTGCTCCTGCACCTGGGGCCACGCATCGATGACAAGGCGTTGCACCGTACCCTGTCCAACCTGCCCGTGCCGACCCTGGCTGGCGGGCCGACGCTGGCGCTGCATGAAACCCGGCTGCGCGCCCTGGGGCTGCCCAATCTTGCCCTCTTCGATACCCCGCAGGCGGCATTGCGTTTGCTGCAAGCCCATGACCGCCAGCCTGGAGAGATGACCGCACCATGCACCTGACCTGGCTGCGCAGCGACCTGCGCATCGATGACAACACCGCGCTAGCCGCCGCCAGCGAACGCGGCCCGACCCTCGCACTGTGGCTGGTCAGCCCCGGGCAATGGCTGGCCCACGACGACGCCGCCTGCAAGGTCGACTTCTGGCTGCGCAGCCTGCGCGACCTGCGCCAGTCGCTGGAGCGCTTGAACATCCCCCTGCTGATCCGCAAGATCGACACCTGGGACCAGGCGCCACAGGCCGTACTCGACGTCTGCCGCCAACATCAGGTGCAAAGCGTGCACTGGAACGAGGAGTACGGCATCAACGAGCAACGTCGCGACGACGCCACCCGTGCGCTGCTGGAAAAGTCGTCCATCCAGGCCCACAGCCACCTCGACCAGCTGTTGTTCCGCCCTGGCACCATCCTTACCCGCAGCGGCGACTACTTCCAGGTGTTCAGCCAGTTCAAGAAGAGCTGCCTGGAGCACCTGCACCGCAGCCTCCCTGCCCTGGCCCGCCAGATAAAACGCCAGGCACCGCTGCATGTCAGCAGCGACCCGATCCCACAGCACGTGGACGGCTTCGAAAAACCCGCGCAGGCACTGCGCGACCATTGGCCGGCCGGCGAAGCCGAAGCGCAGGCGCGGCTGACCCGTTTTCTCGATGAAACCATCGACGATTACCAACAGCTGCGTGACTTGCCTGCCAAGCCCGGTACCAGCCAGCTCTCCGCCTATCTGGCCGCCGGCGTGATCTCGCCACGCCAGTGCCTGCACGGTGCCCTGGCCAGCAACCGCGGCGAGTTCGACAGCGGCAGCAGCGGCGTGCAAACCTGGATCAACGAGCTGCTCTGGCGCGAATTCTACAAACACATCCTGACCGGTTATCCACAGGTCTCGCGTCACCGTGCCTTCCGCGCCCAGACCGAAGCCCTGCCCTGGCGCGATGCACCGGCCGACCTCGAAGCATGGGAACAGGGCCGAACCGGCTTCCCGATCATCGACGCCGCCATGCGCCAACTGCTGCACACCGGGTGGATGCACAACCGCCTGCGCATGATCGTGGCCATGTTCCTCAGCAAGAACCTGCTGATCGACTGGCGCAAGGGCGAGCGGCATTTCATGCGCCACTTGATAGACGGCGACCTGGCCGCCAACAACGGCGGTTGGCAGTGGAGCGCGTCCACTGGCACCGACGCAGTGCCCTATTTCCGCATCTTCAACCCGGTTTCACAGTCGCAGCGATTCGACCCGCAAGGGCGTTTCATTCGGCACTGGCTGCCGGAATTGCAGGGGGTGGATGAAAAAGCCATTCATTTCCCCGTGAAGTCGGCCGATCTTTTTGCTAGATATTCCTACCACAGTCCAATTGTCGATCTCGACAGCAGTCGTCAGCGCGCACTGGAGGCATTCAAGAACCTCCCGCGCCGGCAGGATCAGAGGGCAGCATCTTGAACAACGCACGCAGTATCTGGGTGACGGGAGCAGGCAATGGACTTGGCCTGGCTTTAGTGGAGGGGCTGCTCGGGCAAGGACACCGGGTAGCTGCAAGCGCGAAGCATGGCGAGGCACTGGATGCCTTGGGTGCACGCTATGGCAGCCAACTGTTGCGCTTGCCGTGGCAGTTGCACGAAGAACATCAGGCGGCCCAGGCCAGCCAGCAGATCTGCCATGCCTGGTGCGCGCTGGATGGCTTGATCATCAACGCTGGTACCAGCGATTACCTGGCGGACGATGTGGCTGACAGCGAGTTGTTCGAGGCGATCGTCACGGACAACCAGTTGGCCGGCGAGCATTGCCTGGCCAGTGCGCTGCCGTTATTGGCGAAGGGTGACTCGCCGCAGGTGATGGCGGTGTTCAACCGTTATTCGGCGCTGCAGTTGCATGCACCGACGCAGGTGCCTGCGGGCTGGAACAACATGCCGCAATGGATGCGCGAGCAGCGTCAGGCGTTGAAGGCGCAGGGGGTTGAGCTGACCGTGGTGGGGCCGCAGTCGCTGAAGAACCCCGTGACACCGGCGCAGGCGCTACCGGAGGCATGGACGCCGCAGGATGCGGCAGAAGAACTGCTGCGGCGGTGGCCGCAGAGGGAGCCCGAGCTTGTGCTGGAGGCTTTGGATCTGACTAGCCTGTGGCCTTTGCCACTCAAGTAATCGATGTGGTGACCGTTCCGGCCCTATCGCCGGCAAGCCGGCTCCCACCTCGACCGCTTCGGCTTGAAGTCATGCGCATAATCTGTAGGAGCAGCCTTGTGCTGCGAAGAGGGCAGTAGGGCAGCAGATGTTCTTCTGCAGCAATGGCTTCTTCGCAGCACAAGGCTGCTCCTACAAGGTGATGAGGTAGCCTGAGTAATGGAGCAAGACAGTTGCTCCCCCAGGTACCTCATAGATCTCAAGCTATGTAAGCCCCCCTGTGGGAGCGGGTTCACCCGCGAAGAGGCCGGCAGAGGAGAGCTCAGAGCGCCATGCGGTAATGCAGGCTATAGCTCTCCACCCCATCGTTGGGCTGCTTGATGCCCGCGTTGGAATAGTGAATCGCCCGCACGCCGATCTCATGCCCACCGGCAAAGCGCAATCCAAAGCCGATGCGGTCCTCGAACTGGAATGCCGAGCCCAGCTCGTTGTCTTCCAGCTCGGTGCTGGAGAATGCCGCCACGCCAATCCCAGCCTCTATATAAGGCTTCACCGACTCCCCGGCAAACTCGTAGACGAACACCGGCGCGAACGACAGGCTATGGTTGCTCGCGGTCTCGTCACCATCCCAATAGGTGTAGGCCCCATCCCAGTACCCCGTCAGGCGCCCGACGCTGGTCTGCCACCAGCTCGCTTCCCAATTCGATTGCAGCCCCAACCGGTAGACCATGGTCGAGTCACCGGTCTGCCCCACCGAAAACGAAACGTCGGCAGCCTGCGCCGACAGTGAGTGCCCCAGGGTGAAGACGGCAGCCGCCGCCAAGCCGAGCAGCTTCTTCATGAGCAACATCCTTCTTTGCTGTTATTGGTATCCGCCTCATTTCAGGCAAGGCGGTAGAAACCGGCAGCGGTACGATAGTTCAGCTTCTTTCACGTTTTTTTCACAATGAAAAGCTTTGCACACTGTCCGACTTATGCCACAGCAAAGGCAGGATCTTTCTGAGAGATTGCGGATCGGCACTGGTCCAGAAGCGGGTATCCCTGGCCGGCCCATCGGCCAACAGGTCATCCGCGCCCAGCAGCCGCTGCAGTTGGCGCGCCACTGCGGCACCGGTGTCGATGATGGCAACGTCGGCTGGCACCATGCCGGCCAGCAACGGGCGCAGGAAGGGGTAATGGGTGCAACCGAGAATCAACGTGTCACAGCCAGCGGCCAGCAACGGCTGCACATAACCTTGCAGCAACTGGCGCAGCACCGGGCTGGCCAGGTCACCGGTCTCGATCAGATCGACCAGGCCCGGGCAAGGTTGGGTGATGACCTGTACGTCATTGGCAAAACGATCGAGCAAGGCAGCGAACTTGGCACTCTGCAGGGTACCGGTAGTGGCCAGCACACCGACCACGCCAGAGCGCGTAGCGGCGGCAGCGGGCTTCACCGCCGGCTCCATGCCCACCAGCGGCCAGTTCGGGTACAACTCGCGCAGGTCGGCCACCGCCGCCACCGTGGCGGTATTGCAGGCCAGTACCATGGCCTTGGCGCCCTGTTCATGGAAGAACGCAGCAATGCGCCGGAGACGCTCACGGATATAGTCCGGCGACTTCTCGCCGTAGGGTATGTGGCCGCAATCGCCCACGTACAGTAGCGTCTCGTTGGGCAGCAGGCGCTGGATCTCGGCGAGTACCGACAAGCCGCCAACCCCGGAGTCCATCACGCCGACCGGCGCCGATCGCTCAGCCATCGCGCTTACCACAGACCGCACAAGCCGGGTCGCGCTTGACCCGCAATTCGCGGATACGAGTGCCGAGAGCATCGATCAACAGCAGGCGGCCGACCAGCGGCTCGCCGAACCCGGCCAGCAGCTTCATCGCCTCCAGCGCCTGCAGGCTGCCTACCAGGCCCACCAATGGGCCGATCACGCCGGCTTCGCTGCAGGTCAGTTCGGCTTCGCTGCCATGGCCATACAGGCAGTGGTAGCAAGGGCTGTAGTCACGCCGTGGGTCGAATACCGACAACTGTCCTTCCAGGCGGATCGCCGCACCGCTGACCAGCGGCTTGCCAGCCGCGACGCAGGCAGCGTTGACCGCCTCGCGGGTACCGAAATTGTCAGAGCAGTCCAGCACCAGGTCGACCGCTGCCACAGCGGCCGCCAGCGAGTCCTCGTCCAGAGCCTGGCGATGGGCAACCAGGCTGATTTCCGGGTTGATTGCCTGCAGGCGCTGCAGGGCCGAATCGACCTTGCTCATGCCCACGCTCGCACTGTCGTGGATCACCTGGCGTTGCAGGTTGGTCAGGTCGACGGTGTCAAAGTCCGCCAGGTGCAGCTCACCGACCCCGGCGGCGGCCAGGTACAAGGCGACGGGCGAGCCAAGGCCGCCGAGCCCGACGATCAGCGCCTTGCTCTGCTTGAGCCGCAACTGGCCGTCGATGTCGATCTGGGCCAGCAAAACCTGCCGGCTGTAACGCAGCAGTTCCTGATCACTCAGCATGGCAGGCGCCCCAGGGTAATGCGTTCATGGCCGCCCAGGTCCGTGCGGCTGGCGACCTCGATGAAGCCTTGTTCAGCCAGCAAGGCGCGCACCGCCGCTGCCTGATCGTAGCCGTGTTCCAGCAGTAACCAGCCACCCGGTACCAGGTGCGCGGGCGCCTGGGCAGCTATCACGCGCAGGTCGTCCAGGCCATCGGCACCGGCCACCAGCGCACTGCTGGGCTCGAAGCGTACATCACCGGCGACCAAATGCGGGTCTGCGGCAGCGATGTAGGGCGGGTTGCTGACAATCAGGTCGAAACGCTCGCCGGCCAGACTGTCGAACCAGTGGCTGAGCCGTACCTGGGCGTTTGCCAGGCCCAGCCGCTGGCGGTTGCGCTCAGCCAGGGCTGCAGCCTCCTCCACGCGGTCCACTGCGGTCACCTGCCAGGCCGGGCGATCGCTGGCCAGGGCCAAGGCAATCGCGCCGGTGCCGGTGCCCAGGTCAAGGACCTTGGCCGGCGTGGCGGGTTGCAGTTCAAGGGCAGCTTCGACCAGCAGCTCGGTATCCGGCCGCGGGATCAGGGTATGCGGTGCCACTTCCAGATCGATCTTCCAGAAGCCCTGCAGCCCGAGAATGTAGGCGACCGGTTCGCCGCCACGGCGGCGCTGCAGGTAGCCAGCATAGGTCTCGGCATCTTCGCTGCTGACGATTCGCTCGGGCCAGGTGTGCAGGTAGCTGCGCGATTTGCCGATGGCCGCGGCCAACAGCAACTCGGCATCCAGCCGCTCGGTAGGCGACTCTGGCAACTGCGCGTTGCGCAGCAGGCTGGCGATGATGGTCATCAGTCCCCCAGAGCGGCCAGTTGATCGGCCTGGTATTCGGCCAGCAGCGGTTCGATCACCGCCTCCACCCCGCCGGCGAGGATATCGTCCAGCGAGTACAGGGTCAGGTTGATACGGTGATCGGTCACCCGCCCCTGTGGATAATTGTACGTACGGATGCGCTCGGAACGGTCACCCGAGCCGACCAGCAGCTTGCGCTCGGTGGCGATGGCATTCTGCGCGGCGCTGGTCTGCATGTCGTTGAGCTTGGCCGACAGCCAGGACATGGCACGGGCACGGTTCTTGTGCTGCGAGCGCTCTTCCTGGCACTCGACCACGATACCGGTGGGCAAGTGGGTGATACGGATCGCCGAGTCGGTCTTGTTGACGTGCTGGCCGCCGGCACCGGATGCGCGGTAGGTGTCCACGCGCAGGTCGGCCGGGTTGATCTCGATGGCCGCCTGCTCGTCCGGCTCGGGCAGTACTGCCACGGTGCACGCGGAGGTGTGGATACGGCCCTGGGATTCGGTTTCGGGCACGCGCTGTACGCGGTGCGCGCCGGACTCGAACTTGAGCTTGCCGTACACGCTCTCACCCTCGACGCGGGCGATGATTTCCTTGTAGCCGCCGTGCTCGCCTTCGTTCTCCGAGAGGATTTCCAGGCGCCAGCCACGCTTTTCGGCGTAGCGCGAATACATGCGGAACAGGTCGCCGGAGAAGATCGCCGCCTCGTCGCCACCGGTGCCGGCGCGGATTTCGAGGAACACGTTGCGGCCGTCGTTGGGGTCCTTGGGCAACAGCATGCGTTGCAGCTGCGACTCCAGCGTCAGCAGTTGTTCCTTGGCTTCACGCACTTCTTCCACGGCCATTTCGCGCAGGTCCGGGTCACTGTCCTTGAGCAGCGCCTGGGCACCTTCGAGGTCGTCCTGGACTTTGCGCCACTCTTTATAAGCAGCGTAGACCGGCTCGACTTCGGCGTATTCACGGGAATAGGCGCGAAAGCGCGTCTGGTCGGAAATGACCTCGGCATCACCAAGCAGAGCGGTGAGTTCTTCGAAGCGGTCCTGGAGGATTTCCAGTTTGTTCAGCAGCGACGCTTTCATTGCGGGGATTTGTCCGTCGAGCCCTCGTTGAGGGCAAAGAGTTCCTGGGCCATGGCCAGCGCATCGAGGCGGCCCTCGGCCGAGAGCCTTTTCAATTGCACGCTGGGCGCGTGCAGGAGTTTGTTGGTCAGCCCCCGGGCCAGTTGGGCCAGTACGTCTTCGGGGTTGCCGCCGTTGGCCAGCAGCCGCTGGGCCTTTTGCAGTTCTTCGTCGCGCAGGCGCTCGCATTGCTGGCGATAGGCCTTGAGCACATCCACCGCGGCCAGCTCGCGCAGGCGCAGCATGAAGTCCTCTGCCCCCACCGACACCAGCTCTTCGGCGGCCTGGGCCGCGCCCTGGCGACTTTTGAGGTTTTCTGCCACAACGTCGTGCAGGTCATCGACAGTGTACAGGTAGACGTCATCCAGTTCGCCGACTTCGGTTTCGATATCGCGCGGTACGGCAATGTCGACCATGAAAATCGGCTTGTGCCGGCGCTGCTTCAGCGCGCTCTCGACCGCACCCTTGCCAAGGATCGGTAACTGGCTGGCAGTGGAACTGATGACGATATCGCTGTTGGCCAGTTCCTGTGGGATGTCGGCCAGCAGAACCGCGTGCGCACCGAACTGTTCGGCCAGGATGCTGGCCCGCTCGAGGGTACGGTTGGCCACGACGATACGGCGCACGCCCTGCTCATGCAGGTGGCGGGCGACCAGGGTGATGGTTTCGCCGGCACCGATCAGCAGTGCCTGGCTGCGGCCCAGGTCGCTGAAGATCTGCTTGGCCAGGCTGACCGCGGCAAACGCCACCGACACCGGGTTTTCGCCGATGGCGGTGTCGGTGCGCACCTGCTTGGCAGCGCTGAAAGTGGCCTGGAACAGGCGCCCAAGCAACGGGCCGACGGTGCCAGCCTCACGCGCCACGGCGTAGGCGGACTTCATCTGGCCGAGGATCTGCGGTTCGCCGAGCACCAGCGAGTCCAGGCCGGAGGCCACCCGCATCATGTGCTTCACCGCCTCGTGCTCTTCGTGCACGTAGGCGCTGGCGCGCAGCTCGTCCAGGCTGAGGCGGTGGTAGTCGGCGAGCCATTGCAGCACCACATCGGCGGACAGGTGGTCCTGCTCGATATAGAGCTCGCTACGGTTGCAGGTCGACAGAATCGCCGCTTCGCGGCTGGATGTCAGCCGGCAGAGCTGCTGCAGGGCGTCTACCAGCTGCTCTGGGGTAAACGCCACGCGCTCGCGTACGTCTACCGAGGCAGTCTTATGGTTGATACCAAGTGCAAGAAAGGCCATGCAAGGTCGCTGGTTGTGACGGGAAGCCGATAATTGTCCTCTTTCGCAGGTTTCAGGACAACCACCGTTCGCTATTGCGCTGATAGCGCTGCGGCTATCGCCGGCTCCAGGCCAGCATCAGCGGCAACTTCAGCTCATAACCCCCGCTTTTGATCTTGATCTTCGCAGGGCCGGAGTTAGGGAGCCCCGGAGCGCAGGGGCCGGATGATGGGAGCGCTGTACGGGCGAAAAGGTGAGTATGCTTCGCCATCGTAAATGGACTGGGCTTTTTGGATGTGGGTATTCGCATCGAGTAGACATTCATTCGCGATGGTGGCGCCAAGTCACCTTTCCGCCCTTACGGCGGGTCCCTTTTTGTCGTGGCAAAAAGGAACCAAAAACCGTCGGCTCCCATCATCCGGCCCCTACGCTTCGCTCCGGGGTACCCTCGCTATGGGCCTGCTCCCGAGAGTACGCGCTGCAGGCCCCATCCATGGGGCCTCAGCGCTTGACGGGCATCCATGCCCGTCACCTCCCTCCGCAGTCCCTTCGCTCGGCCTCCTGAAGTCGCACTATGCGGCGCCTGAACTACCGCGTGCTTAGAAGCAAGAACCAGAACCATCGGCTCGACATCTCCTTAGTTAATTAAACCGACCAGGTCGAGAGGACTCTTGACATATCTCTACAAGACTTATCCACAGTCTTGTAGTCCTTTTCCCAAATACATGCCCAGCTGTTGCTCCACCCTCTTTCCGCGCCTAGCCTTGACGCCGCTACATCGATATTCCTCACCCACATGATGACCAAGGAGCGGTAGATATGGCTTTGGACGCGTATTTGAAAATCGACGATATCCCAGGCGAAGCCTTGGACGAGAAGTACGGCAAGTGGATTGAAGTCACCGGTTATGATTTCGGTGTAAGCCAAAGCACCTCTGCCACTGCAAGCTCGGCAGGGGGTGCCACTTCGGGGCGCACCGAAGTGAGCCATTTCACTTTTACCAAGTTTCTCGACAGCGCCAGCTGTAAACTCATGGAGGCCAGTTGCGCGGGGCAGCATCTCAAGGAAGTCAAACTCGCGCTGTGCCGCGCGGGCGGTGACAAGCTGAAGTACTACGAGATCATCCTAGAAGAAGTGATCATTGCCGATTACGCCCAGAGCGCCGCCGACGGCGTGCCTATCGAGGTGGTTCGCCTCGATTACGGCAGAATCAAGACCACCTATACCCTGCAGAAGCGCATCGACGGCTCGGGCGGCGGCAACATTGCCGGTGGTTGGGACCGGATCGGCAACAAGAAGTACGCGTGAGGTATCGCCATGTACGAAGCCCGCGCTTTCATCAACCCCAGGATGCAGAACTATCACACCCTCAAGGCCGGCCTTGCGCTTGGCGGGCATGCCGCAAGCAAGTTCGACATCCTGAATGCACACATTTACAACAGCGTGGTCAGAAGCGGCGAACTGGTGATCGTCGGCGACTGGTCTACACCTTCGTGTACCAGTCAGGAGGCTTATCTGATGTCTCAGGCCTCCATCACGCATATGGGGCTGATGCGCAGTGGCCAGGGGGCTGATGAGTTTTTTCTGGATAATTTCGAGTTGCTGAAGAGCTTGCTTGCCCATGCTTCACTGGGCGCAGGCGTGGTCAGCGATGGCTGGAGCAGGCATCTGAAGGCCATTCAGGACACGTTGCTGGAGATCGAGAAATTGCACAGAGAACATCTGGGTTCAGGGACGCTCAAGAACCGTGACCAGTTTTATGCCAAGCGTGCAGCACTGTTCTCGAAGCTTGACGAACAGTTGGGCAAACTGGCGGCGTTCGGCTCGGGTTTGCGCAACAAGGGATCGATTAAAAGGACACTGGCCATATCCACGAAACGCTATTTGCACACCGGTGAGGTTGCAGGGTATGCGGATAAGGTTGCCGGGGTAGGCAAGGCTGCCAGTTTGATAAAAAAAGGTACTTACATTGGCATAGCGCTTGATGTCGCAGCAACGGGCCTGGCGATTCGCCAAGCCTGTATGCTCGGCAGAGAAGATGAGTGCACGCGTGCAAAATTTCTCAATGGTGCGTCATTAGCCGGTGGTCTGACCGGCAGCGGCATAGGTGGATACATAGGAGGGACCATTGTTGCGCCCTTTGTATGTGCGGCTCTGGGAGTAGGGACGGCCGGTCTGGGGTCAATTACCTGCGCAGTCATTGGTGCTGCCGCAGGGGGGAAGCTAGGCGGTGACTTCGGAGGAGAAAAAGGCGAGGTGCTTGGTGACTTCCTATATCGAGAGTTCTCGCAATGATCAATATGGAACCGGGTCTGATCGCACTTATTCTCATCACCTCAATCGCAATCGCGATTACTGTCCAAATTTACGTTGCACATAAATACACCGAGCACTTTGAGTCTTTCTTACCCACCTCTCGTATCGTATCTGACAACATAAAAAACTATAAGCATGCTGGACTAATAGGAAAACTGGTAAGAACTGGTCAAATTGCAACACTACTGGCCACACCCAAAATCTTCACTTACAGGGGCGCAGCAGATATCGAGGAAGTACAAAAATTTCCGCGCCGTGAAAGGCTTGTCTTGGTCAACCTCTGGGCTATTCACATCATATTATTCCTTGCACTCGTGCTGTCTCACTATCTATGACCCAATGGAGATACAACTTCGTATTCTGTTCAAGGACAAAGTTCTCCCGCAGCAATCGATCATTGGAAACTCAAGGCCGGCACTCGACGCGTGGCAAGGACTTGCAAACGACTGAGATTGTGGGGTGTGCAGTTAAGATCATAGGTGTGGTCAGGGCTGCCAACCTGATCAAAAAAGACACCTATATAGGTATTGCGCTGGAAGTCGCCGCGACGGGTCTTGAAATCCATAAAGCCTGCACCGCTGGCCGCGACAATGAGTGTAGAAAAGCTAAATACGTCCATGGATCTTCCTTGACAGGCAGTGTCGCCGTGGGAGGGATAGCAACAAGCTACGGCGGTGCTATTGCCACTAATATTTGTCTCGCTCTTGGCGTGCCCACAGTCGGTACAGGCGTACTTGTCTGCGCTGTTATTGGTGGGGCTGCGGGAGCCACAGGAGGAAGCATGCTTGGCGGTGCTGTAGGGGAAGCGCTCGGCGAAGTATTGTATGAAAAGGTAGGCAGCGAATGAGCACTGAAGCGGGTATTGTTGCATTTATAATTTTGGCCGCCATGACCGTCACGCTTTGCGTATCGTTCTACATATCAATCTATCATCTTGACAGGATCGAATCACTACTACCGAATAGCGCATTCGTGAGCGGGAATAAAAAAACCTTTTCACAAGCAGGCCTAATTGGAAAGGTAATGCGCACACTCTCAATATCAATACTACTAACAGTGCCAAAAATATATGCGCGAAAAAGCTTGGTTGACCTTGATGAGGTCACGAACTTCCCTATACGCATGAAGCGCACCCTGATCGTCTTAGGGGCTATGCACCCAACACTTATCGGAGCACTTATTTTATTTCGCATTTGGTTGCGCCCCCTTGGGCCTATTCCGTGACATCGGACGCCAAGAGGCTGGCTGTTGAGACATCAGCCCTAAGCTTTTTGCTTTCAGGTGTAGGCATTCACATCGAGTAGACATTCATTCGCGATAGTGGCGCCACGTCACCTTGACGCCCTTACGGCGGAACCCTTTTTGTCGTGGCAAAATGGAACCAAAAACCGTCGGCTCCCATCATCCGGCCCCTACGCTTCGCTCCGGGGCACCCTCGCTATGGGCCTGCTCCCGAGAGTACGCGCTGCAGGCCCCATCCATGGGGCCTCAGCGCTTGACGGGCATCCATGCCCGTCACCTCCCTCCGCAGTCCCTTCGCTCGGCCTCCTGAAGTCGCAATCTGCGGCGCCTGAACTATCGCGCGCTCAGAAGCAAGAGCAAGAGCAAAAATTCTGTGTTCTGGGCGCCGTGGCAGGCTCTGCGGCGAACCGCGCGGGCACAGCGCGGTCTGCATAAGCGAAGCGCAGCTTCATACCTTCGCAGGTGGGTTTGCCCCCGCGCTTGTGTCATCATGCTCCGACCGCCGGTGAGTCCTTTTTAAAGCCTTCTATGAACAAACCATACGCATTGCTGCTTGCCTTCGCCCTGCTCCAGGGCTGCCAGAGCCTGGCCCCGCAAAAGGCCGAGCCTCCCGTCGCCGAGGCCGACAAGAGCGAGGCGGAAAAACCCGTGGTGTATGGCTCGTTCAAGCAGGACACGCTCTACAGCCTGCTGGTGGCCGAACTGGCCGGCCAGCGCAACCGCTTCGACATCGCCCTGGCCAACTACACCGACCAGGCCGCGAAAACCCAAGACCCGGGGGTTTCCGAGCGCGCCTACCGCATTGCCGAATACCTCGGCGCCGACGAACCGGCACTGGACAACGCCCTGGTATGGGCCCGCAACGACCCGCAGAACCTCGACGCCCAGCGCGCCGCCGCCATCCAGCTGGCCCGCGCCGGCCGCTATGACGACTCCATGACTTACATGGAAAAGGTCCTGCAGGGCCAGGGCGACACCCATTTCGATTTCCTCGCCCTGTCCGCCGCCGAAACCGACCAGAGCACCCGCGACGGCTTGCTGCAAAGCTTCGAACGCCTGCTGGTGAAGTACCCGGACAACAGCCAGCTGGTGTTCGGCAAGGCCCTGCTGCTGAACCAGGACGGCAAGGCCGAAGAAGCCTTGGAGTTGCTCGAATCGCACCCGCCGCAAAACGGCGAAGTCGCCCCGGTCCTGCTGCGCGCGCGCCTGCTGCAAGCCCTGGACCGCGGCCCGGAGGCCCTGCCACTGCTGCGCGGGGCGATTCGCGACAACCCGGACGACAAGCGCCTGCGCCTGACCTACGCGCGCACCCTGGTCGAACAGGACCGCATCGCCGATGCCAAGGGCGAGTTCCTCAGCCTGGTCCAGCAATACCCCGAGGACGACGAGCTGCGCTATTCGCTGGCGCTGGTGTGCCTGGAAAACAAGGACTGGGATGAAGCCGAGGGCTACCTGCAGGAGCTGATCGAACGCGACAGCAACGTCGACGCCGCGCACCTGAACCTGGGCCGCATCCGCGAAGAGCGCCACGACCCTGCAGGCGCCCTGCGTGAATACGCCCTGGTCGGCCCGGGCCCCGACTACCTGCCGGCGCAGCTGCGCCAGGCCGACATCCTGATTGCCAACGGCCGTGGTACCGAAGCCTCGCGCCTGCTCGCCGATGCCCGCGAATCCCAGCCGGACTACGCCATACAGTTGTTCCTGATCGAATCGGAAAGCTACAGCAACAACAACAAGGACGCCCAGGCCAGCCAGGTGCTGCAGCAAGCCATCCAGCGCTACCCGGACGACCTCAACCTGCTGTACACCCGTGCCATGCTGGCGGAAAAGCGTGACGACCTGCCGCAGATGGAAAAAGACCTGCGCGCCATCATCGCCCGCGAGCCGGAAAACGCCATGGCCCTGAACGCCCTCGGCTACACCCTGGCCGACCGCACCACCCGCTACAGCGAAGCCAAGGCGCTGATCGACAAGGCCCATCAGCTGACCCCGGATGACCCGGCGGTGCTCGACAGCCTGGGTTGGGTCAATTACCGCCTGGGCAACCTCGACGAGGCTGAAACCTACCTGCGCAAGGCTTTTGCCAGCTTCCCAGACCACGAAGTGGCCGCCCACCTGGGCGAAGTGCTATGGGCCAACGGCAAACGCCGCGAAGCCCGCCAGGTCTGGGCCAAGGGCTTCGAAGCCCAGGCCGACAGCCCCATCCTGCGCAAGACCATTCTGCGCCTGACCGGATCCGAGACTCTCTAACGCCATGTTCCTGCGCCATTGCATTACCTTCACCCTGATCGCCCTGCTGGCCGGCTGTGCCGGCTTCGGTAGCCGCGAGGCCCTGCAGGGCCACGGCGACCCGCAGCAGTGGCGCGCCCATAAAGAGCAACTGAGCAGCCTCGATGGCTGGCAGATCAACGGCAAGGTCGGCATCCGTGCCCCGCGCGACTCCGGCAGCGGCACGCTGTTCTGGCTGCAACGCCAGGACTACTACGACATTCGCCTGGCCGGCCCGCTGGGCCGTGGCGCCGCTCGCCTGACCGGCCGCCCCGGCGGCGTGGTACTGGAAGTGGCCAACCAGGGCCGCTACGAGGCCCTCAGCCCCGAAGCCCTGCTGGAAGAACAACTGGGCTGGCAGTTGCCGGTCTCACACCTGGTCTGGTGGGTCCGCGGCCTGCCAGCCCCCGACAGCAAGAGCAAGCTGACCCTGGACGGCGACAGCCGCCTGGCCAGCCTCGACCAGGACGGCTGGCAGGTGCAATACCTGAGCTACACGGAACAGAACGGCTACTGGCTGCCCGAGCGTATGAAGCTGCACGGCAAGGACCTCGACGTGACACTGGTGGTCAAGGACTGGCAACCCCGCCAGCTGGGGCACTGATACATGCAGACCCTCACCCTGCCCGCTCCGGCCAAGCTCAACCTGTGGCTGCACATCATCGGCCGCCGTGCGGACGGCTATCACGAGCTGGAAACCGTGTTCCAGTTTCTCGATCACGGCGACGAACTGAGCTTCGCCGTGCGTGACGACGGCGTGATCCGCCTGCACACCGAGATCGAAGCAGTGCCGCATGACAGCAACCTGATCGTGCGTGCCGCGCGCAAGCTGCAGGAACAATCCGGCACGACGATGGGCGCCGACATCTGGCTGACCAAGGTGCTGCCCATGGGCGGCGGCATCGGCGGTGGCAGCTCGGATGCCGCCACTACCCTGTTGGCCCTCGCCCACCTGTGGCAACTGGACTGGGACGAAGACCGCCTGGCCGCACTAGGCCTGAGCCTGGGCGCCGACGTACCGGTATTCGTGCGCGGCCACGCGGCATTCGCCCAGGGCGTGGGTGAACAATTGACCCCGGTCGACCCGGAAGAGCCGTGGTATGTCGTGCTTGTGCCGCAAGTGTCTGTCAGCACAGTAGAAATTTTTTCACATCCACAGTTGACACGTGATTCGCTCCCCCTTAAGATGCGCCCCGTTCCCGAGGGAAACAGTCGAAATGACTGCCAACCGGTGGTAGAGCAGAGTTACCCGGAAGTTCGCAATGCGTTGAATTCACTGGGTAAATTCACTGAGGCTCGACTGACCGGTACTGGAAGTTGTGTGTTTGGGGCCTTCCCAAGCAAAGCCGAAGCTGATAAAGTTCTGGCCCTTCTTTCAGCGACCCAAACAGGGTTTGTGGCGAAAGGAAGCAACGTTTCGATGTTGCATCGCAAGCTGCAAAGTCTGGTCAAGAAGTCGAGCGCATAAGCGTTCGCAGCAACAGATACAGGGGCGTCGCCAAGCGGTAAGGCAGCAGGTTTTGATCCTGCCATGCGTTGGTTCGAATCCAGCCGCCCCTGCCATTTTCCTTATACTCATCCAGGTTACCCTCAGCCTTCAGGTACTGCGCGTGTCCAAGATGATGGTCTTTACGGGGAACGCCAACCCCGATCTGGCTCGGCGTGTCGTACGTCAGCTGCATATCCCTCTCGGTGACGTTTCTGTCGGTAAGTTCTCCGACGGCGAGATCAGCACTGAGATCAATGAGAATGTCCGCGGTAAAGACGTCTTCATTATTCAGCCGACCTGTGCCCCGACCAACGATAACCTGATGGAACTGGTAGTGATGGCCGACGCCTTCCGCCGCTCCTCAGCATCCCGAATCACCGCCGTGATTCCTTACTTCGGATACGCCCGCCAGGACCGCCGTCCGCGTTCGGCACGTGTAGCCATCAGCGCCAAAGTCGTCGCTGACATGCTCACTGTCGTAGGTATCGACCGTGTACTCACCGTCGACCTGCACGCTGACCAGATCCAGGGTTTCTTCGATATCCCGGTCGACAACATCTACGGCTCGCCCGTACTGGTCGACGATATCGAGGACCAGCGTTTCGAGAACCTGATGATCGTCTCCCCGGACATCGGTGGTGTCGTGCGCGCACGTGCCGTCGCCAAGTCCCTGGGCGTCGACCTGGGTATCATCGACAAGCGCCGCGAGAAGGCTAACCACTCCGAGGTGATGCACATCATCGGCGACGTCGAAGGGCGCACCTGCATCCTGGTAGACGACATGGTCGACACCGCCGGCACCCTGTGCCACGCGGCCAAAGCCCTGAAAGAACACGGCGCTGCCAAGGTTTACGCCTACTGCACGCACCCTGTCCTGTCGGGCCGCGCGATCGAGAACATCGAGAAGTCGGTACTGGACGAGCTGGTGGTGACCAACACCGTTCCGCTGTCCGCCGCTGCTCAAGCCTGTGACCGTATCCGCCAGCTGGATATCGCACCGGTTGTCGCTGAAGCGGTCCGCCGCATCAGCAACGAAGAATCGATCAGCGCGATGTTCCGCTAAGCGGAACACACGCTGACGAAAAGCGCCCCGCCCCAACACTGGTTGTTGGGGCGGGGCTTTTTTGCCATCCCCGTTGGCGCTGGTCGCAAACGCCCTCGGGGGGCTATTTTGGAGAAACAAAATGACCGAATTCACTCTGAACGCCCAAGCGCGTACTGACCTGGGGAAAGGTGCGAGCCGCCGCCTGCGTCACTCCGCGAACATCCCAGCCGTTGTCTACGGTGGTAACCAGGACGCCCAGTCCCTGACCATCCTGGCCAAGGAAATCACCAAGCTGTTCGAAAACGAGGCTGCCTTCAGCCACGTTCTGGAACTGAACGTCGACGGCGCCAAGCAAAACGTCGTGGTCAAGGCTCTGCAGCGCCACCCGGCCAAAGGCTTCATCATGCACGCCGACTTCGTTCGCGTCGTTGCTGGCCAGAAACTGACCGCCAAGGTACCGGTTCACTTCATCAACGAAGAAGCCCCGGTCAAGAAAGGCGGCGAGATCTCCCACGTAGAAGCCGAGATCGAAGTTTCCTGCGAAGCCAAAGACCTGCCTGAGTTCATCGAAGTCGACCTGGCCAACGCTGAAATCGGCACCATCATCCACCTGTCGGACCTGAAAGCTCCGAAAGGCGTAGAGTTCGTAGCTCTGGCCCACGGTGATGACAAAGCTGTTGCCAACGTTCACGCTCCACGCGTTGCTCCAGAAGCAGAAGGCGCTGCCGAGTAATCCACTCGCACGCCGGCGTTGATCGGGTTACAGTGCCGCGCGCCCTGTAACCCACCAACTCCAAGGAAGAGCCCCTGACGTGACCGCCATCCAGTTGATCGTCGGCCTGGGTAACCCCGGCCCCGAATACGAACAGACCCGGCATAACGCAGGGGCTCTTTTCGTTGAACGCATTGCCAGCGCCCAGCGCGTCTCGTTGACCGCTGACCGCAAATATTTCGGCCTGACGGCTAAGTTCAGCCATCAGGGCAACGACGTTCGTCTGCTCATCCCCACCACCTACATGAACCGTAGCGGCCAGTCCGTGGCGGCCTTGGCCAATTTCTTCCGCATCAAGCCGGAAGCGATCCTGGTGGCGCATGACGAACTCGACCTGCCCCCGGGCGTCGCCAAGCTCAAGCGCGGCGGTGGCCATGGTGGGCACAACGGCCTGCGCGACATCATCGCGCAGCTCGGCAACCAGAACGACTTCCACCGCCTGCGGCTTGGCATCGGCCACCCGGGCGACGCCAAACTGGTCTCCAACTTCGTCCTGGGCCGCGCGCCGCGCGCCGAGCAGGAGAAGCTCGACGCCAGCATCGATTTTGCCCTCGGCGTGCTGCCGGACGTGCTTGCCGGCGACTTCGCCAAGGCGATGCGCGAGCTGCACAGCCAGAAGGCCTGATTTCCTTTAGAGAGGGGAATACCCATGGGTTTCAATTGCGGCATCGTCGGCCTGCCCAACGTCGGCAAGTCCACCCTGTTCAACGCCCTGACCAAGTCTGGCATCGCGGCGGAGAACTTCCCCTTCTGCACCATCGAGCCTAACAGCGGCATCGTGCCGATGCCCGATGCGCGCTTGAATGCCTTGGCTGAGATCGTCAAGCCAAACCGCATCCTGCCGACCACCATGGAGTTCGTCGACATCGCCGGCCTGGTGGCTGGTGCCTCGAAGGGCGAAGGCCTGGGCAACAAGTTCCTCGCCAACATCCGCGAGACCGACGCCATTGCCCACGTGGTGCGCTGCTTCGAAGACGAGAACGTGATCCACGTTTCCAACAGCGTCGACCCCAAGCGTGACATCGAGATCATCGACCTCGAGCTGATCTTCGCCGACCTCGACAGCTGCGAGAAGCAGCTGCAGAAGGTTGCCCGCAACGCCAAGGGCGGCGACAAGGAAGCCCTGGCGCAGAAGGCCATCCTCGAACAGCTGATCCCGCACTTCACCGAAGGCAAGCCTGCGCGCAGCCTGATGAAGAACATGAGCGCCGAAGACAAGGCGGTCATCCGCGGCTTCCACCTGCTGACCAGCAAGCCGGTCATGTACATCGCCAACGTGGCTGAAGACGGCTTCGACAACAACCCGCACCTGGACGTGGTCAAGGCCATCGCCGAGGAAGAAGGCGCGGTAGTGGTGCCGGTATGCAACAAGATCGAAGCGGAAATCGCCGAACTGGAAGACGGTGAAGAGAAGGATATGTTCCTCGAGGCCCTGGGCCTGGAAGAGCCTGGCCTGAACCGTGTTATCCGCGCCGGTTATGAGCTGCTGAACCTGCAGACCTACTTCACTGCCGGCGTGCAGGAAGTACGCGCCTGGACCGTACGCGTCGGCGCCACCGCACCACAGGCCGCTGGCGTGATCCACACCGACTTCGAAAAAGGTTTCATCCGCGCTGAAGTGGTGGCCTATGACGACTTCATCCAGTTCAAGGGTGAGAGCGGTGCCAAGGAAGCCGGTAAATGGCGTTTGGAAGGCAAGGACTACATCGTCAAGGACGGTGACGTTATGCACTTCCGCTTCAACGTCTAAGCGCCAGACTGCAGTACCTACGAACCCCTTGAGGCCAACGCCTCAAGGGGTTTTGTTTTTTCTGATCATGCACACGCCCTTCAGGAGCAGCCCCAACAATATTTGCAACGCCGCTGAAATCAGGGGCTGCTTTGCAGCCCTTTCGCGGCACAAGGCCGCTCCTACAACGGAACGCGTCGCCTGAACCAATGCATTCCCCTGTGGGAGATTACCCAGCCCTTTGCGCTGTCGCGCAGAGAACAAATATCGCTCGTCTGACGCGGCCTTTGTAGGAGCAGCCTTGTGCTGCGAAGAGGCCGGTACAAGCAACAGACAGGCTTTGTCAGTACCGGCCTCTTCGCAGCACAAGGCTGCTCCTACAGAACCTCACCGAACCAATGAGTCATGTGTTGTTCTATGAGAGCGGCCTTGTGTCGCGAAAGGGCCGCAGAGCGGCCCCGGAATTCAGCATCTAAGCTGTGATTCAGCACCCTCCCCTGGACGCACGCCCCATGCCCGAAAAACCCCGCTTCGACTGGCAACGCTGGTTACCCGGCCTGGTCACCCTGCTCCACTACCAACCCGCCTGGCTGCCCAAAGACATCGCCGCCGGCCTGGTGCTCACCACCATGCTGGTGCCGGTGGGTATCGCTTATGCCGAAGCTTCCGGCGTACCTGGCATCTACGGCCTGTACGCCACCATCATTCCGCTGCTGGCCTACGCCCTGTTCGGCCCCAGCCGCATCCTGGTGCTGGGCCCGGACTCGGCGCTGGCCGCGCCGATCCTGGCAGTGGTGGTGCAGTACGCCGCCAGCGACCCGCAACGGGCAATCGCCATCGCCAGCATGATGGCCCTGGTCGCCGGGGCGTTCTGTGTGATCGCCGGTTTGCTGCGCCTGGGCTTCATCACCGAACTGCTGTCCAAGCCGATCCGCTATGGCTACATGAACGGCATCGCCCTCACGGTGCTGATCAGCCAGTTGCCCAAACTGTTCGGGCTGTCGGTCGACAGCCAGGGCCCGCTGCGGGATACCTGGAACCTGATCCAGGCATTGCTCGCCGGCCAGGGCCATTGGCCAAGCTTCGTGGTCGGTGGCGGTAGCCTGGCGCTGATCCTGCTGCTCAAGCCGTTCAAGCGTTTGCCGGGCATTCTCATTGCTGTGGTGCTGGCCACGCTGGCGGTGAGCCTGCTGGGGCTCGACCAGCAAGGCGTGAAAGTGCTCGGCGAACTGCCCCAGGGGCTACCCAGCTTCGTGTTCCCCTGGGTCAGTGATATCGACCTGGTGGAGGTGCTGCTCGGCGGCATCGCAGTAGCGCTGGTGTCGTTCGCCGATACCAGTGTGCTGTCACGTTCATACGCCGCGCGCATGAAGGCCCCGGTCAACCCCAACCAGGAAATGTTCGGCCTGGGTGTGGCCAACCTGGCCTCGGGGCTGTTCCAGGGCATCCCCATCAGCAGCAGCTCATCGCGCACCCCCGTGGCCGAAGCGGCCGGCTCGCAGACTCAGCTCACCGGTATTATCGGCGCGCTGGCGGTGACCCTGTTGCTGCTGGTGGCGCCCAACCTGATGCAACACCTGCCCAACAGCGCCCTGGCGGCAGTGGTGATTGCCGCAGCATTGGGCCTGTTCGAGTTCGCCGACCTCAAGCGCATCTTCCGCATGCAGCAATGGGAATTCTGGCTGTCATTCACTTGCTTCGTCGGCGTAGCGGTATTCGGGGCCATTCCCGGTATCTGCATTGCCGTGGCTATATCGGTGATCGAATTCCTGTGGGACGGCTGGCGGCCGCATCACGCGGTGCTGGGACGGGTGGATGGCACCCGCGGTTACCATGATGTGCAGCGTTATCCACAGGCCCGACGCATTCCGGGGCTGGTGCTGCTGCGTTGGGATGCCCCGCTGTTCTTTGCCAATGCCGAACAGTTCCAGAGCACGGTGATGGCGGCGGTGGATGCATCGCCTACCCCGGTACAACGGCTGGTGATCGCGGCAGAGCCGGTGACCAGCATCGATATCACCTCGGCGGACATGCTGGCCGAGCTGGACCGGGCGCTGGAGGCGCGGGGGGTGGAGTTGCAGTTTGCCGAGATGAAGGACCCGGTAAAGGACAAGATGCGGCAGTTCGAGTTGTTCGAGCATATGGGGGAGTCGGTGTTTCATCCCACTGTTGGGGCCGCGGTGGATGCCTACCTGGAAGAGAGTGGGGTTGACTGGAAGCCCTAGGTTTTCCTGGGCTGGCCTCTTCGCGGGTAAACCCGCTCCCACAAGAATTGCGTGATCCCATGGGCAACGCGATACCTGTGGGAGCGGGTTCACCCGCGAAGAAGCCCACGCCGCATCCGAAGCCGGTCGATCCAGATCAGCATGGCACTGGCATACACCGACACCGCCAGAAACAGCGCCATGCGTACGGCAAAGGCGCGGTACACATCCTGCCCGCCCGCGCTGTCCTGCACCGACTGCCCCAGCAAGATCAGCATGGTCGTCAGGCAGCTCACCCAGTACGCCGGGCTTTGCCTGGTATCCACCGCACGGTAGAGCCTGCGCCCCTGCCAGAGAACGAACAGCAGCACCCACAGGAAAAACATCCACAGGTGCACGAACAGGCTCAACGCGCCCCACATCAATATCGCCAGCAACCCGGCCAGCAAGGTCGAGCCGATCAGCTCGCGGCTGGCATGCCGTGCGCGGGCCTCACCGGCCTGCTGCCCAAGGCTCACTGCCTTCATGATCAGCGGCATGTACTGGTCCGGGGCGATCAGCGCCAGCAGGAAGGCCGGCATGACGATCAACGTAGCACGCAAGGCAACCCAGCTCACCTGGTCACTGTCGAGCAGAGGCGGTGCCGGTTGCGCCGGCGCATCGGCCGGCTCGGGAAACAACACATGCGCCACTGCCGTGCCCAGCACCGCCAGCAGCATGCCTTTGGCCAGCGCTTCGACCACCGATAGCGCCAGGCTGAAGTCGGTGGTGCCGGCGGCAGCGATCATGGTCAGGCCGATAACCAGCAAATTGGCCAACAGGCCGTTGCCGCCTTTCAGTGCATAACGCAAGGTAAGGAAAACCCCCACACTCACCAGCAACACCCCACTTACCGGGGCATGGCGCAGCAGCGGAATCAGCAGCAGCCCGCTGCCGCAGGCAAGCAGCACCAGCACCGCCAAGGCCGGTGCCGCACGCAGGGGCAAGGGCTGGCTGCGCATGGCCAGCAACAACACCGCGAACACCGGCGCCAGGATCGGTACCGGCAAGCCGATGCCGAAACTCACCGCCAGGCAAAGCGCCACGCCCCAGGCCAGGCGCAGGGCACGCAGGCGGCGTAGTTCAATAGGCATACGACAGCCAGCTCATCAGCCACATGAACAGCCGGCCCAGCAGGTTCAATGGGTTGCCCTCGCTTGGCAGGGCCATGACTTCGGCCTGGCCACCGACCCGCAATACGGTCTTGTCCTGCAACTGGTCACGCTCGAGTTCGACGATAACCGGGAAGCGCTGTGCGGAGCGCAGCCACTCGCGGCTGTTCTGTACGGTCGGCAACGTACCTGGCGGGGCACTCTGGCCCACGCTCACACCGTAGCCGATGCTGCGAATGCGCCCCTTCAACACCGTGCCGGGCAGCGCATCGAGCACTACCAGCACCGGGGTTTCAGGGCGCAGCCGACCTAGGTTGTTCTCGGTCATGTCGGCACTTATCCACACGTCATGGATAGCGATCAGGGTCATCATCGGGCTGCCGGCGCCAACATAGTGGCCAACGTCGGTGCGCAGGTCGGTGATCAACCCGTCTGCATCGGCGCGTACCATGGTGCGCGCCAGGTCCAGCCGGGCTTTTTCCACATTGGCCGCCGCGCTGCGCAGTTGGGCGTTGTCGTCCTGCGCCCCGCCCTGCTGCTCACGGGCCCGCTCAACTTCGGCACGGGCTGCCGCCACCTGGCTGATGGCTTGGTCGCGGGTGGCCTGGGCGCCCTCCAGGCGGCGCACCGACACCGTGCCCGGGTCTTCATCGATCAGGCGCTTGAGCCGCTCGGCGTCCTGCCGGGCCTTGCGCTCATTGGCCTGGGCCGCCACCAACGCCGCCTGGGCCGAGTCGATGCCAGCGGTGTGGGCGCCGATCTGCCGGCGTACCGTGTCCAGGTCGGCTTCGGCGCGAGCCAGGGCAATGCGATATTGCTCCTGGTCCAGTTCGAACAACACATCGCCCTTGCGCACTTCCTGGTTGTTGCCCACCGCCACACGCTTCACCTGCCCAGCCACCTCGGCACTCACCGGCACCACGTAGGCCTGCAGGCGGGCTTGCTGGGTATAGGGCGTGAAGCGATCGGCCAGCAGGTACCAAAGCAGGCTCACGACAATCAGCAGCAGCACCCAGCGCATGCCGCGATCGGGGGCTGGCGGGGATGGCGTCGGCGTGGTGTCGCTCATTTCGTTTCACCTTGTGCATGTGCGCTGGGGCCTGGTTCGTCAAGCAGTTCACCCCAGTCGGTGCGTTGCTGCATCTGCTGGCGGGTGGCCGGGTCGATCGGTGCGCGGCTGGCGTCCCAGCCGCCGCCCAGGGCCTTGTACAACGTCACCAGGCTGCTGACCGCATTGCCGCGACTGACCAGATAGCCGTCCTGTTGCTGCAGCAGCAATTGCTGGGCGTCGAGCACGCGCTGGAAGTCGGCAAAGCCTTCGCGGTACTGCGAGCTGGCCAGGTTCAGGGAGCGCTGCGCGGCCTGCGAGGCCTGGTCGCGGATAC
This sequence comes from Pseudomonas sp. ABFPK, assembly GCF_001586765.1. Classification (NCBI taxonomy): domain Bacteria; kingdom Pseudomonadati; phylum Pseudomonadota; class Gammaproteobacteria; order Pseudomonadales; family Pseudomonadaceae; genus Pseudomonas; species Pseudomonas sp. ABFPK. Next base: position 243,533 of record NZ_LQXW01000034.1, on the reverse strand, counting down.
TTGCGCTCTGCAGCGAGCGCACCAGCCCGCTGGCGGCATCGTCGGCCTCACGGGCGGCTTCGCGCACATCCTGGTGATACAGCTCGATCAGTTGCTGCAAGCGGGCATCTTCCACGCGCACAGCGTTCTTGCGTCGACCGTAGTCGAACGGGTTCCAGATCAGGCTGGGCCCGGCGGCGATGTCGAAGGTATCGGGCAAATGATTGGCCGTGACGAAACTCCAGCCGATGCTGCCCAATAGGCTCAGCTGTGGATAAAGGTCGGCCTCGGCCACCCCGACCAGCGCCGACTGCGCCGCCACCGCCTGCTCGGCGGCGCGGATGTCCGGTCGACGCTGCAGCAGGCTGGCGGGCACGCCCTGCAGCACGGCACGGTCCGGTAACGGCAACTGGCCGTGGCCGGCATCCAGCTGTGGCAGCGGCCCGGGCGGCCGACCCAGCAGCGAGCACAGCACGTTGCGCAGGGCATTGAGCTGGTTCTGAAATTCGGGGATGGTGGCCTGGGTAGCCAGATACTGGGTGCGCGCCTGTTGCCAGTCGAGTTCGTCGTTTTCGCCATGACGGAACAGCCGCTCGGTTATCTCCAGGCTGCGCTCCTGGCGGCGGGCGTTTTCTTCGGCGATATCCAGCCGCGCCTCGGCGGTGCGCAGGGCAAAGTAGGTGTCGGCCACCTGCGCACGCAACAGCAGCATGGCATCGGCGTAATTGGCCTGGGAGGCGAAGTAGACGGCGTCGGCGCTTTCGATGGCGCGGCTGAAGCGCCCCCAGAAGTCGATTTCCCAGCCGATGTCGAAGCCCGCGCTGGATTGCCAGAACACCGAGTCGCGAGCGGTGGCGGTGCCGGACTGATCCTGTTTCAGGTAAAGGCTCTGCGCGCGCAGTTGCTGCAGCTGTGGATAACGCCCGGTCTGCACGATGGCCAACTGGGCGCGGGCTTCGGCAACGCGCAAACCAGCCACGCGCAGGTTGCTGTTATTGGCATCGGCCTCGGCGATCAAGGCATCCAGGGCAGGGTCGGCGAACACGGCCCACCACTGGCGCAGGTCGGGCGCCGCGGCCTGCTGCCCGGCCTGCTCCAGCAGCGGGGTGTTCCAAGTGCCCAGCCACGGGTCCTGCGGCGGCTGGAAATCCGGGCCGACCTGGGTACAGCCCACCAACGCGGCAGCCAGGCTCAGTGCACAACCACAGAAGCGTCCGGGCATGGCAGGCCTTGGCCTATGCCGACGGTTCGACGGGATTTTCCGGCACCTGCAGCGCCACCCACTGCCAGAACAGTACATAAGTGACGCCCAGGATCACCGGCCCGATGAACAGGCCGATGATGCCTTTGACCACCATGCCGCCCAATGCCCCGATCAGCACCACCGGCATAGGCACGTCCACCCCGCGCCCCAGCAGCAGCGGCTTGAGCACGTTGTCGGCAAGCCCGGCGACGAAGGTGTAGATGGCGAAAATGATGGTCGCCACGGTAAAGCCTTCGACGTTGAAGATGTAGATGATCACCGGCACCGTTATCAACGTGGCCGGTGCCTGGGCAATCCCCAGCATGAGGATGACGATGGCCAGCATCCCGGCCCCCGGTACCCCTTTGATGACGAAGCCGACACCGATCAGCAGCATCTGGATGAAGGCAATGCCGATCACGCCCTGGGCCACCGCGCGAATGGTGGCGGTGCACAGCTTGGCCAATGGCTTGCCGCGCTCCTCCCCCGACACCCGCATGGCGATGCGCTGCGCCGCGATTTCGCCGCGATCACCGAACGCCATGATGATGCCCGAGACGATGATCGCCGCGATGAACAGCAGGAACGCGCCGCCTGCGCTGGCTGCTGCCCCCAGCACCGTGCGCCCGGCACCCTTGAGCTGGGGCATCCACTGGTTCAGCACACCGGCCATGTTTTCCGAGGCGGCCAGCCACAAGGCATGCACCTTCGGCCCGATCAGCGGCCAGGCCGCCACCGAGTCGGGAGGGGCCGGCACGGTCCAGGCCCCGCTTTTCAGCAGCGTCACCAGGCTGTCCACCGATTCGCCGATGGACATCACCACCAGGTAGATCGGCACCAGCAGCACGACCAGTACCAGCAGAACGACCAGCGTCGCCGAAAGCCCGTCCTTGAGCCCTGTGCGGCGCTGGATGCGGCAATACAACGGGTACAAGGTCACCGCCAGGATCACCGACCACAGCATCAGCTCCAGGAACGGCTGGAACGTCTGGAAGGCGAATATCACCAGCGCAGCCACCAGGCCGGCCTTGATGAGCACATCGAGCAAGCCCCGCGACAGGCGGCTGTCCATCTTGATACCCGGTTGCATGCTTCACCTCCGAACTCCAGGTGCGCCATGTGGCGCGATTCAGTGGCCCGCTTCAGGGGCTGCCGGTGTGGGGCTGTCGTCACGCAACTGCCGCGCCAGGGCCATCATTACCAACGGCACTACCGCCATCGACAAGGTGATGGCCAGCACCAGCAGGTCATGCACCTGCTGCCCCAGCACCTGATGATCCAACGCCAGCTTGAACACCACGAAGGCAAACTCGCCGCCAGACGCCAGCACCACGCCCAGGCACAGCGCCTGGGCCTGGGTGAGCCCACCTGCGGTGCGGCCCAGGCCATAAAGCAGCGGCAATTTGATCATCACCAGCAGCAGGGTCAGCCCCAGCACCATTAACGGCATGCCGAACAGCAGGCGCAGGTCGGCGCTCATCCCCACGCCAACGAAGAACAGCCCCAGCAGCAACCCCTTGATGGGCTCGATCTGGGTTTCAAGTTCGTGACGGAAAGGCGACTCGGCCATCAGGACGCCCGCCAGAAACGCCCCCAACGCCATGGACACGCCTACATGCTCCATCACCCAGGCGGTGCCCAGCACCACCAACAGGGCGGTAGCGGTCGACAGCTCCGGCAGGCCCGAACCGACTGTCCATTTGAAGACAGGGGTCAACAGGTAGCGGCCAAAGATGATCAGCACACCTATGCCAACCACCACCGCCAACACCGGCCAGGCGCCTTCGTCGGCGGTACTGACATCACCACCAAGCAGCGGCACAACGGCAATCAGCGGGATCGCGGCAATGTCCTGGAACAGCAGGATCGCCACGGCCAGGCGGCCGTGCGGCTTGCCCAGGTCCTTGCGCTCGGCCAGTACCTGCAGGCCAAACGCGGTGGACGACAGCGCAAGGCCCAGGCCCAGCACGATGGCAGCTGGCTTCGACTGGCCGAACAGCCAGTACGCCAGCAGGCCAAGCACTACAGCACTCAGGCCCACTTGTAGCGAGCCGACGCCAAACAGCGCCCGGCGCATGCCCCACAAACGCCGCGGCGAAAGCTCCAGGCCGATGACGAACAGCAACATCACCACACCCATCTCCGACAGGCGTGCCACGTTATCCGGGTTGTTCAGCAGGCCAAATACAGATGGCCCTATCAGGATGCCCGCCAGCAGATAGCCGGGCACCGCCCCCATTTTCAAACGCTGCGCCAGCGGTACCAGAAGCACCACGGCCAGCAGGAACACCACCGTCGCCTGCAACAGGCTGCCATCATGTGGCATAGGCTCGCACCCTCGCTGCTCCCCACGGGGAGAGATCAGAAACGCTCTTCGACGACTTTGAACGGGTAGTTGACGGCCTTGTATTTGCCGATCTTGCCGCGCTTGGGCAATTTCACCAGCCCGTCGCGGGTGATGTCCTTGTAGGGAATGCGCGTCAACAGATGGCTGATGATGTTCAGCCGGGCACGGCGCTTGTCGTTGGAATGGGCCATGAACCACGGTGCCCATGACGAGTCGGAGGCGGCGAACATTTCGTCGCGGGCCCGGGTGTATTCATCCCAGCGTGTGTAGGACTTGAGGTCCATCGGCGACAGCTTCCACAGCTTGCGGCCATCGTTGATGCGGTCCTGCAGGCGGCGGGTCTGCTCTTCGGCGCTGACCTCCAGCCAGTACTTGATGAGGATGATCCCCGACTCGACCATCATCTTTTCGAACAGCGGCACCACGGTGAGAAACTTGCTGCTCTGCTCTTCACTGCAGAAGCCCATCACTCGCTCGACACCGGCGCGGTTGTACCAGCTGCGGTCGAAGATCACTACCTCGCCCGCGGCAGGCAGGTGGCCCAGGTAGCGTTGCACATACATCTGGCTCTTTTCCCGCTCGGTTGGCGCCGGCAGCGCCACCACGCGGAATACTCGCGGGCTGACGCGCTCGGTAATGGCCTTGATGGTACCGCCCTTGCCGGCGCCATCGCGGCCCTCGAAGACAATGCACACCTTCAGGCCCTTGGCCACCACCCATTCCTGCAGCTTCACCAGCTCCACGTGCAGCTGCTTGAGCTCCTTCTCGTACGCCTTGCCGCCCAGTTTCTCCGGCTGGTCCTTGGGGTCTCTCTTCCTGGACGACTTCGACATGGCACTCTCCTGAGGGCGAATGAAGAGTCAGTATGGTCGATCCATGGCAGTTTGCCGCTTCGCTTGTGGATTTTGCAGGCTTGCTTCTATCTCATTGATTCTGCGAGTGCTGGTGAGTGTTCCGGGGTGGGTGTAGGAGCGGGTTTACCCGCGAATGCGTCATTGAAGCTACCGACGCATTCGCGGGTGAACCCGCTCCCACAGGGTACGGGGTGCCTTCGAGGCCGGATTACTTGGCCATCTTGTTGTAGCTGGTCATCAGGTTGCGGTAGTCCGGAATATGGTTGGAGAACAGGGTCCCCAGCCCTTCGATGTCGTTGCGCCAGTCACGGTGCAGCTCGCAGGCCACGCCGAACCAGGTCATCAGTTGCGCCCCGGCGGCCTCCATGCGCCGCCAGGCCGAGTCACGGGTCAGTTCGTTGAAGGTGCCGGAGGCATCGGTGACGACGAATACCTCGAAGCCCTCCTCCAGCGCCGATAGTGCCGGGAAGGCCACGCACACTTCGGTCACCACGCCGGCGATCAGCAGCTGCTTCTTGCCGGTAGCCTTGACGGCCTTGACGAAGTCCTCGTTGTCCCAGGCATTGATGTTGCCAGGCCGAGCGATGTACGGGGCGTCGGGGAACTGCTCTTTCAGTTCGGGCACCAGCGGGCCGTTGGGGCCGGTCTCGAAACTGGTGGTGAGAATGGTCGGCAGCTTGAAGTACTTGGACAGGTCCGCCAGGGCCAGGACGTTGTTCTTGAAGCGGTCGGGGTCGATGTCCCTTACCAGCGAGAGCAGGCCGGTCTGGTGGTCGACCAGCAGCACGGCGGCGTTGTTCTTGTCCAGACGCTTGTATTGGAAGGCCATGACGGGTTTCCTTGCGTTAGCGGGTTGGGAATATCAGCGTAGGCAAGGATGAAAGGTGGATGGGACCGTCAGTCGGTTCGCCTGCCAAGGCCGGCGATGGGGCCGCATGGCGGCCCCTGCAATGCTCAGCCGAGCACCTTGCCAGCTACCTCATCGACCGCCACCTTGGTGATGGCGACGATCTTTTCGGCATCCTCCTGGTTCAGCACCAACGGCGGTGCGAAACCGAGAATGTCACCATGCGGCATGGCCCGGGCGATCATCCCGCGCTCAAGGCACGCTGCCGACACCTGTGGCCCGACTTTCAACGCCGGGTCGAACGCCGTACGCGCCTCGCGATCGGCCATGAACTCGATTGCGCAAAGCATGCCGTCACCCCGTACTTCACCTACCAGCGGGTGGCCTTCGAAGGTTTCGCGCATGCGCCGGTTCAGGTATGCCCCCACCACTTCGGCATTCTCGGTCAGGTTCTCGCGCTCGAGAATATCCAGGTTAGCCAGCGCCGCCGCCGCGCAGATCGGGTGCCCGGAGTAGGTCCAGCCGTGGCCCATCGGGCCGGCCTTCTGCGAGCCTTCTTCGATCACGTTCCACACCTTCTCACCAACGATCACTGCCGACAGAGGCGCATAGGCGCTGGTCAGGCCCTTGGCCGTGGTGATCAGGTCCGGGCGGATGTCGTAGCGCTGGCTGCCCATCTTCGAGCCCAGGCGGCCGAAGGCGCACACCACTTCGTCGGCGATCAGCAGCACGTCGTAGCGATCGAGCACGGCCTGGATCGCCTTCCAGTAGCCTTTGGGCGGCACGATGATGCCACCGGTGCCCATCAGCGGCTCGCCAATGAACGCGGCGACGGTATCGGGGCCTTCGGCCAGGATCAATTGCTCCAGCTCGTCGGCGCAATAGCGCACGAAGGCCTGCTCGTCCATGTCGGCCGGTGCCTTGCGGTACCAGTGCGGGCAGACCGTATGCTTGACGCCCTCCACCGGCAGGTCGAAATGCTGGTGGAAGCTGGGCAGGCCGGTAAGGCTGCCGGTCATGATGCCCGAGCCGTGATAGCCGCGGTCACGAGAGATGATCTTCTTCTTGAGTGGACGACCGAGGATGTTGTTGTAGTAGCGCACCAGCTTGACCTGGGTCTCGTTGGCATCGGAGCCCGACAGGCCGTAATAGACCTTTTTCATCCCGGCCGGCGCCCAGTCGATGATGCGGCTGGAAAGCTCGATGATCGCTTCGGTCGAGTGGCCAACGTAGGTGTGGTAATACGCCAGCTCCTTGGCCTGGCGATGGATGGCGTCAGCGACCTCGGTACGCCCGTAACCGATGTTCACGCAGTACAGGCCGGCGAAGGCGTCGATCAGTTCGCGGCCTTCATGGTCACGCAGGCGGATGCCCTCGGCACCGGTGATGATCCGGCCCTTGAGCGCGCCGCTGGCGTGATCATGGGCGTGGGTCGAAGGGTGCATGAAGTGGGCGCGGTCCTGTTCGAACAGCTGGCTGAAATCTTGGCTCATGGCAAACACTCCTTAGAACTGACCGTGGTGGTGCAAGCAAACGTATTTGGTTTCGACGAAGGGTTCGAAGCCCTCGCTGCCGCCTTCGCGGCCCAGGCCCGAGGCCTTCATGCCGCCGAACGGGATGGGGTGGCCGGTGAACTTGACGCCGTTGATCGCCACCATCGCGTGGTCGAGCCGGCGCACCAGCGGGTGCACGACATCGAGACGGTTGCCGACGATGTAGGCAGCCAGGCCGTACTCGGTGTCATTGGCCATGGTGATGGCCTGCTCCAGCGTGTCGAACGGCATGACCCCGGCAATCGGCGCGAAGTTTTCTTCCTGGTAGATGCGCATCGCCGGCGTGACATCGGCGAGCACCGTCGGCTGGAAGAACCAGCCACCCAGCGCGTGGCCCTCACCTCCGACCAGGCGCCGGGCGCCACGCTGCAGGGCGTCCTCGACCCGGGCCTGGGTGGCATCGAAGGCGGCCTGGTGCATCAACGGGCCGACCTCTGCCGCCGTCTCCTCGCCATCGACCATCGCCGGGCCAACCTTCAACGCCCGCACCGCTTCGGCGAAACGCATCAGGAATGCTTCGTACAACGGCCGCTGCACCATGATCCGGTTGGCCGCGCAGCAGTCCTGGCCAGACGTCTGGAACTTGGCGGCCACGGCCACCCGCACGGCCAGCTCCAGGTCGGCATCGGCGCAGACGATGAACGGCGCGTTGCCGCCCAGCTCCAGCGCCACTTTCTTCACATCCTGAGCCGCGGCTTGCAGCACCAGCTTGCCGACACGGGTCGAGCCGGTGAAGCTGACCGCCCGCACGCGGCTGTCGCGCACCAGGGTTTCCATGGCCATCTGCGGCTCGCCGATTACCACGTTGAACACCCCCGGCGGGAAGCCGGCGTCCTCTGCCAGCTGGGCCAGGGCCAGCGCCGAAAACGGTGTTTCGTGGGCCGGCTTGACCACCACCGTGCAGCCGGCCGCCAACGCCGCAGCCGCCTTGCGGGTGATCATGGCACTGGGGAAGTTCCACGGGGTGAGCAGCGCGCAGACCCCGACGGGCTCCTTCAGCGTACTCAGCTGGGCACCCGGAATATGGCTGGGGATAGTCTGCCCGTTGAGGCGCCGGGCCTCCTCGGCAAACCAGGGGATGAAGCTTGCCGCATAGGCGATTTCACCGCGTGCTTCGGCCAGCGGCTTACCCTGTTCCTCGCTGAGAATGCGCGCCAGAGCCTCCTGGTGCTCGAGCATCAATTCAGCCCAGCGCCGCAACAGCGCAGCGCGGCTGTCCAGACTCTGCTGGCGCCAGGCCGGGAAAGCCCGCTGGGCGGCATCCACCGCGGCGACGATCTGCTCGTGGTCGAGCAGCGGCACATGGCCGATGACCTGGCGGTTGGCCGGGTCATGCACGGCGATGCTGTTGCCGCTGTGGCTGTGCAGCCATTGGCCATCGACGTGGCACAGGCTGTTGAATGGGTAGTGGTGTGACATGACTGTTCTCCATACCTCGTTGTCGTGGCGCCAGGTTCAGGCCAGTACGTCGGCGATCACCGCCAGGGTGTCGCCGCACTGCACCAGGCCGGGAAAGTGCCGGGCTGCGAGCAAGCCATCGCGTCGGGCGCGGTACTCGACCGGGGCGCTGCCGGTGCGGCGGATGTCATGGATACGGGCGATCACTTCGCCCTGGCTGACCGTTTCGCCCAGGTCGCGGCACATCTCCAGCAATCCGTCGTGCTCGCTGGCGATGAAGCAATCGCCATCGGGCATGTCCAGCAGGGTTGTCTCGCCCTGCTCCACTTCGCCGGCGAGGATGCCGGCGTGAATCAGCACATTGCGCACGCCGCGCTCCGCCAGGGCCACGCTTTTCGCCGTGGAGGTACCACCACCGCCCAGTTCGGTGGTGATGAACACCTTGCCCTGCTCTTCTGCCGCGGTGTCGTACATCGCCTGCGCATCCAGCTCGAGCATGCGCATGCTGTAGGGCGCGGCGAAAGCCTGCATGCCGGCTTCACAACGGGCCTGCTGGGCCTTGTCGGGCAGCACATGGCATGCAGCGAACGGCAGGAAATCGAGGGTGCGACCACCGGAGTGGATGTCCAGGACGATATCGGCCAACGGCAGCAAAGTGCGCCGGAAATAGTCGGCGATCTTTTCCGTCACGCTGCCATCAGGCCGGCCAGGGAAGCTGCGGTTGAGGTTGCCCCGGTCGATCGGCGAAGTACGGGTGCCCGCCTGGAACGCCGGTGTGTTCATGAACGGCACGATGATCACCCGCCCGTTTACCTGCTCGGGCTGCAGCTGCTGAGCCAGCTTGCTCAGCGCCACCGGGCCTTCGTATTCATCACCGTGATTGCCACCAGTGAGCAAGGCAGTAGGGCCATTGCCATTCCTGACCACCGTCAGCGGAATCATCACCGCCCCCCAGGCCGAGTCGTCACGCGAGTACGGCAGCTTGAGGAAGCCGTGCTGCACACCGTCCTGCTCGAAATCCAAGGTACAGGTGATCGGGTTGGCCACCGTGGCGGCGGCCTGTGCGATTGCATTCATGGGTCAGTCCTTCACGAACAGCTGGCGCGGCACGTTGCACAGGGTCTCGACCCCGGTCTCGGTGATGAGGATGCTTTCGGTGATCTCCAGGCCCCAGTCGTCCATCCACAGCCCCGGCATGAAGTGGAAGGTCATGCCCGGTTGCAGCACGCTGGTGTCGCTCGGGCGCAGGCTCATGGTGCGCTCGCCCCAATCTGGCGGGTAACTGATACCGATCGGGTAACCACAGCGGCTGTCCTTGTGTATGCCGAACTTCTCCAGCACACGGAAGAACGCCCTGGCGATGTCACCGGTGGTATTGCCTGGCCGCGCGGCATCGAGGCCGGCCGCGATACCTTCGACCACCGCCTTTTCGCCATCGAGAAAGTGTTGCGGCGGCTTGCCCAGGTACACGGTACGCGACAGCGGGCAGTGGTAGCGCTTGTAGCAGCCGGCAATCTCGAAGAACGTGCCGGCGCCGCGGGTGAACGGTGAATCGTCCCAGGTCAGGTGCGGCGCACTGGCATCAGCGCCAGTCGGCAACAACGGCACGATGGCCGGGTAGTCGCCGCCATGGCCATCGACACCGAGAATGCCGCTGCGGTAGATCTCAGCCACCAGCTCGTTCTTGCGCATGCCGGGCTCGATGCGTTCGAGGATACACCCGTGCATCTGTTCGACGATGCGCGCGGCGATACGCATGTATTCGATTTCCTGCGGCGACTTGACCGCCCGCTGCCAGTTGACCAGCCCGGCGGCATCGCTGAAGCGCGCCTGCGGCAAGTGCTTGCACAGCGCCTGGTAGGCCGCCGCGCTGAAGTAGTAGTTGTCCATCTCCACGCCGATGCTCAGGCCGCCCCAGCCCTTGGCCAGAATCACCTCCTGGCACAGGTAGTCCATCGGGTGGCGCTCGCGTGACTGCACATAGATGTCCGGGTAGCCGACGATGTTGTCGTGCAGCATGAACACCGTGCGCCTTGCGCCATTGGCGTCCTGGCCGCGGCCAAACCAGATCGGCTCGCCATCGAGCGCCAGCAGCACGCACTGGTGCACGTAGAACGACCAGCCGTCATAGCCGGTGAGCCAGGCCATGTTCGATGGATCGGTAACCAGCAAAAGCTCCAGGCCCTGTTGCTGCATGGCAGCGCGGGTCTTGGCCAGGCGCTGGGCGTACTCCTGCCGGCTGAACGGCAGGTTGACCACTGTCTGTGACATACGGATGCCCTTCTTGTGAGTGGGTTGCGAAAACTGTCAGCTGTGAAACGCCAGGCCTTTGTGGGCGGCGATTGCGCGTTCGAAGGCAAGGTTGGCGATGGCGGTGTCCTGGGCCCCGGTGCCTGTCAGGTCGCACAGGGTGACCTCTTCGGCCTGCGCACGGCCCGGGTGCAGGCCGGCGATGATCTGGCCCAGCTCGGAATGAACGGCCTGTTCGCTGACCGCGCCAGTGCGCAAGGCGTGGTGCAGTTCGCCCAGCACGCGGGTCTGGCTCAGGCGGTCGGCCACATAACGGTCGAGCCGGGCCAGGGCCGTGGGCGCGATCTCGTTCTTGTGCTCGGCATCCGAGCCCATGGCAGTGATGTGCAGCCCCGGTTGCAGGTGATGCGGCTGGATAAGCGGCTCGCGGCTGGGGGTGCAGGTGATGGCGATATCGACCGCCTGCATGGCCTGGTCGACACTGTCGCAGGCCTGTACCTGCAGTTGCCCATCACGTCCCAGGTCATCACATAACGCTGCGGTTCTCTGCGCATCGCGCCCCCACACCTTGACCTGCTCGATCGGCCGCACCAGACGCAGTGCCTGCAGCTGCAGGCGTGCCTGTTCGCCACTGCCGATCAAGGCCACGCTGCGGCTGTCCTGCCGCGACAGCCAGCGGGCAGCCACCGCACCGGCTGCAGCGGTGCGCACGGCGGTGAGGTAGCCATTGTCTAGGAGCAAGGCATCGAGCAGGCCAGTGCGGGCCGACAGCAGCATCATCATGCCGTTGAGGCTGGGCAGGCCAAGCTTGGGGTTGTCGAAAAAGCCTGGGCTGACCTTGATCGCGAAACGCTCCAGACCAGGCAGGTAGGCGGTTTTCACGTCCACCTCGCCGTTGTGCTCGGGCACATCCAGGCGCAGGATCGGCGGCATCGCCACATTGGCCGTGGCAAGCAGGGCAAAGGCCTGCTCGATGGCATCGATCGCGTCGCGGTCGAGGGTAATGCAGCTACGCAGGTCGGCTTCGCTGAGCAAGGTGATGGCCGGCATTCGAATACCTCCAGTGAAGGAACGTGAATTTCAGGCGTCGCCGCCGTTGATGACGCGCTGATGCTGTGCGCTGTCGACGTTGCGCCCGCTGACCACCACCACCACCGGGCCGCGGGCCGTCACCAGGCCGTCGAGCAGCGCGGCGATGCCGACTGCGCCGGCACCTTCGAGTACCAACCGTTCGTGCTGGTAGGCGTGGCGCATGCCATTGGCGATCGACGCTTCCGGCAGCAGGTGGAGTTGGTCGAGCAGACGCTGGGTCATGTTCAGGGTGTGCTGGTTGCCCAGGCCGATGCCGCCGCCGAGCGAGTCAGCGAGTGTCGGCAGCTCCTCAACCTCGACCGGCCTGCCGGCCTGCAGGCTGGCGTACATCGCCGCGCCGCGCTGCATGCTGATGCCATGGGTGGTGATCGCCGGCTTGATGCTTTTCATGGCCAACGCCACACCTGCGAACAGGCCACCACCGGAGAGCGGTATCAGCACCTGCTCCACCTCGGGCAACTGCTCGATGATTTCCAGGCCCAACGTGCCCTGGCCGGCGATGACCTGAGGGTGATCGAAAGGTGGAATAAGCGTTGCACCCTGTTGCTCGGCATGTTGTTGCGCGGCCTGTTGGGCATCGTCCTGGGAGTGGCCGACGATGCACACTTCGGCGCCCAGGTCGCGGATGGCCTGGACCTTGTTGGCTGGCACCAGTTGCGAAAGAAACACGGTTGCCTTCACGCCCAGTTGCGCAGCAGCGTGGGCCACCGCCCGGCCGTGATTGCCGGTGGAGGCCGTAACCACGCCGCAAGCGCGTTGTTCCGCGCTGAGTGCGGCGATGGCATTGCTGGCGCCGCGCAGCTTGAAGCTGCCGGTGGTCTGCAGGGCTTCGAGCTTCAGGTAGACCGGTGTGCCCAGGTGCCGTGACAGGCTGGGGGAAAGTTCCAGCGGCGTGCTGCGCACCAGGCCGTGGATACGCTGGCGGGCGAGGTAGAGATCGTGAAGCGAGAGCGCTGACATGACCGGGACCCAACAAGTGAGCTGATGTTGGGCGGAGTGTATGAGGCGGAAATTGTCGTGATGAATGTACTAGGGCAATTTGCCGGGGAATTTGTTTTTGCCTGTACCGGCCTCTTCGCGGGCGCGCCCGCTCCCACAGGAATCGCGCATTTCCTGAACCCCGCACGGAACCTGTAGGAGCGGGTTTACCCGCGAAGAGGCCGGTACAGGCCGCTCAAAGCTCGTGGATCTGCGGATACTGCCCAAACAACTCCCGCATATCGCCAAAGGCCTGGCGCAGCTTTGCCTCGGAACACTCGGCGCCTACGCACAAGCGCACGGCCCGTGGCCGCGGTGTACCGCGCACCAGGAACGGCTCCGGCGGCGTCACCGCAATCTGCCGGCGGCGCAAGGCACGCACCAGGCTGTCCACTTCCCAGCGCTCGGGAATGTTCAGCCACGCCCCCAGGGCATGGGCGTGCTGACCACGCACATAATCCCCCAGGTACTCACGCAACAACGCCTGACGCTCGCCCAGCAAGGTGCGCTGCAGCGCCACCAGCTGCGCCGCGCGCCCGTCGTTGATCCAGCGCGATGCAATCTCCGCCACCAGGGGCGTGGCCATCCAGCTGTTGACCCGCAAGATGCTCTCGGTGCGCAGCGCCAGCCGCTTGGGCATGGCAAGATAGCCCACGCGCAGGCCGGTAAGCACCGACTTGGTCATGCTGGTGCAATAGAACGACAGTTCCGGCGCATAGGAACTGAGCGGCCTGGCATGGCTGCCACCCAGTAGCGGCCCATAAACGTCATCTTCGATGATATGCACGCCAAAGCGCCGGGCAATTTCGGCAATCTCCTGGCGCCGGCTGTCGGGCATCAGGCTGACGGTCGGGTTGTTGAGGTTGGGTGTGCACACCAACGCGGTCACCCGCTCGTTGCTGCAGATGTCCTCGAAATGTTCCGGGTTGATGCCCTCACGGTCCATCTCCAGGCCTTTGAGGGTGAAACCGAGCACCTGTGAATTGCCGATCACGCCATGGTCGGTCAACCCCTCGCACAGCACCACATCATCCGGCCCGGCCAGCGAGGCCAGGGCCAGGAAGATGGCGTGGGCGGCGCCGTTGGTTACCAGCACATCGTCACGCTCGACCTGCATGCCCAGGCCGGCAAGCCAGCGCACCGCGGCCTCGCGGTGGCTCTCGAAACCGGCGATGGGCCGGTAGGCATGGATCCACGGCTGGTCCTCTTCCACGGCCAGCTCGGCGCAAGTGTCGCGCCAGATGCGCTCATGCACCTGGGTGTGCAGGATGCGGGTGATGGAGAAGTCGACCAGGGTACGCTCGGGCAGGTCGATGATGTCATCCGACACACGGTCGCTCATGCGCCGGCTGACGAAACTGCCACGGCCGATCTCGCAACGTACCAGGCCTTGGCGCTCGAGTTCCTTGTAGGCATTGGTCACGGTCTGCACGCTGATGCCCAAGGCATCGGCTACCTGTCGCTGCGGTGGCAGGCGCTGGTCATGTACCAATACGCCGCGCTCGATCTCGCCGGTGACGGCCTGGACCAGGATCTTGTATTTGGACTCGCCGATGCGGGCCGCGTCCAGGGCTGCCTTCCAACTGTTCATCATGATGTTCGCTTCGCTTGCCGGGGCCAGGGTCACAGCATCCCCCGTACAAGTGCTTCGGGCAATTGTCCTAGTGCAATGCCATCGCCGTTTCAGCTTTTGTATGCTCGCCCCAAGGTCGAACTCCCGCTGCCTGGCAGCCTCGAACAAAAGACCGACCTGCTATCGCTGTTTTGCTCCACTGCCTCCTAACACAGAGCCGTCGACGACGGTTTTTATAACAAACAGGAGCTTCATTGATGAGCCAGCCTTTCAACGTTCCACGCCCCTTCCAGCGCCTGCTGATGGCCTGTGCCGCCGTCGGTGTGCTCGCCAGCGCCCAGGCCGCCAGCCTGGACGAGATCAAGGAAACCAGCCGCATCCGCATCGGCTACGCCAACGAAACCCCGTTCGCCTTCACCGAAACCGATGGCCGTGTAACCGGTGAGTCACCGGAAATCGCCAAGATCATCTTCGAGAAAATGGGCATCAAGCAGGTCGATGGCGTGCTCACCGAGTGGGGTTCGTTGATCCCGGGCTTGCGCGCCGGGCGCTTCGATGTGATTGCAGCAGGCATGTACATCACCCCCGCACGCTGCAAGCAGGTGATCTTCACCGACCCGCAGTACGCCCTGCCCGACACCCTGCTGGTGGCACAGGGCAATCCGAAGAACCTGCACAGCTACGCCGACATCGCCAGGAACCCGGACGTGAAGCTGGCGATCATGGCCGGCACGGTCAACCTCGCCTATGCCCGCGACTCCGGCATCACGGATGCGCAGATCCTTCAGGTGCCGGACACCACCGCCCAGTTGCAGGCCGTGCGCGCCGGCCGCGCCGATGCTGCCGTGGGCACCCAGCTGACCATGAAGGGCCTGGCGAAAAAGGGTGGCGACAAGGTCGAGGCGATCAGCGACTTCACGGACGACCCGGCCCACACCGGCTACGGTGCCCTGGCCTTCCGCCCCGAGGACAAAGCCCTGCGCGACGCGGTCAACGCCGAGATGAAGAAGTGGCTGGGCAGCGAGGAGCATCTGAAGACCGTCGCGCCGTTCGGCTTCGACCGCAGCAACGTGACTGACAAGACCGCCGCCGAGCTCTGTGCCCAGCAGTGAATCGAGGTGGCATGGCGCTTGCCGTGCCATTCCCTGTGTAATCCGATTATTCAGGTCGAACCATGGGTGAATTGATACCGTTGTTACTGCAAGGCGCCTGGATCACCATCCAGGTCACCTTCTTCGGCTCGCTGCTGGCCATCGTCGCCGCGATCCTCGCCGCCCTCGGCCGGCGTTCGTCATGGCGGCCATTGAGCTGGCTGTGCGTGGCCTACATCGAGCTGTTCCGTGGCACCTCGCTGCTGGTGCAGTTGTTCTGGCTGTTCTTCGTATTGCCGCTGCCACCGTTCAACGTCGAACTCAGCGCCTACACCGTGGCCATCGTCGGCCTCGGGCTGCACATCGGTGCCTACGGTGCCGAAGTGATGCGCGGGGCGATCAGCTCGGTGGCCAAGGGGCAGTACGAAGCCTGCACCGCGCTGAACATGCCCGCCACCACCCGCTTCCGGCGGATCATCCTGCCGCAGGCATTGCTGGCGGCCATCGCACCTGGCACCAACCTGCTGATCGAACTGCTGAAGAACACCTCGCTGGTGTCGCTGATCACCCTGTCGGACCTTAGCTTCCGCGCCCGTCAGCTGGACCAGGCGACCTTCCAGACCCTGGAAATCTTCAGCCTCACCCTGCTGCTCTACTTCGTCCTGGCACAGGTCATCAACTTCCTCATGCGTCGGGTCGAACGGCGCCTGAGCCGTGGTCGCCTGCGGGGGAGCCTGTCATGAATTTCTGGGACTGGAACTACGTCGCGCAAATCCTGCCCGACTTGCTGCAGGCGTCGCTGAAAACCCTGGGCATCACCTTGGTTGGCTTCCTGATCGCAGTGGTGCTGGGCCTGTTCCTGGCCATCGCCCGACGCAGCCGCCAGGCCTGGCTGTCGTGGCCGGTGGCATTGCTGATCGAGTTCATCCGCAGTACGCCGCTGCTGATCCAGGTGTATTTCCTCTACTACGTGCTGCCCAACTACGGGGTGAACATGACGGCCATGCAGGCCGGCATCATCGGTATCGGCGTGCACTACGCCTGTTACCTGGCCGAGGTTTACCGCGGCGGCCTCGACTCGGTGGCGCGCAGCCAGTGGGAAGCGGTGGTCGCCCTCAACTTCGCGCCGTGGACCGCCTACCGGGCGGTCATCCTGCCCCAGGCGATTCGCCCGATCCTGCCGCCGTTGGGCAACTACCTGATCGCCATGCTCAAGGACACCCCGGTGCTGTCGGCCATCACCGTGGTGGAAATCATGCAGCAGGCCAAGAACGTCGGCTCCGAAAGCTTCCGCTACCTCGAGCCGATCACTCTGGTCGGTCTGTTCTTCCTGGCCTTGAGCGTCGCTCTGGCCTACCTCGTTCGGCGCCTTGAAGTGCGCCTGGAGCTCCGCTGATGATCGCCCCTGTGACTCACTTCGCCACTGCCACCGTCACCCAGCCGCTGGACACCCACATGCCCACACCGGCCATTGCCCAACCGATCGTCAGCTTCAAGGACGTGACCAAACGCTACGGCAGCTTCACCGTGCTCGACGGCCTCAACCTCGATGTCGCCCCCGGCGAAAAGGTGGCGATCATCGGCCCCAGCGGTTCGGGCAAATCGACGTTGCTGCGGGTACTGATGACGCTTGAAGGCATCGACCAGGGCATGATCGAAGTCGATGGCGAATCGCTCACCCACATGCCCGGGCGCAACGGCCAGCAGCTCATCGCCAACGAGCGCCACGTACGCAAAGTGCGCGC
The DNA here is from genome assembly GCF_001586765.1 of Pseudomonas sp. ABFPK. NCBI lineage: Bacteria > Pseudomonadati > Pseudomonadota > Gammaproteobacteria > Pseudomonadales > Pseudomonadaceae > Pseudomonas > Pseudomonas sp. ABFPK. The sequence continues at coordinate 226,583 of NZ_LQXW01000034.1, read as the reverse complement.
GAAGATCGGCATGGTGTTCCAGAGTTTCAACCTGTTCCCGCACATGAGTGCCTTGCAGAACGTGATCGAGGCCCCGGTCCAGGTGTTGGGCGTGAAGCCGGCCGAGGCGCGCGAACGGGCTGCGGAGCTGCTGGAGATGGTTGGCCTGGGCAACAAGTTCGAGCATTACCCGTCGCAGTTGTCCGGTGGCCAGCAACAGCGCGTGGCGATTGCCCGGGCGCTGGCGATGCGGCCCAAGGTGATGCTGTTCGACGAAGTGACCTCGGCGCTGGACCCGGAACTGTGTGGCGAGGTGCTGAACGTGATCCGCCGGTTGGGCAGCGAGCACAACCTGACCATGCTGATGGTGACGCATCAGATGGGCTTTGCCAGGGAGTTCGCGGATCGGGTGTGCTTCTTCTACAAGGGGCAGATCCACGAACAGGGGACGCCGGCGCAGATCTTCGAAAACCCGCAACAGGAGCGGACCCGGGCGTTCCTGAGTGCAGTGCGAGAGGCGAACTGACCGGCGATCGTCGCGTCAGTACTCGCGCCGCTTGCGAAACGCCCAGCGCCCCACCAGCACGGTGAAGGTCGCCACCAGGGCCACCAGCACCCAGAAACCATGGGGGTTTTCCGCCAACGGCACACCCCCGACGTTCATGCCGAAGAAGCCGGCGATGATGTTGATGGGCAGCGCCAGCACGGTCACCACGGTCAGGGTGAACAGGGTGCGGTTGGTCTGTTCGTTGAGCTTGGCGGCGATTTCTTCCTGCAGCAGCTTGATCCGCTCACCGAGGGCGGTGAGGTCGCTGATCACCAGGGTGAATCTTCTGTGGCCGCGCGCAGCTGACGTATGTCCTGTTCCTGCAGCCAGTCGGGCGGCCGGTTGAGCAGGCGCAGCAGCGCCCCCGGCTCTAGCGCCAGCAGGCGCTGCAAGCGCACCAGCACCCGGCGCATGCTGCCCAGTTCGGCGCGGTTGTCGCTCAGGCGCTGGGACAGCAACTGGTCTTCGATGCGGTCGACGCTGGTGGTGGTTTCACGCACGATCTGGGTCAGCACATCGCCCTGGTCGCGCAACAGATGGACCAGCAACTCGATGGACGAATGAAAGCGCTCGCCATGCTTGACCGACGAGCGCAGCTTGTCCACCGAATGCAGCGGCTGCAACCGCGCGCTTACCAGCAACTGGCTGCTGGCGCAGGCCCACAGCGTGGAGATGTCCGAGGACACCAGGCCGAAGTTGAACACCACATCGTTGACCACCGCCAGCAGCGCCGAGTCGGCGTGTTCGATACGGGTCGAGCGCGAACCTTCGCGCAGGGTTTCGAAGAAGGCTTCGGGCAACTGCAGGTGGGTGCGCAACCAGCGTTCGCAGGCAGCGTGGGCCAGGTTCAGGTGCACCCAGAGAAACTCGCCAGGTTCGAGCGGCTGGCCGAGCGTGCGCAACAACTGCGCCGAATCGATTTCGCGCCCCGGCTGGCCAGGGCGGAAGGCGAAGGCGTAGAGCAGGCCGAACAGGTCGTGGTCCTGTGGCAGATGCAGCGCGGGATGGCCCATTCGAACTCGCAATGAGGCACGGGGAGATGGCAGAAAGGTTGCTGAATATTCGTTGCAGTCAGATGACAGCAGACTCCGCAAGCACTGTCAGCACAATCCCTGTGGAGCACAGTCCCTGTGGGAGCGGGCGTGCCCGCGAACACCGGCGAAGCCGGTGCCATGCACCGCGTTGCATGCTTCGCGGGCACGCCCGCTCCACAGGATGCGCGGCGCGAAACCTACCTTGCAACCCGCCGATACTGCTGTTTGGGGCTCCGTGGTGATTCGGGATCGGTCATTTCGATCAACCCGGCAGCGAGTGCCGGGTACAAGTAACTCTTGCGGAATGTGGCACGGTGCGAGAGGCCCAGCTGGTGCATCAATTCGCTGCTCTTCAAAGCAACGCCTGCAGGCAGCACATTCAACAGACTCGCTACTTGGTCGGTTACTTGGTCGGTTACTTGGTCGGTTACTTGGTCGGTTACTTGGCCACTGTCTTCTGCTTCGATAAGCGCCCGCAACAAGGCGTCGAGCATTTACCCGGCGCAGCCATCACTTCACAAATTCCTGAACTGATTATTTGCCCGCAGCGATTTTTCCCCTCGCCAACCGCCACCAGAATCGCTTCACCACAATCACAAGAACCGTGAGGCCACTCCCGTGGACCAGACACTCCAGGTACGGCAAGCCGCCGCCGACCTCGTTGCGGCGTTCGCCAGCAACGACACCGCTCGCTATTTCGCCTGCTTCAGCGAAGACGCCACCTTCCTTTTCCACACCCTGCCGCAACCGCTGCAGTCGCGCCATGCCTACGAGCAACTCTGGGCCCAATGGCAGGCCGACGGGTTTGCCGTGCTCGCCTGCGAATCGGGCAATGCCCAGGTGAGCCTGCAAGGTGACATGGCGATCTTCATGCATGATGTGGCCACGCACATCCGCATCGCCGGCGAAGAACACCAGTTGAGCGAGCGCGAAACCATTGTCTTCCGCCGCCACGGCGAACGGTGGCTGGCCTGCCACGAGCACCTGTCGGTCGTATCGCCGGCCTGATCCCCTTTACGCGGCCCTGCCGCCCTGCCATCGCACCCACAAGAAGGCCCGCGCACTGCGCCGGCCCACAACAACCGCGCTGGAGCATCACCATGAGCCACTCGACCGGTATCGAGACCAACGGCGTCGAACAGATCCCCGACGATCAACGCGACGCCTCCCCGCTGGACCTGTTCCGCCTGATCTTCGGCGGCGCCAATACCTTCGCCACGGCCGTGCTGGGCAGCTTCCCGGTGCTGTTCGGGCTGTCGTTCCAGGCCGGCGTGTGGGCGATCCTGCTCGGCGTCGGCGTAGGCGCGCTGATCCTCGCGCCCATGGGCCTGTTCGGCGCGCTCAACGGCACCAACAACGCTGTGTCGTCTGGGGCGCACTTTGGCGTGCACGGGCGCATCGTCGGTTCGTTCCTGTCGCTGCTCACCGCGGTGGCGTTCTTTTCGCTGTCGGTGTGGAGCTCGGGCGACGCCCTGGTCGGCGGCGCCAAGCGCCTGGCCGGCCTGCCGGAAACCGACCTGACCCTGGGCCTGGCCTACGGCCTGTTCGCGGTACTGGTGCTGGTGGTGTGTATCTTTGGCTTTCGCTTCATGCTGTGGGTCAACAAGATCGCCGTGTGGGCCTCGAGCCTGCTGTTCCTGCTGGGCATCGTTGCCTTTGCCGGGCCGTTCGACGCCGGTTATGCGGGTAGCGTAAACCTCGGCCAGGCGGGCTTCTGGGCGGCATTCGTCGGTGCGGCGATCCTGGCCATGAGCAACCCGGTGTCGTTCGGTGCGTTCCTCGGCGACTGGTCGCGCTACATCCCGCGTGAAACGCCCAAGGCGCGCATCATGCTGGCGGTGATCGCGGCCCAGGGCGCGACACTGATCCCGTTCCTGTTCGGCCTGTGCACCGCCACCCTGGTGGCCACCCAGGCGCCGGACTACATCGCCGCCAACAACTACGTCGGTGGCCTGCTGGCGGTGGCGCCAAGCTGGTTCTTCCTGCCGGTGTGCCTGATTGCGGTGATCGGCGGCATGTCCACCGGCACCACCGCGCTGTACGGTACTGGCCTGGACATGTCCAGTGTGTTCCCACGCCTGCTCAGCCGTGCCGGCGCCACCCTGCTGATTGGCGTGCTGGCGATCGGTTTCATCTTCATCGGCCGCTTCACCTTCAACCTGGTGCAGAGCGTGTCGACCTTCGCTGTGCTGATCATCACCTGCACCAGCCCGTGGATGGTGATCATGATCCTCGGCCTGATCACCCGCCGCGGCTTCTACCATGCCGACGACCTGCAGGTGTTCACCCGCGGCCAGCGTGGCGGCCACTACTGGTTCCTGCATGGCTGGAACTGGCGCGGCATGGGGGCGTGGATCCCCAGCGCGGCGGTGGGCCTGTGCTTCGTCAACCTGCCAGGGCAGTTCGTCGGCCCACTGGGCGACCTGGCCGGCGGCATCGACCTGAGCCTGCCGGTCACCCTGGGGCTGGCCGGTGTGCTGTACCTGCTGCTGCTCAACCTGTTCCCCGAACCTGCCGGCGTGTATGGCCCCCAGGGCCCGCGTTGGGTGCGTTGCAAAAGCACCGCGCACTCGCCGGTAACCACCGCCGAAACGGCCTGACTGGAAACCGACCATGACCACTTCCCACTACATCGCCGGCCGCTGGGTCGAAGGCCAGGGCAGCGACTGCATCAGCGTCAATGACCCGGCCCTTGGGCAACCGTTTGCCGAACTGATGGCCGCCAGCGTCGCCCAGGTAGACCAGGCAGTGACCGCTGCCCGCGGCGCCCTGCCCGCCTGGAAAAACACCAGCGCCAGCGAACGCGCCGCCTACCTGCGCGGCTTCGCCGAACAGCTCGGGCAGCGCCGTGAAGCGTTGATCACCTTGCAGATGCGCAACAACGGCAAGCCACGTCACGAGGCGGAAATCGACCTGGACGACGCCATCGCCACCTTCGGCTACTACGCCGAACTGGCCGAGCAACTGCCATCGAAGAACCGCGATGTGCCGTTGGCTGCGCCGGGCTTCAGCGCTCGCACCCGCCTGGAACCGGTGGGCGTGGTCGGCCTGATCGTGCCGTGGAATTTCCCGCTGGTGACCAGCGCCTGGAAGCTCGCCCCGGCCCTGGCCGCTGGTTGCACCGTGGTGCTCAAGCCATCGGAAGTCACCCCGCTGATCGAACAGGCCTACGGCCAGATCGCCGATGCCCTGGGGCTGCCGGCCGGGGTGTTGAACATCGTCAACGGCAAGGCCGAGACCGGCGCTGCACTGAGCAACCACAATGGCCTGGACAAGCTGTCGTTCACCGGCAGCAACAGTGTCGGCAGCCAGGTAATGCGCAGCGCTTCGGCGCAGTGCCGGCCGGTGACGCTGGAGCTGGGCGGCAAGTCGGCGATCGTGGTGTTCGATGATTGCGACGTGGGCCAGGCGGTGGAATGGATCGTCGCCGGCATTACCTGGAACGCCGGGCAGATGTGCTCGGCCACTTCGCGGCTGCTGGTGCAGGACGGCATTGCCGATGCATTGCTGCCGCGTTTGCAGGCCGCACTGGAGCAGCTACGGGTCGGTAATCCATTGACCGAAGAGGTCGACATGGGGCCGCTGACCAGCCAGGCGCAGTGGCTGAAGGTGGCCGGCTACTTTGCCACGGCGCGGGAAGAAGGCCTGCAGCGCCTGGCCGGTGGCAAGGCGCTGGACCGGGATGGCTGGTTCGTCAGCCCGACGCTGTATGCCGATGTGCCGAAAGACAGCCGCCTGTGGACGGAAGAAATCTTTGGCCCTGTGCTGTGCGCGCGTCGCTTTGCGACCGAGGAACAGGCGATTGCCGAGGCCAACGATAGCCGCTTCGGGCTGGTGGCTACGGTGTGCTCCGCCGACCCGGAACGCGCCGAGCGGGTGGCCGATGCGCTGGAGGTTGGCCATGTGTGGATCAACTCGGTGCAGGCGGTGTTCGTCGAGACCTCGTGGGGTGGCACCAAGGGTAGCGGGATCGGGCGTGAGCTGGGGCCTTGGGGGTTGTCGGCCTACCAGTCGGTCAAGCATGTGACGCGCTGTCTGGGTTGAGATTTCCGGGGCCGCTTTGCGGCCCTTTCGCCGGCAAGCCATGTGCCATCCCTGTGGGAGCGGGCTTGCCCGCGAAGAGGCCGGCACAGGCGACACAAAACTCTGCGTCCGCGTGACTTTGCCCGCCCACCGCAAAGTCCCACTTCCTGGTACCCCCACAATCACAACACCAGGCCGGACCACCCATGCACCCTCAACGCACCGCCTTGCACAACGAACTGCACGCCCGCCCGTCGCTGTATTTCGACGGCCCGGCGCATGTCTTCCACCTGGCCTTGCTTGGCGGCGATGCTGCCTGTGCGGCACTGCTGCAACGATGCTGCCCGGATGCCCTGGACACCGCAGCCGCCCAAGGCATCACCCGCCTGGATGGTCATCCGTTCAAGTGGGAACGGCACACCGAGTTCTTCACCCTGACCCTGGTGGTGCCCTGCACTCCCGCCGACACCGAGTGGCAAACGCTGCCGCCGGTGCTGGCCGAGGCTATCGCCCCGCAAGCGGCGCAAGTGATCAATGCGGTGCAGGTGCTGGTCCGTGACGAACACGAACTGGACCTGCCCCACTACGGTTTCAAGGACCCGTGCGGCTCCTGCGTCGGCGGTGGCGATGCGGTGGTGTGGAGCGATTTTCGCCTGACCGAGGACGGCACCAACCGCTTCCTGTTCATAAACCGTCGCCTCAATGCCTACCGACAGGGCCGCATGATCCGCCGTCTGCTGGAGATCGAGACCTACCGCATGATGGCCTCGCTGACCCTGACCACGGCCAAGGACCTGAGCCAGGAACTGGATGCCTTCGACAAGACCCTGGTCAGCCTCTCGGAGCGCAGTGCCGGTGTCGATGACCATGATTCCAAAGGGTTGCTGGAAGCCATTGCCCACCTGTCACGCCAGGTGGTCAGCCGTACGGTGAAAACCCGCCACCGCTTCGGCGCCACGCAAGCCTATGCGCAACTGGTGTTCGAACGCCTGGGCGAGCTGCGGGAAAGCCATGTGGGCGACTGCCAGCGCCTGGGGGTTTTCATCGAACGCCGGTTCAAGCCAACCGTGCGCTACTGCGCGGCCACCGAGCAGCGCCTGGAGCAGCTGGCAAAGAATGTGGCCAACCTGGGCGACCTGTTGCAGGCGCGGGTACAGGTGGAAATGGAAGAGCAGAACGCCGAGATCCTGCGCAGCCTCAATGCCCGGGCTGATGCCCAGGTGAAGATTCAACGGGCGGTGGAGGGGCTTTCGATCATTGCCATCACCTACTACCTGCTGAACTTGTTCAAGCTGCTGTATGGCGGGCTGAATGTGCTGGGGTTGGGGCTGACGGCGCGGGATGGGCTTTTGGCCATGGCGCCGCCTGTGCTGTTGGTGTTGTTGGTGATTTTGCTGAGGATCAGGCAGGCCAAGCAGCATTGAGGGTTGGGGGCGCCTTGCGCCCCTATCGCGACACTAGGCCGCTCCTACAGGGACTGCACATTTCCTGTAGGAGCGGCCTTGTGTCGCGATGGGCTGCAACGCAGCCCCCGATGCTCACACCGGCTCGTCAGCCGGCCGTGCATTCTCTTGCACCAACACCATGCTCTGCGGCGACGACAGGGCAATACCTTCATCACGCAGGCGCCCAAGGATGGTGAACAACAGGTCACTGCGCGTACCGGACACCTGCCGCGGCCCCGCCACGTAACCACTCACACCTATCACCATGCCGCTGCTGGTCAGGTCCTTGAAGGTGACCGAGGTAGCCGGCGCATCCAGAATCGCCTCGTGCTCCTGGTAAGCCGCCAGCAGCAGTTCACGCACGCGGTTGGCATCGGTCTCCAGCGGCATGGTCAGGGTAATGCCGACCACGCCCAGGGCGTTGCCCATGGTCACGTTGCGCACGTTCTGCGAGATGAACTGCGAGTTGGGCACGATAACCGTCGAGCGGTCGGACATCTGGATCTCGGTGGCGCGCACGTTGATACGGCGAATGTCGCCCTCGACACCCGCCAGGCTGACCCAGTCGCCCACCTTGACCGGGCGCTCGGTCAGCAGGATCAGGCCGGAAATGAAGTTCTGCACGATCTGCTGCAAGCCGAAACCGATACCCACCGACAGGGCACTGACCACCCAGGTCAGGCTGGTCAGGTTGATGCGCAGGGTCGACATCACCAGCATGGCCAGGAAGATGAAGCCCAGGTAACCCACCAGAGTCACCAGCGAGGCACGCATGCCGGCGTCCATGTCGGTTTCCGGCAGCAGGCGATCGCTCAGCCAGCGCTTGACCACGCGGATGGCGAACAGGCCGCCGAGGAACATCACCACTGCCAACAGAATGTCCTGGGGGACAATGTTCATGTTGCCCAGCAGCTTGCCGCCGGTCTCGTCCCAATCACCCAGGCTCAACAGCAGTTCGCTGGGGCTGGTGCCCGACGGCATCAGTGCCAGCAACAACGCCAGGAACAGCACCACGGTGCGGCCGATACCGGCCAGGATGGTGCTGGCCTGGGCCTGGTGACGTGGCGCCAGGCCCAGGGTCGAGGCCAGCGCCAGGCCGCCGGGCTGGCGGGGCGACAGCAGGGTTTCGCAGAGGTCGCCAAAGAACGTGGTCAGCAGGTAGGCACAGGTAATCACCAGGCTGACCCACAGCAGCTTGGCGGTGAGGAAGTAGGCGAGTGTCAGGTAACCGGCGAGCAAGGCCAGCAGGATCAACGTAAGCCAGATCACCATCACGAACGGGATCAGCCCGGCCAGGCCTGTGGGGCGCTCCAGGTCATGCTTGCGCAGGGTGCGGCGGTAACGCAGCAGCGCACCGGCGAAGGTGAACGCCACTACCAGCGCGGTCAGGCCGTTGACCGCCACGGTCAGCGCCAGGCTGGCACCGATCACGCTGTTGATGCGTTCCATGGTCATCATGACCATCAGCGCCAACGCCAGCACCTTGGGGAACCAGCCCAGGGCGCTGGCCACTTCATCGTGAATAGGCGGCAGGCGCCAGGACGGACGCTGCAGCATCAGCATGGCGCGGCCCAGGCCGGTGATGAAGGCACTGAACACCACCAGGGCAAGTACATGATTGGCCAGGCTGGCGATATCGGCGCCCAACTCGGCGCTGCTCTCCAGCCCCCAACGCAGCAGCGAGACCGAGCCGGCGATGGTGCCCAAGGTTGCCAGGCTGACACCCAGCGCCAGCGCACTGCGGCGCAGGCGGCCTTCGGGCAGCCAGCTGACCATGGCGCCGGCGAGAAGGCGCTCGAGCACGCGGCGCACCAAGGTCCAGACCAGGATTGCCGCTACCAGGCTGGTAATGAACAGCCAGCGATTTTCAGCGCTGAAGGCACTGCCGATGGCATCAGCCGTCTCACCACGCAGGTCACGCAGGCGTGCCACATCGTCCTGGGTGGGGCGAATGATGCTCTGCCAGAATGCCGGGGTCAGCGGTGAGGCCGCGCGGCTGGTGATCTGCGAGTTGAACTGGCTGCGGCGCAGGTTGACGATTTGCGTGGACAAGTCGCGCGCCGACTGGGTCAGCTTGGAGGCCTGGTCCTGCTGCGCCACCAAGGCCTTCTTCTCGGCCTCCAGCGCTTTACGCTGCTGGGTCAGGGTAGCCGCCTCGTCCGGCTGGACCGGGCCGATGACCTTGAGCTTGTCGTCGACTTTTTCAACATCAGTGGTGCGCAGGGCAGTCAACGCGTCGGCCTGACGCTGCACCTGCATTGCGCCCAGGCGCAACTGCGAAAGCAGATCGTCATTGGCGTCGCTGGTAACGCCCTGGCGTATCTGGTCCAGCCGCTCGCTCAACTGCTCAATGCTGGCGTTTTCATCCAGCACGTCCGCTTCGGCAACCGCCAGATTGGACAATGGCGTGGCCGGGGCCGACCAGGCCGGGCTGGCAAAGGCAAGCATCAGGGCCATGAAAACCATCAGGCCTGGACAATAACGGGCAAGGCTGACACGCCTCATCGAATATTCCTCTTTACAATTCGATTTGGCGGGGGATTCTACGCGGCTTCACGCGATCAGGAGAGTGCCGTTTCTCGTTTGAGCAACTGCTGTTTGCGCTCGATGCCCCAGCGGTAGCCACTGATGTCGCCGTCGCGGCGGACCACCCGATGACAGGGGATGGCCACGGCGATGTGGTTGGCCGCGCAGGCCATGGCCACCGCACGCACCGCCTTGGGCGCGCCGATGCGCTCGGCGATGTCGGTGTAGCTGACCCGGCTGCCGGCCGGCACCTCGCGCAGGGCTTGCCACACCCGCTCCTGGAACGCAGTGCCTTGCACATCCAGTGGCAGGGCCAGGCCCAGCGCGGGTGCTTCGACGAATCCCACCACCTCGGCGACCAACCGTTCGTAAGCACTGTCGCCGCCGACCAGGTGGGCCTTGGGGAACTGGTCCTGCAGATCGTGCAGCAGGGCCTCGGGATCGTCGCCCAGCAGGATCGCGCAAATGCCTTTCTCGCTCTGGGCCACCAGGATGGCACCCAAGGAGCATTGGCCAAGGGCGAAGTGGATGGTTGCCCCGGCGCCACCGGCGCGGTATTGCCGCGGACGCATGCCCAGGCGCTGGTCGGCGCTTTCGTAGAAGCGGCTGTTGGAGTTGTAGCCGGCGTCATAGATGGCATCGGTGACAGAGCGCTGGCCATCTTCCAGGTGAGCGCGCAGGCGCCGGGCACGGAAAGCGGTGGCATAGGCCTTGGGGGTCAGGCCGGTTTCGGCCTTGAACAGGCGATGCAGGTGAAAAGGGCTGACGGCCAGTTGGGCGCTGAGTTGGTCGAGGCTGGGTGCCGGGTCGGTGGCTTCGATCAGGCGGCAGGCGCGGGTGACCAGCTGGCTATGGCGGGTGGCGCTGGTGGTGGCGGTGCAACGTTTGCAGGCGCGGTAGCCGGCGGTTTCGGCGGCAGCTGGGGTGTCGTAGAACTCGACATTGGTTCGCTTGGCAAGACGCGATTTGCAGCCGGGGTGGCAGTAGATGCCGGTGGTGCGCACGGCGTAGACGAAGTGGCCGGTGGCGGCGGTTTCGCGGGATTCTACGGCTTGCCAGCGTTGGTCGGGGGTGGTGTAGGGGTTCATTGGTAATGTCCAGATAGGTTGTTGCCTGTGCCGGCCCTTTCGCGGGTAAACCCGCTCCCACAGGTACTGCATAGCCTTTCAAGGCTGTGGATATCCCTGTGGGAGCGGGTTTACCCGCGAAGAGGCCGGCACAGGCAGTGCAAAACCTCAAGCCCGCCACAGGTACCAGGCCGCCACGGTACGGTATGGGCGCCAGCCGCCACCCAGCGAACGCATTTGCGCTGGCGTCGGCGCCTTGTCCAGCCCCTTCAGCCGCCGATACCCCTCGCGTACGCCAAAATCGTCGACCGGTAGAACGTCCGAACGCGCCAGGCTGTAGATCAGCAACATCTCCACCGTCCACCGCCCTACCCCGCGCAATGCCACCAGCCGTTCGATCAACGCCTCGTCAGCCATGGCCAGCGCCTCTTCCCGGCTCGGCACCAGGCCATCCAGCCGGCCTTGGGCAATACCCTGGATCGTCGCCATCTTGCTCGCGGAAAAACCACAGGCGCGCATGGTTTCCGGTGTAACCGCCAACAACTGCTCCGGCCCTGGGAACGCAGCCTCCGGGAACAACGCCAGCAAGCGCCCAAGAATTGCCTCGGCAGCACGGGCATGCAGTTGCTGGTAGGCAATCGCTCGCACCAGCACTTCGTAAGGTTCACGCCCCGGCGTGGCCTGGTGCAGGCAAGGCCCGGTCGCCGCGATATGCCGCGACCAGTCCGGGTCGAGCGCCGCAAGGTATTCAGTGGCCTCACGGTAGGCTTCAGGCGATAGGTCGGACAGGATCATGGCACCTCCAACGGGTCGATTGCAGGCCCAGCTTAACGCAGCCGTTCATCGGACAAACGCCGATTCTTGCGCGGCTAATTCCTGGCAGGGTATTGCTCGGCACCATCGCCCCGCAACCGCACCGTGCGCCGGTACGACTGCCGGGCAAAGCACACGAACAACCCAGCCATCAGCGCCAGCGCGATGGGCAGACCATGCGGCGCCACATCCATTGCCGCACCGCTCACCAAGGGCCCGACCAGGCTACCCACACCCCACAGCAAACCCACGCTGGCATTGGCGGTAACCAGGTCCTGCCCCTTGAAGCGCTGCCCGATCAGTACCAGCGCCAGGGTATAGATGCCGCCTGCCACGGCGCCCAGCAGCACCAGCAGCGGCCATAGCAACCAGGTCAGGTTCAGCAGCCAGGGCAGGCCGATACCGATCGCCATCGCCAGCAGCCCGCATACCAGGTGCAGCCCGGTGCGCTCCACCCGGTCGGCCAACCAGCCAAGCGGCAACTGGAACAACATGTCACCGGCAAACACGACGGTCACCATCAGCGCCGCCACGCCCACGGCAAAGCCATGGCTGGTGGCATACACCGGCAGCAGCGACAGCACCACGGCATCGAAGAACGAGAAGAACAGTACCGCCACGCACAACGCCGGCGCCACACGGAAGAAACCGGCCAGGCCGAAGCTCTTTTCACCTTCTTCATGTTCCACATGGTCGTTGGGTACGGTCAGCACGATGCACAGCAGCGCCAGGCCATAGCAGGCGGTGACCACACCGGTGATCCACGGGCTGTCGGCGCCCAGCACCGCCAGCATTGCCGGGCCGAGCACCTGGAAGCCGGTGAAGCTGGTGGCGTAGAGGGCCATGATCTTGCCACGGTTGTGCTCCGGGCACAGTTCGTTGACCCACGACTCGCCGAGGATGATGGCGATACCCATGCCCAGCCCCAGGCCCAGGCGCAACAGCGCCAGCTGCCACAGCGAGCCGAACGCCGACTCGAGCAAGGCAATGCTGAGCGTGCACAGGCTGAAGCACAGCAGGTAGATGGTGCGCCGGGTCAGGTGGCGACAGCAGGCGTCGACCAGGAACGCCGAGAGCATCATGCCCGCAGCGGGGATGGCCGAGATGATGCCGATTTCCAGGGTGCTCGCACCGGCTTCATGCAGGCGCAACGACACCAGCGGCAGGCTGGCCCCCAAACTGAAACCCACGACCGAAACGGCGAACAACAGGCCCGCCAGCAAACGCATGTTCATGTACCACTCCTTGCAAACCGAAAAGACGTGCAGACACAGGCGCGCACGCCAGGGCGGCGAGCGACGCGAAAGCGCAGATCAGTTCAGGCGAGGTGTGGCGAGAAGGTGAAGGCAAACAGCACGCTGCGGCGACGCTTGAGCACCGTGTCGCTCGGCCACGCACGACGCAGGGCCTGGAAGGCAGGCTGGCGGGCGTTTGGCAGGAGCTGGGTACGGCACATTGCTTTGACTACTACGCAGGTGGTTGAAGAAAGGGCGGACTCTAGGCCAAGGGTGGTCACGTCGTCAAATTTCACGGAACAACCGCCTTGCATGGCCTCCAGACTTGCGCGGGCCCTTGTAGGAGCAGCCTTGTGCTGCGAAGAGGCCGGCAAGACAACCAATTATCTTCGGCAGTAATGGCCTCTTCGCAGCACAAGGCTGCTCCTACAGGTTCTATGCATGCTTTCAGCGCTTGCCGGTACTTGGCAAGAACACCGCCAGCAACCCGAACAAAGGCAGGAACGAACACACCTCGTACACGTACTCGATGCCACGCAGGTCCGCCACATACCCCAGCAAGGCCGCACCGATGCCACCAAAGCCGAACATCAGCCCGAAGAAGATCCCGGCAATCATGCCCACGCTGCCCGGTACCAGCTCCTGCGCATACACCACGATCGCGGAAAACGCCGAAGCCAGGATAAAGCCGATCACCACGCTCAACACGGTGGTCCAGAACAGATCGGCATACGGCAGCACCAGGGTGAACGGCGCCACGCCAAGGATCGAAAACCAGATCACGGCCTTGCGCCCGATGCGGTCACCGATCGGCCCGCCAAAGAAGGTACCCGCCGCCACCGCACCAAGGAACAGGAACAGGTGCAGCTGCGAGCTGGCCACCGACACATCGAACTTCTCGATCAGGTAGAAGGTGAAATAGCTGGTAAAGCTGGCCATGTAGAAGTACTTGGAGAACACCAGCAGGCCCAGCACGATCAGCGCCGCCACCACCCGCCCGCGGGAAATGCCGTGGGTCGCCTGCACAGCCTTGCGCGCCTTGGCCTGGTTGAGGTGCTCCTTGTACCAGCCACGCAGCATCAGGGTGACGCCGAGAAAGAACAGCGCAGCCAGGCCGAACCAGGCCACGTGGCTCTGGCCGAACGGAATGACAATGGCTGCCGCCAGCAGCGGCCCCAAAGCCGACCCGGTGTTGCCACCGACCTGGAAGGTCGACTGGGCCAGGCCGAAGCGCCCGCCCGATGCCAGGCGCGCAATACGCGAGGTTTCCGGGTGGAAGGTCGACGAGCCGATACCCACCAGGGCCGAGGCCAGCAGAATCATCGGGAAGCTGCCGACGAAGGCCAGCATCACGATACCCACCAGGGTACACAGGGTGCCCAGTGGCAGCAGGTTCGGTGCCGGTCGGCGATCGGTAAAGAAGCCGACCCAAGGCTGCAGCAGCGAGGCGGTGATCTGGAACGTCAGGGTGATCATGCCGATCTGGGCGAAACTCAGGTCGTAGTTGGCCTTGAGCATCGGGTAGATCGCCGGCAGCACAGACTGGATCAGGTCATTGATCAGGTGCGCCAGGGCGCAGAAACCGATTATGCGCATCACCAGCGGCGTGGCTTGGCTCGCCGCCGCACTGGTGGGCGCCGTGGAGGCGCTACTGATAGCCATGTGCCTGAATCTCCGTCCGTAGTTTGGGATCCGATTATCGGAAAACAAATAGATACATAGCTACCTTTTATTTCCTTTGTCCGCGACACACTTGAAAATGGTTCTCAATATAATTAGCATCCTCGGCCAAAACACCCGTCATCGTTGGGCGAAACGGCCCTAATCGCGAGCACACCAACCCCATGAGCCCAATGCCCGTTCGCGTCCGTCCACGGCAGATCAACGCGCACCGCAGCCATCTGGGCAAATGGCTGGCGCTATTGTTCCTCCTGGGGCTGGCCGCTACCGCCTACCTGTACTGGCCGCTGATACAGCGCCTGGGCAGCGAATTGCATACCGATGCAGGTGAACGCCGCAGCATCCGCCTGGCCGATGGCACCACCCTGCACCTGGGCAGCGCCAGTGCGATGAACGCCGACCTACGTGGCCGCACGCGCCAACTGCACCTGGTGCAGGGCCGGGTATACCTGGAAGTGATGCTCGACGGCAGGGCCATGGAGATAGCAGTGGGCGACGCGCGCATCCAGGTGTTCGGTACCCGCCTGCAGGTCGCCCGCCATGCAGGCCATGACGAACTGGTGGTGCTCAGTGGCAAGGCCATGGTTATCCAAGGCAGCGAACAGCGCATGGTATCGATGGGTGAGCGGGTAACCTTCGATGGCGCGCATATCGGCCCGGTACGGAAAGCCGACCTCAAGGCCGCCGATGGCTGGCGCAGCGGGCAGTTGAAAGCCGGCGACATGCCGTTGGGCAAGGCAGAACCCGGGCCTGGCCGCTAAGTTTTTGAAAGCGTGCAAATTTTTTTTGAAATGAGTGTTGACAGGGGGGGCCGTTCAAGAGAATAATGCGCGCCATCGGCTACATAGCTCAGTTGGTTAGAGCATAGCATTCATAATGCTGGGGTCCGGGGTTCAAGTCCCTGTGTAGCCACCAAACAAGACGAAGGGCTTACCGCAAGGTAAGCCCTTTTTCTTTGCCTGCGGAAAATTACCACAGGCCTGCACCCTTCCCGTACAGGGCATGCAATTGCCACCTCAACGCATTCCGGTCACCGCCACGGCCAGGCCCAACCCGATCAGCGCCAGGCCGATTACCCGGTCCACCAGCCTTTGCCGCTCGATCATCGCCTTGCGCAATGCCGTACTGGAGAAAAATACCGCCACCAGGCTGAACCACACCCAGTGAGCAATCGACATGAAAGCGCCGTAGGCAAAATCCAGCGCCAACGAGCTGCCCGGTTGCACTACCTGGGTGAAGGCACTGATCACGAACAGCATGGTCTTGGGGTTGAGGGCGTTGGTCAGAAAGCCCGTGCGCAGGGCCTGCGTTACGCTGGCGGCTGATGCGGCAACCCCGTCGAGGCTGATACGCCGGGTGTTGGTCAGCGACTGGAAACCCAGGTAGACCAGGTAACCCGCGCCCAGCACTTTCATGCCCAGGAACAGGGTCGGGCTCTGGCTGATGATCACCGCGATGCCCAGCACCGTGTACAGGACGTGCACCTGCACTCCCAGGGCAATGCCCACGGCGGCAGCCAGCCCGGCCTTGCGGCCCTGTGCATAACTGCTGCGGGTGACCATGGCGAAGTCGGCACCGGGGCTGATGACGGCAAGCAGGGTGAACAGGGCGACGGCAATGAGTTCGGTCATGCTGGTGGCTCTCGATAGACGATGGAAATGCACAGACCATGTAATTATCGAGAGCTTATAGCCCAGGAAAAATCGATTTATAGTGAGGCAAATCTGATAGCTTTCCTCACAGATATCTAGAGCCTGTGTCGGCCCCTTCGCGGGTAAACCCGCTCCTACAGGGGCGGCGCATCACCTGTGGGAGCGGGTTTACCCGCGAGAGGCCGGCACAGACAAACAGGAATGCCATGAAACTGCCGCCACTCAACGCCTTCCGCTACTTCGACATAGCCGCCCAGACCGAGAGCTTCGTGCGCGCCGCCGAGCACCTGCATGTCACCCATGGCGCAGTCAGCCGCCAGGTGCGTCTGCTTGAAGAAAGCCTTGGTGTGGAGTTGTTCGAGCGCCGCAACCGGGCCATTTTCCTCACCCCTGCCGGCCGTGCCTTGCAGGGCACTACCCAGGCGATCTTCGAGCAGCTCGAAGGCGCCGTGCAGCGTTTGCAACAACAGGCCCGCGACAACGTACTGGTGCTGTCGTGCGAGCCGACCATCGCCATGCGCTGGCTGATCCCGCGCCTGCCCCGCTTCCACGCCGCCCATCCCGACCTGCAGTTGCACCTGGTGGCCGCTGGCGGGCCATTGGACTTCGCACGTAGCGGTGTCGACCTGGCAATTCGCCGCGATGACTTCCACTGGGACAAACAGCTGTACAACCAGAAGATCTGCGACGAATGGATCGGCCCGGTCTGCCACCCCACCGCCCCCCTCCAACTCGAAGGCCAGCGCCTGCTGCACAGCGCCACCCGCCCCGGCGCCTGGCCCAACTGGCTGCGCCTGAGCGGCCAACAGGTCCGGCACACCGAGCGCAGCGACTACCAGCACTTCTACCTGTCGATTCAGGCCGCCAGCGCCGGCCTGGGCCTGGCCATGGCCTCAGCCCTCATGGTGCGCGACGAACTCGACAATGGGCAGTTGCAGGCACCGTTCGGCTTCGTGCGTGACGGCTCGGCCTACCACCTGCTCAGCCCCTTGCCGCTGGAAGACGACGGCAAGCGCCAGCGCTTCGCCACGTGGGTGATGGGCGAATGCAGGAGCTGCCTGGCTCATCTGGGCTTGATACAGAACGACGAACCCGCACGGCCGTCACCACCCCAGGTACGGTAACCCGCGGTATCCACATGAATACGCCCGGAGGGGTAGCGCCCCAGGCCCATGTTCCAGGCCTGGCCGTATTGCTGCCAGAACCGGCACAGCGGGTTGGGGTCCGCCCACTCGGGCAGCAGGATATCGACAGCGAACGCCCGGGTATGGGCGCTGTTGGCCGCCCCGCCGGCGCAGGCATTCAGGCGCGGGGCTCGATAGGCTGAAACCACCTCGAACTGACGCAGGATGCCCTGGTCGTGAAGCGTCTTTATCAGCGAGAGCGTCGAGCGCACTGCCGACCAGTTGCTGGCGGGCGGCACGGCGAAGGGGGACGCGTGGCACAGCTTCCAGTCCGAAGCCGAACGCAGCAGCTGATGGATCGGCACCACGCCATAAAGACGGGCATCCACAAGCATCTCGCGAAATGGCCGTGTTTGATGGTCCCCGGCCCATTGCGCGAACAACCAGATATCACGCTCATCGGCCTGCGCTCCTGCACCCAACATGCCCAGCACCAGCGGCAGCCATCCAGCCCTTTTCATCCCTGCTCCCCTTGCCACAGTATGTGCCACGCTGCCGAATACGGCTGCGCCCAACAAGGAGTTAAGCATGCACAAGATGGCATTACCGAGCCTTGCCGCCCTGGCCTTCAGCGGCCTTGCCGCCGCCGATGCGCGAATCGACCTGGGCGACGCCCAGCGCGTCACCCGCCTGTTCGCCTTCCCCAACAACTGTCACGTGATCTGTTATCGCGACTGGACCCTGGAGCAAACCGTAGAACACTATCTGACTCAGAGCGTACGCCGCGACGGCCATGCCGCGGCCCAGGTGCATGTAAGCCGCGACAACGATCGCCTGCACGCAACCATCAGTGGCGTACCCGCCAACTATGCAAAACCCCTGCGCAAGCTGCTCGACAGCGGTGAACTGGCCTATCAGGCGGCCACCCGGCTGAACGAGGACGGCAAATGGTCCTACGACTGGTATCTGTTCCTGCCGCTGGGCATGGCCCTGCAGAACCGCCGCAGCATCGAACTGCTGCACTTCCCGCCGGACTACTCGCTGACCCAGGCCCAGGACTACCTGCGCTCCAACACCACCGACCGCTGGGCCGAGCTGTTGACATTCAATGGCGTCGACGCCAGCCAGACCCCGGCCTACCAGACCATCATCGATATCGCCCCCATCGCCGCACCCGCCAGCGCGGGTGAAACGCTGAAGGAAACCTACAGCTACTTCAAGGACTACCAGGTGCGCATGGTCAGCGAGATGACTCTGCAAAACCCCGCCAGGCCTCTGCCGATGGTGGCATTCGGCGCGCCGGTACGCAGCTGGATCCAGCAGCAGTACGGGCTGCAGGTGAATGTGCTGGGCCTGGTCAGCATCAGCCCGCAGGCAGGTGCCAAGGTACCGGTACTGGGTGCCAACCACCCTAGTGCCATCTGGTATGCGGCAAACAAGGACAGCCACGGCGGCGACCAGGATGCAGCTGATGCTGCCGGCTTGAAAATGATGGGGCAGGACCTGACGGCAGCCTGCTGGCAGGCAGGGATGGGGCGCAATCAACGGGCCGATGCCAAGCTGACGCTGGATGCCTGCTCGACCAAGTGGCAGGTTACACAGAAGAAACAGACCTGCGAGCTGTTCTTCCGCACCATTCGCAAGTACACGCCGGAGCAGGCGGCGGCAAAATGCAATACCGGCAGCGTGACCAGAAGCCTCCGCGACCTGGCCAAGCCGATGGAGGCTCAGCCACAGGACCTGTGATTGAAGCCCGCCCTGCTCAATCTTCGAGCAGGGTGCAGGCCATCACCAAGGCGTCTTCCCGGCCGCCAGCAACCGGGTAATAGTCGCGGCGGCGGCCGATTTCGTTGAAACCATAGCGTTCGTACAAACGATAGGCCGACTGGTTGCTGGCACGCACTTCCAGGAAGCACTCGCGGCCATTGAGCTGGTAGGCCCGGACCATCAGGTGCTCGAGCAGGCGCAGGCCCAGGCCGCGGCCCTGGTTTTCCGGCTTGACGGTGATGTTGAGCAGGTGGGCCTCGTCGATGATCACGTTGATCACGCCATGGCCCACCTGCTGCTGGCCGTCGAACATCAGCCAGACTTCATACGATTTGAGCGCATCCTGAAAGATCCCTCGAGTCCAGGGATGACTGAACGCGGCATATTCGATCTTAAGTACGGCATCCAGATCCGCCTCGGTCATCCGGCGGAAGCTGATCGAGTCACTCATTCAACGCTCTTCCAGCGCGCCATCAGCTGGCGCATGGCTTTCCAGACGTCCGCCTTGCGCTGCGGCTCGTCCATCAACAGTTCAAGGCCCGGCAAGGCCCAGGCTTCGCCCAGGCCCTCGAGCTTCAGGGTTTGGTAATAGGCTTCGCCGTCAACATTGGCGGCAAAGCGCAGCGCCGGCAGGCCGACCAGCCACAGGCAGGTGCACGGGGCGTCCTCCAGGCGCGCCTGGACAAAGCCCTGGACAAAATCGCGCGCCGCCTCCGGGCCCTGGTCCATGTTGCCGCGCACCAGCAGCGGCCAGCGCACCGGCTCGCCGATGATCTGCGGTGCGTCGGGCAGGCCGGCGGCGCGCAGCATGTCCTTGAGCAGCAGGTACGACGGGTCGCGGCTCTGGAACGGCTGGCCGGTGGCCAACTCCACCAGCAGCAGGCAGCTGCCGGCTCGCAGCAGCTGCAGCGAGAAGCGCGGGGGTGGCACCATGGCCGGGCGCGGTGGCGTGGCTTGCTCCTCGGCCTCGACAGGCTTGGTGGCCGGCTTGGGCGCACTGCCCGGGCGCGGAATCTCGATTTTCGGCCGCTCGCCGGAGCGGGCCTGTGGGGTGACTGGCGCCTCGTTGGCAGCCGGTGGCGGCCTGACGTCGAAGTCGAGGTCCTCGACCGGTGCCACCGGCAGCAGCAGCTCGGGCCGCGACGGTGCGGCGAACGGCAGTTCGGCGCGCGGCAGCCAGTGCACCACTTGCATGGCGGAAAGGTAGGCGCGGCGACGGGGTTCGGTGAGCAAGGGACGGGGTTCCGAGGGGTGAAGACAAAGGGCCATTCTAACGCCGTTGGCATTCGAGTGCCGCAACTGGTCGGCGGATTTTTATTGCCCGTACCGGCCCTTTCGCGGGCCCGCCCGCTCCCACAGGGCCTTGCGCAGTACCTGTGGGAGCGGGCGGGCCCGCGAAAGGGCCAGTGAAACCCTCATCAAAGCAAGGGTGATCCCCCATTACAGACCAAGGGGTGAAAACCTCCCCCCCGGATGCAGTACAATCGCCCCCTTTTTCTTGGCAACGAGTCGAAGCCAATGATCGAACCCAAGCGCGTCCTGCGCGCCCTAGCCGAACACTGGGCCCTGATCGAGCCGCTGTGCGAGCGTTTCGACCAGGGCACCCTGAGCCTGGTCGAATTGCGTCAGCATGTGGCCCGCCAGCAGGTCGAGAGCACCCCGCAGGACATCACCCAGCTGCTCGACGTGTGGATCCGCCTGGATATCCTGGTCCCGGTGGCCAAGAGCCCGAACCGTTTCGAGCTCAACGCGCAGATCCACGACTTCCTCGCCTACCTGCGCCGCGAACACCGGCTGGGCCTGTGCCTGGAGATCGAAGCCTACCTGCGCCACCTGGAGCGCCTGGCCGGGCATATCCAGGACGCCTTCGACAACCGCGACAGCGACGACCTGGCGCGCCAGCTGCGCCTGCTCGACATGCGCGTGCGCGATGTACTGAAGAAGCTCGACAACGACGAACAGGCACTGGTGGCCGTGGCCGAGCGGGCCAAGACCAGCAACCGCCAGATCCCGCTGCGCCAGCGCTATGCCGAAGTACTGGCGACCTGGGACGAGTATGTCGAGCCGATGATCCAGCTGGTCAACGCCGACGGCGCCTTCGAACAGGGCGTGCGCAAGGTCGAGACCGTGCTGCTGAAGCTGCTGGGCGAACAGGCGCGCCTGGGCCACCTGGTCGACGACGACATGCTGCTGCGCACCCATGCGCGCATCCTGGAAATGCAGACCAGCGCCCAGCTGACCCTGCGCCACGCCCGCGAACTGCTGCTGCCGCTGCGTGAAGAAGCCCGCCGGCACAACGCGGTGACCCGTGGCGCCGCACTGGCCCTGTCGGTGATCCGGCGCAAGGGCATCGACGCCGTACCGCAAGCGGCCATGCCGATGTTCACCCGCCCGCAAAGCACTTTCCTCGGCAGCGCCAGCCAGGTCGAGGCCTATGTCTACGCCCTGGCCCGCTTCGAGCCCAAGCCGGCACGCTTCCCCAAGGCCCACAAGACCCAGTCCGGCGCCCTGCCCCGTGCACCGCGCACGGTCAAGGAAATGGCCGAACGCTGCGAACAGGCCCTGCCGCTGCCCGACCTGATGGTCTGGCTGCTGGAGCAGGAACCCGAAGGCGCCACCGACGAGCTGCTGTACTGGTTCTCGCGCCTGTCGCGGGAAAAGCGCTTCAAGCGCGAACGCCTCGACCGCCGCGAGTACATCACCCAGGAACACCTGGTCAGCCTGCGCTCGTTCGCCCTGACCTCCAGCCGCGAAGACGCCGCCAGCGCGCCTACCGAATCCAACGCGAGCCCAGCCCATGCATCTTGATCTTTCCGAACTGTCCCAGCTCGCGCCGATCTTCCGCGAGCTGTTCAAAGGCTTCCACGTCAGCCGCCGCGACCCCGAGCTGTACGCCCAGCTGTCAAACTTCCAGGACCAGTACCGCACCCTGTTCAAGGCCCTGGGCTTCGAACTGGTGTGCGACACCCGTGGCTTCTACTACTTCGTGCCGGACATGACCGCCGCGCAGGTCAACAAGACCGCGCAGCGCCTGTCGCTGTTCACCTTCATCCTGGTCGAACACCTGGCCGACCAGGGCCGCGACCCGATGGCCGTGCTCGATGGCGGCAGCATCGGCCGTGACGAACTGCCCTCGCTGCTGGACAAGTACCGCGACCTGTTCCTGCAGGCCGAAGTGCAGACCGTGGACGAGCTGGAAGAAAAAATCCTGCGCCGCATGACCCAGCTCGGCTTCGCTTTCGAGGAAGGCGGCATCTACCGCTTCCTGCCGCCGATGCATCGCTTCCTCGACGTGTGCCTGGCCGTGCAGCAGGACCGCGACCTGGCGGCCACCCTGCACAGCGACCTGCCGCTGCCGACCCCGGTACTGGTCGAGGAAGAAAGCCCCGAAGAACTCAACCGCACCGACGACCCGCTCGACCTCAGCCCCTTCGAGGGCGAGGAAAGCGAAGAGGAAGCCCTGGCCCGGGCCATCCGCGAAGAGCAACAGGAGATTGACGCATGAGCCAGGAACGCTACGGCATCCGCCGCTTCGCACTGCTCAACACCGCCGGCTACAGCCTTGGCCTGTTCCCGCTGGAGCACCCACTGTCGGTATACGGTGCCAACAACCTGGGTAAATCGGCGTCGATCAACGCCCTGCAGTTCCCGATCCTGGCGCGCATGTCGGACATGAGCTTCGGCAAGTACAGCCTCGAGCAGTCGCGCCGCTTCTACTTCGCCAGCGACACCTCGTACATTCTCTGCGAACTGAGCCTGCCCCACGGCCCGCACGTCATCGGCGTTGTCGGCCGCGGCCCGGGCGGCGGTTTCGGTCACCAGTTCTTTGCCTACAAGGGCGAACTGGACCTGGCTCACTACCAGAAGAACGACACCTGCCTGCGCCAGAAAGAGCTGTTCACCAACCTCGAGCGCCTGGGGATCAAGGCCTACGAGCTGAAGCCGGACGAACTGCGTCGTCTGCTGGTCGGTGGCCACACCTCGGTGCCGCTGGACCTGACCATGATCCCGCTGCGCTCGACCAGCGAGCAAAGCCTGAAAACCTTCCGCGCGCTGTTCATCAACCTGCTGCACATGCGCGAAATCACCGCCGCCAAGCTCAAGCAACTGTTCCTCGACGCCTTCGAGCACAGCCTGCGCTCTGGTAGCGTCGACTATATCGCCGCGTGCGAGGAAGCCTTCCGCGACGTGCGCCGCATGGAACAGGACTACAACGCCCTGGTCGCCGCCGGCCCGCTGGTAGAGGCCCTGGCCGGTGGCGTGGCCCAGCGCGACATCCTGCGCGGCAAGCTGCACCGCATTTCACCAGTGCTCGACACCCTGCTGGGCACCTGGCAGGAATACGCCATGGCGCGCAAGGAAGAGCTGGTGATCCAGGCCGAGCACTACCGTGGCGAGCAGGACCGCCTGCAGAACGACCAGCGCGGTGGCACTCAGGAGCTGATGCGCCTGGAGCGTGAAATCACCGGTATCCAGCGCTGGCTGGGCGAGCTGTCGGTGCTCAAGCACCGCTTCGCCCTGGTCGATGACGTCAAGGTGCTGGAGCAGCAACTGCTGGCGGCCAAGGACGCCCACGACGAACTGGCCGGCGCCCTGGCCCAGTCGCGGCAGTTCAGCGCCGAAGACCTGGACGAACGCGTCCGCGACCTGGAAAAGCGCCTGAAGCAGGTCAAGCAACAGCTCGACCACGCCGACAACAACAGCCACGCCCGCCTGCGCGAAGAGTTCTCGCAGCAGGACGTCGACCGCCTGATGCGCCTGTTCAATGGCGCGCTGTTCAGCCTGCCGCTGGGTGACCGCGGTATCGAACTGGACGACAGCGACCTGTGGGTAAAATCGCTGGAAGCGGTGCTCGACGGCTTCAAGGGCGAACGCTTCGAAGCCCCGGGCCTGTCCATCGACCTGTCGCACATCGACCCACCGGCACTGCAGGCCCTGGCCGACCGTGCCGCCCTGCGTGACCAGAAAGAGCGCCTGGAAAAAGAGCTGAAGCAGCTCAAGACCCAGCAAGCCGTGGCCGCCGACCGCTCCGCCTCCAAGGCGCAGACCGAGGCCCTGTACCAGGAGGTACTGGACGCGCAGAAAGCGCTGGAAGACTTCCGCCGCAGCGAAACCCTGGCCGCCGAAGAGCCCGAGAAGCTGGAGCAGCTGTCGCAGCTCGAAGCCGCCCAGGACGAACTCAAACGCTCCAGCGACGCCTTCACTGAACGTGTCCAGCAGCTGTCGGCCAAGCTGCAGCTGGTCGGCCGGCAGATCGGCGACCTCGAGGCCAAACAGCGCACCCTGGAAGACGCCCTGCGCCGTCGCCAGCTGCTGCCGGCCGACCTGCCCTACGGCACGCCGTACATGGAAGCCATCGACGACTCGATGGACAACCTGCTGCCACTGCTCAACGACTACCAGGACAGCTGGCAGAGCCTGCAGCGGGTGGACAACCAGATCGAGGCGCTGTACGCCCAGGTGCGCCTGAAAGGCGTGGCCAAGTTCGACAGCGAAGACGACATGGAGCGCCGCCTGCAGCTGCTGGTAAATGCCTACGCGCACCGCACCGACGAAGCCCTGACCTTGGCCAAGGCCCGCCGCGCCGCGGTCACCGACATCGCCCGAACCCTGCGCAACATCCGCAGCGACTACGACAGCCTCGAGCACCAGCTGGCCCTGTTCAACCGCGAGATCAACAAGCGCCAGGTATCCAACCTGGAGAGCTTCCGCGTGGTGCTGGCGCCGAACAAGGAAGCGCTCAAGCACATTGACCAGATCATCCACAGCGCTGGTCAGTACGAAGAAGGCGAAACCCTGTCGGTATTCGACCTGACCCAGAGCGCCGAGCAGGACAACAAGAACGAAGAGGCCAAGGAATACCTGGCACGGCTGGTGGCGGCCAACCACAACCAGCTGGGCCTGAAGGACCTGTTCGAGCTGGCGTTCGAGATCACCAAGGTCAACGGCCAGCCGGTGATCCATGCCGACATCGACGGCGCGGCATCCAACGGCACCACCATGACCATCAAGGCGCTGACCAACATGTACCTGTTGCTGCACCTGATGGACCGCGACCTGGCCGGGCGTATCCGCCTGCCGTACTACCTGGACGAAGCGGCGGACATCGACGAACGCAACCAGGCTGCACTGCTGGAGACCAGCCTGCAGCTGGGCTTCGTACCGATCCTGGCGAGCGTGAAGCCGCAGGTGTCTGCGCGCGTGGCGATCGACCTGGAAGGTGGCAGTGGGCCGAATGGCATCTACATCGACGAGGCGGACTGGAAGTTCATCAGCCGTCGGGATGAGGTGAAGGCGGTTGTGCGTGAGGATCATCAGGCCGAGGAATTGGCCTGATATCGGAGCAGTGGGGCCGCTTTGCGGCCCTTTCGCAGCACAAGGCTGCTCCTACAAGGTATGCATACGCCGATCAATGTAGGAGCAGCCTTGTGCTGCGAATGGAGGCCAAAGGCCTCCCAAAAAATCTACCAAGCTATCAATGAGCCCAAGGCAGAATCGGAATCGCGGTCACCGCATTCTGCGGGCTGCCTTCGATCATGCGGTCGCTGTACACCAGGTACACCAGCGTATTGCGCTTCTTGTCGAGGAAGCGCACCACCTGCATGGTCTTGAACACCAGCGAGGTGCGCTCCTTGAACACTTCCTCGCCATCCTTCAGCTCACCCTTGAAGTTGATCGGCCCGACCTGGCGACAGGCAATCGATGCCTCCGCCCGGTCCTCCGCCAGCCCCAGCCCACCCTTCACGCCGCCGGTCTTGGCCCGCGACAGGTAGCAGGTCACGCCCTCGACCTTGGGGTCGTCGAACGCCTCGACCACAATACGATCATTCGGCCCGAGGAACTTGAACACGGTGGACACCTGGCCGATTTCCTCGGCCCCGGCCAGCATTGGCAGCACCAATGCCGCCACGCCGATTACCCGCTTCAGCACGCTCATACCAGCACCAGGTTGTCGCGGTGCACCAACTCCGGCTCTGCGCTGTAGCCCAGCAGGCTTTCGATGGCATCGGATGGCTGGCCGATGATCTTCTGCGCCTCAAGGGCGCTGTAGTTGGCCAGCCCACGGGCTACTTCCAGGCCGTCCGGGCCGACGCACACCACCATCTCGCCACGACGGAAGCTGCCCTGCACGGTCTTCACGCCAACCGGCAGCAGGCTCTTGTTGGCCTGGCGCAGCGCCTGCACGGCACCGGCATCCAGCACCAGGGTGCCACGGGTCTGCAGGTGGCCGGCCAGCCACTGCTTGCGCGCGGCAAGCATGCCGCGCTCGGGCGACAGCAAGGTACCCAGGCGTTCGCCAGCCTTGAGGCGATCCAGCACGCGCTCGATGCGGCCACCGATGATGATGGTGTGGGCACCGGAACGGGCAGCCAGGCGCGCGGCGCGCAGCTTGGTCTGCATGCCGCCACGACCCAGCGCGCCACCGGTACCGCCGGCCACGGCATCCAGTGCCGGGTCGTCGGCGCGAGCCTCGTAGATCAGCTGGGCTTCGGGGTTGTTGCGCGGGTCGGCGTCGAACATGCCATCGCGGTCGGTGAGGATCACCAGCAGGTCAGCCTCGACCAGGTTGGCCACCAGCGCCGCCAGGGTGTCGTTGTCGCCGAAGCGGATCTCGTCGGTGACCACGGTATCGTTTTCGTTGATCACCGGCACCACGCCCAGGTCGACCAGCGTGCGCAGGGTGCTGCGGGCGTTCAGGTAGCGCTTGCGGTCGGACAGGTCGTCATGGGTCAGCAGGATTTGCGCGGTGTGCTTGCCGTGCTCTCCGAAGCTCGACTCCCAGGCCTGCACCAGGCGCATCTGACCGATCGAGGCAGCCGCCTGCAACTCGTTCATCGCACTCGGTCGCGACGTCCAGCCCAGCTGGCTCATGCCGGCAGCCACGGCCCCGGAGGAGACCAGTACCAACTCCACGCCTGCCTCACGCAGCGCGACCATCTGCTCGACCCAAACGGCCATGGCACCGCGATCGAGGCCTTTGCCATCGGCGGTCAGCAGAGCACTGCCAATCTTCACGACCCAGCGCTTGGCGCCCGTCACCTTGCTTCGCATCTTCTTCCAACCTATGTCGAATCTGTAGATACCGTGGATACAAAAACGCCGCTCCAAAGAGCGGCGTTTAGTGTACTGCAACCGGTCAGTCGCGCACGTAAATGATTTCCGGGCCGTCTTCGTCGTCCTCGAAATCATCGTCCCAACCGTCATCGTCGCCGATGTCGTGCACGCTCTTGACACCAGTACGGCGCAGGGTACGGGCGTCGTCCAGGGCCTGCAGCTGGGCACGGGCTTCGTCTTCGATGCGCTGGTCGAGGTCGGCCAGCTCTTCGGCGTAGGCCGGGTCGTTGGCCAGGCGGTCGGCGCGGTCTTCGAGGTAGCGCATCAGGTCGTGGCTGAGCTTTTCGGTGCCCTGCTTGGAGATGGCCGAAATCACGTAGACCGGGCCCTCCCACTGCAGGCGCTCGACCACTTCCTTGACCCGCTCGTCGCGCTCGTCATCCATGACCATGTCGGCCTTGTTCAGCACCAGCCAGCGCTCACGCTCGGCCAGCGACGGGCTGAAGCGGGTCAGCTCGTTGACGATGACTTCGGCGGCATCGGCTGGGCTGCTTCCGTCCAGCGGCGCCATGTCCACCAGGTGCAGCAGTACGCGGGTACGCGCCAGGTGCTTGAGGAAGCGGATACCCAGGCCGGCGCCCTCGGAAGCACCTTCGATCAGGCCAGGAATGTCGGCGATGACGAAGCTCTTCCAGCGGTCGACGCTGACCACACCCAGGTTCGGCACCAGGGTGGTGAACGGGTAGTCGGCCACTTTCGGCTTGGCGGCCGAAACCGAGCGAATGAAGGTGCTCTTGCCGGCATTCGGCAGGCCCAGCAGGCCGACGTCAGCCAGCACCTTCATTTCCATCTTCAGGTCACGCTGGTCACCTGGCTTGCCCGGGGTGGTCTGGCGCGGTGCACGGTTGGTGCTGGACTTGAAGCGGGTGTTGCCCAAACCGTGCCAGCCGCCCTGGGCGACCATCAGTTTCTGGCCCGGGGTGACCAGGTCACCGATCACTTCCTGGGTGGAGGCGTCGATCACGGTAGTGCCGACCGGCACGCGCAGGTACAGGTCGTCGCCTTTCTTGCCGGTGCAGTCGGTGCTGCCGCCGTTGGCGCCACGCTGGGCCTCGTGGTGACGGGTGTAGCGATAGTCGACCAGGGTGTTGAGGTTTTCGTCGGCGATCATGTACACCGAACCACCGTCGCCACCGTCACCACCGTTGGGGCCACCGTTCTCGATGAATTTCTCGCGACGGAAGCTCATGCAACCGTTGCCACCGTCACCGGCTTTGACCCGAATGGATACTTCGTCAACAAACTTCATTCAAAACCGCCTCTCGCCTACTGGCGAGTTGAATACCTGAAAAACCTGAGGCTCTTGCAAAAATGAGCGCGGCGGCCCCGTACGACCGTAGAAACCCACGCCGGCAGCCCATACAAACAGCTTTGCAAGAGGCTCACCACAAACGAAAAAGCCCCGTCGCATGACGGGGCTTCTGGAGCGACGTCGCGATTAAGCGGCGACGATGCTCACGTAACGGCGCATGAACTCGCCTTTTTTCTCGAACTTGATCACGCCTTCGATCTTGGCGAACAAGGTGTGATCCTTGCCCATGCCAACACCGTAGCCAGCGTGGAATTCGGTGCCGCGCTGACGGACGATGATGTTGCCTGGCTTGATAACCTGGCCGCCATACATCTTCACGCCAAGGCGTTTCGATTCTGAGTCGCGACCGTTACGAGTACTACCACCAGCCTTCTTGTGAGCCATGGTTCAATTCTCCAAATAAATTCAGGGGATCTAGGGGATTAAGCCTGGATACCGGTGATTTTGATCTCGGTGAACCACTGGCGGTGGCCCATACGCTTCATGTGGTGCTTACGACGACGGAACTTGATGATGCGAACCTTGTCGTGGCGGCCTTGCGAAACGACTTCGGCCACTACTTTAGCGCCAGCAACAACTGGAGCACCGATGGTGACTTCTTCACCGTTGGCGACCAGCAGGACGCGATCGAAGGTCACGGATTCGCCAGTGGCGACTTCCAGTTTTTCGATCTTGAGGAATTCACCTTCAGCGACTTTGTACTGCTTGCCGCCGGTAACGATTACTGCGTAAGACATGGTATTTCTCCGATAATCCTGCTCACCCAGCGCTTTATATGATGAGTATTGGCTGGCATGGCTGCACAGGGCTGGAACGGCCCGGCGCAATTGCGTAAGGCAGGTGCTGCCCAGGAAGTTAGGGTGCGCGATTGTACGCAACCGCGGTTTTGCTTGCAAGTGCCGCCCCCGGGGCGCTGGCACCGCGCCTTGACACACCGGGACCCGCGACCTAGCATGCCGCGCAACCTCACTGGAGCAGCCGATGCAACCCCAATCCTTCTACCGCGCGGTGGCTGATGATTTCAGCGCCGTCGACGAGATCATCAAGAAGCAGCTGACCTCGCGCGTGCCGCTGGTATCGAAGATCGGCGACTATATCACGTCCGCCGGTGGCAAGCGCCTGCGCCCCCTGCTGGTGCTGCTGTGTGGCAAGGCCCTGGGCCGCGAAGGCGACGACCTGCGCCTGCTGGCTGCCACCATCGAATTCTTGCACACCGCTACCCTGCTGCACGACGACGTGGTCGACATGTCCGGCATGCGCCGTGGCCGCTCCACCGCCAATGCCCTGTGGGGCAACGCGCCGAGCGTGCTGGTGGGCGACTTCCTCTATTCGCGCTCGTTCGAGATGATGGTCGAACTGGGCTCGATGCCGGTCATGCAGATCCTGTCCAAGGCCACCCGCGTGATTGCCGAGGGTGAAGTGCTGCAGCTGTCGCGGGTACGCGACGCCAGCACCACCGAGGAAGTCTACATGGAGGTCATCCGCGGCAAGACCGCGATGCTGTTCGAGGCTTCGACCCACAGCGCCGCCGCGCTGGCCGAAGCAACCGACGAACAGCGCGAGGCCCTGCGTACCTTCGGTGACCATCTGGGCGTGGCGTTCCAGCTGGTCGACGACCTGCTGGACTACAAGGGCGACTCGCAGACCCTGGGCAAGAACGTCGGTGACGACCTGGCCGAAGGCAAGCCTACCCTGCCGCTGATCTACACCATGCGCGAAGGCACCGCCGAACAGGCTGCGCTGGTGCGCCAGGCGATCCAGAAGGGTGGCCTGGAAGACCTGGAGCAGATTCGCGTGGCAGTCGAGGAGTCGGGTGCTCTGAAGTACACGGCGGAGCTTGCGCGTGACTATGTGAAGCGTGCCATCCAGTGCCTGGAAGTGCTGCCGGCCAGCGAATATCGTGATGCGCTGGTCGAGTTGAGCGAGTTTGCTGTCGCGCGTACTCACTGATAGACCGAGTCGTCTTCATTCGCGGGCAAGCCCGCTCCTACAGGATTGCGTCGCCTGTATGAGCTTGCTTGCCCGCTATGTTTTTGTCCGGACATAATCACTTCTGAAAAAATACCTTATACAATTCGGGTTTTTAACCGCCCGTCTGTTTGTTTGAGGAACCGAAGTGAGCACTCTGCCACCCTGCCCGAAATGCAACTCCGAATACACCTATGAGGATGGCACTCAGCTGATCTGCCCTGAATGCGCCCACGAGTGGTCGGCCAGCGGCGACGCCGAAGCGGCCAGCGACGAGGTGGTGAAGAAGGACTCGGTCGGCAACATCCTGCAGGATGGCGACACCGTCACCGTGATCAAGGACCTCAAGGTCAAGGGCTCGTCCCTGGTGGTCAAGGTCGGCACCAAGGTCAAGAACATCCGCCTGTGCGACGGCGACCACGACATCGACTGCAAGATCGACGGTATCGGCGCCATGAAGCTGAAGTCCGAGTTCGTACGCAAGGTCTGATTTTCCAAAAAACCGCCAATTGGCGCTTGCTATTCAGATAATAAGAATTATTCTCATTGGGACTGCTATCCAAGGAGAATAGCCATGACTTATCTGATCGACGCCTGGCTGGACCGCCCTCACCCCTACCTGCGCATTCTTCATCGGGAAACCGGCGAAGTGTGCGCGGTGCTTGAAGAAGAAGCGCTCGACGAGCTGCGCGACCAGGGCGACCTGGACATGAGCGGGCTGAACTCGAGTGAACCGGGGGTGCTCAAGGAGCTGGTGCGGAATCTGTTTCTGTTCTGCTATGCGCGGGCGTTGCGCCCCGGAGGGATAGACTGGCACTGACGGACCTGGCGAGGGCTTCGCCCACGATCACGACACAAGGCCGCTCCTACAGGTGTATGCGTTCCCCTGTAGGAGCGGCCTTGTGTCGCGAATGGGCCGCAAAGCGGCCCCGAGGGCATTACAGAACGTCGAGCAGCTCGACGTCGAACACCAGCACGCTGTGCGGCGGGATGCTGCCAACGCCTTGGGCGCCGTAGGCCAGCTCGCTCGGCACGTACAGGCGCCATTTGCTGCCAGCGTTCATCAGCTGCAGGGCTTCGGTCCAGCCAGCGATCACACCACCTACCGGGAATTCAGCCGGCTGACCACGGTCGTAGGAGCTGTCGAACACAGTGCCGTCGATCAGGGTGCCGTGGTAGTGGGTGCGCACATTGTCTTCGCGGGTCGGCTTGGCGCCTTCACCTGCGGTCAGTACTTCGAACTGCAGGCCCGAAGCCAGGGTGGTGATGCCGTCACGCTTGGCGTTCTCGACCAGGAATGCCTTGCCAGCGGCAGCAGCGGCTTCAGCCTTGGCAGCTGCTTCGGCTTGCATCACTTCGCGGATCACCTTGAAGCTGGCCGACAGGTCGGCTTCGCTGACGCGGCTGTCGGCGCCGTTGAAGGCATCGGTCAGGCCAGCCAGGATGGCTTCCAGGCTGACGCCCGGTGGCGGGTTGTCGCGCAGCTGGCCGCCCAGCTGACGGCCGATGCCGTAGCTGACGCGCGTTTCGTCGGTGGACAGGTTGAGTTCGGACATTGTCGTGCTCCACTGCAGGGCGCAGTGAAGCCGCGCCCTTGATGAAAAGGGCGAGCAGCCTAGCACACTGGGGCGCTGCGAGCAGCTACCAGGCCGAGCGCTGGGAAATCGGCACCTTCAAGTCTTCTTCCGGGTGCGTGCCCATGCCGCACATTTCGTCCTGCACCGACCAGTGCACCAGGTTCATCGAGACCATGGGGATGGTTTGCAGCAACTTGCGTGCATCCTCCACCGAATGCACGCGCAAGCGTTCACCACGTGTGTCGGAGAGAGGATGGGGGTGGCCTTTGATCCGCGCTTCGAGAAGGTAGTCACCGCCTTCGATGGCGATCAGGTTCAGTTCGTCGACATGGCCAGCCCTGGCCTCGGTGTTGAGCTGATGCAGGTTCATGAGAGCACCTCGCGATGGGAACCACGCATGAGAGCTCATTTTTTGTACAGAAAGGGCGAATGCACAAGGCATGACTGACGCCGCTCGTCAGTTGGACCGTGCCGGCCTCTTCGCGGGCTTGCCCGCTCCCACAGGGATTGCGAAGAGGCCTGAAAGGTTCAGTGCTTGGTCAGCTTGTCCAGGTAACCCATGCAGAATGCCGAGACCACGAAGGTCATGTGGATGATCACGTACCACATCAGGTAATCGGTGGAGATGTTCTGTGCGTCCATGAACACCCGCAGCAGGTGGATGGACGAAATGGCCACAATCGATGCGGCAACCTTCATCTTCAGCGACGAAGAGTCCATCTTGCCCAGCCAGTTGAGCTTTTCCTTGCTCTCGTCGATGTCCAGTTGCGAGACGAAGTTCTCGTAGCCGGAGATCATCACCATCACCAGCAGGCCGCCCACCAGCGACATGTCGATCAGCGACAGGATCACCAGGATCAGGTCGGCTTCGCTGAGGGCGAAGACGTTGGGCAGGACGTGGACCACTTCCTGGAAGAATTTCAGCGCCAGGGCCAGCAGGCCGAGGGACAGGCCGAAGTAGATGGGGGCGAGCAGCCAGCGCGAGGCATACATCGCATTTTCGAGGATACGTTCCATGGAGTGTCGGGACTCATCAGGTGACTAAAAAAGCGACGGCGAGTATAGCCAGCCACCTGTTACAGCAAAAGCCCGGGGCTGCCATGCAGCCCATTCGCTTGTAGGAGCAGCCTTGTGCTGCGAATGGGCCGCAAAGCGGCCCCCTGCATCAATCAGGTCTCAGGATGAAACTGGTAATCCCCAAGATTCCGACACCGCTCACCGTTGATCCGCCGCAACTGCGCCTGCAAATGCAAACACCAGATCTGCGGATCCTCGGCCACCTGGTACCCATGCAAGGTCAAGCTGTCGACAATGGCATTGAGCACAGATTCGGCCACCAGCGGCCCATGGAACGGCCCTTGGGCCTTGATCGCGGACGGTTGTTCACCGGCCATGCCGGCGGCGAACAGCAGCGTCCACATGCCGTTATCCCCGGCCAGCGGACGGATGCTGCATTCGATGCGGGTCACCAGGCCCAGGCACTGGCGTGTGAGGCTGAGATTGCGCATGGCCGCGCCCCCTCCAATAAGCCTTGTTCAGCCTGAACCTCAGGCTGTTTCCATCCTGAACGCTGTTACCGTCCTTAAGTTCCAGCATAGAAGAACGGTACAGAAAGATGGAAAACCGGCGCTGAACGGTAGCACATCGCCGCCAGCGCCGGTTTCTTGACTCAGGCCGGCTTGGCCTGGGCAATCACCTCTTCCAGGCGCTCTTTCTCCGCCTTCTCGATTTCTTCCTCGCTGATCATCTCGGCAATCTCACGCAGGCGCTCCACCACCCGCGCGTTGACGCTGCCTTCGGTGAACTGGCCCTTGTCATCCAGCACACCGGCCTCCTCGCCCACCAGCAGGCTCAACGCCTCGTCGGCCTGGCTGACCGCGTACACGTGGAACATGCCGTTCTCCACTGCCTGCAGCACACGCTCGTCGAGCATCAGCGTGGCGACGTTGGCACGCGGGATGATCACTCCCTGCTCGCCGGTCAGGCCACGCGCCTCGCACAGGCGGAAGAAGCCTTCGATCTTCTCGTTGACCCCACCCACCGCCTGAACTTCACCAAACTGGTTGATCGAGCCGGTAATAGCGAAGCACTGCTTGAGCGGCGTGCGCGACAAGGCCGAGATCAGCGTGCAGGCTTCGCCCAGCGAGGCGCTGTCACCGTCCACATAGCCGTAGGACTGTTCCAGGGCGATGCTCGCCGAGATCGCCAGCGGGAACTCCTGGGCATAGCGGCTGCCCAGGTAGCCGGTGAGGATCATCACACCCTTGGAGTGGATCGGCTGCCCGAGGTTGACCTCACGCTCGATGTCGACGATACCGCTGCCGCCCGGGTACACGGTGGCGGAGATACGCGCCGGCATACCGAACGCCGAATCACCCACTTCCAGCACGGTCAGGCCGTTGCACTTGCCGATGGCCGCGCCTTCGGTGTCGATCAGGATGATGCCGGCGAGCATGTCGTCCAGCACCCGCTGCGAAACACGCCCGGTGCGGGTGGCCTTGGCCTTGAGCGCACGCTCGATGTGCCCGGCGTCGGTCATTTCGTCACTGGCCAGCTGGCGGATGAAATCAGCTTCGCTGACCAGCTGGAACAGGTCGCCGATACGTGCCGACAGGCGCGACTGGTTTTCTGCCAGGCGGGCGCTGTAGGTGGCCAGACGCGCCACCGCGTCACTGGTCAGTGGCGCCATGCCCTCTTCGTTGGTGCGGGTGCGCAACAGCTGGGCGAACTGCTCCAGGTTCTCATCGACCATGGGCATGTCTTCGTCGAAGTCCACCAGCACCCGGAACATTTCCTGGAAGTCCGGGTCGTGGTCCTGCAGCGCGTAGTAAAGCTGGCGCGAACCGATGATGACCAGCTTGATGTTCAGCGGGATCATCTGCGGCGTCAGGCTGACGGTAGCCACCCGCCCCAGCTCGCCCAGTGGCGACTCCATCTTCAACTTGCGCGACTGCAGCGCACGCTTGAGCGCGTCCCAGACGAACGGCTCGCCCAACATCTTCTCGGCTTCCAGAATCAGGAAGCCGCCGTTGGCGCGGTGTAGCGCGCCTGGGCGCAGCTGACGGTAAGAGGTGTACAGCGCACCCTGGTCGGTGCTGTATTCGATACGGCCAAACAGGTTGTCGTAGGTCGGGTGCGGCTCGAACACCACCGGCGCACCGCCGTCGGCGTGGTGGCCGACCACCAGGCTTGGCGCGTACTGCTCTTCCAGCAGCTTGCGCGCAGCCGCGTCGGTCTTGCTGTCATCGACCAGTTGCTCGACCACGGTACGCAGCAGGTTCAGCTGCACCGACTGCAGGTAGGCGCAGACCGCAGCGTTCTCGGCGTACTTCTCCGACAGCGGCGCCAGCAACGGCTGCAGGGCCAGGGTGATGGTTTCCTCGTTGAGCTGGCGCAGCTGGTTGTTCGACTCGCGTTTCCATTGCGGCAGGCTGGCCAGCTCTTCGTTCAGGCGTTCCTCGAGCAGGGCGATATCCTCGTGGAACTGCTCGCGCACCTCTTCCGGCAACTGGGCGAATTCGGCTTCATCCAGCGCCTTGCCGTCGGCCATCGGGGTGAAGGCGACGTTGCTGGCGTCGCGGTACAGGGCCACGTCCTTTTCCAGCGAGGCGCGCTCGATCACATCCAGGGCGCGGTCGTAACGCTGGTTGAAGGCGCGGTCGATGGCGCCTTTCTTCTGCTGGTACGACGGGTGCTCGAATACCGCAGGGAAGGTCGACAACAGGTTGTCGATCAGCCCGTTCATGTCGGCGATGAACGCCCCGGCGGTGCCGGACGGCAATTCCAGTGCGCGGGGTTCGCGCGTGTCATCGAAGTGGTTGACGTAAACCCAGTCGGCCGGGGTCTGCTGACGCTTGCCCTCGGCCTTGAGGTAGCGCTTGACGAACGAGAAGCGGCCGGTGCCGGGCTCGCCCATCACGTACACGTTGTAACCAGGGCGCGGCATGGCCACGCCAAACTGCAGGGCCTCGACAGCACGCTCCTGGCCCAGGACTCCGCGAAACGGCTCCAGATCGTCGGTATTGGTAAAGGCAAACTGCTCGGGGGAGAAACGCCGGGTCAGGGCTTCAGGCGCGAGACGCAGGCGCGCAGCGACAGGATCGGGCATTGGGTTTCCTTACTTCGGCGGGGCAGATACGCAGCATTCTGGCGCTGCCCGCGCGCGCCTTGCAAGGCTCCGCGGGACTTTATGTCGCAGCCGGTGCGGGTCATGCAACAGCAAATTTTTCGCAATCAACAACGCAACTCTTAGATCGTGCCTAAACTCCAAGCTGCGCGGGTGGGTGAAAAGCTTTCCCGACCTGGCAACCGAGTTGCCAGAAACCCTGACCCTTGGTTAAGTCAAATAGAGAACAAATGCTATGAAACGGATTCTTCTGGGTACTCTGTTCACCGTGGTCTCGATCAATGCCATGGCCGAAGCGCCAGGCGGCCCGAACTGCGGCTGGGGCAACATGCTGTTCGAAGGCCAGCGCGGCACTCCGGCACACTTCCTGGCTTCCACCACCAACGGCACCTCCGGTAACGCCACCTTCGGCATGACCTCCGGCACCAACGGCTGCTCGACCAAAGCGTCGCTGACCTACGGCGGCAAGTCCTGGTTCGCCATGAACGGCATGATGAATGAGCTTTCCGAAGACATGGCCATGGGCCAAGGCGAAGCACTGACCACCTATGCCGTGGTTCTCGGCGTGGCGCCGGAAGACCGTGGCTACTTCGCATCGGTCACCCATCAGCACTTCAACCAGATCTTCAGCAGCGCCGACGTCACTGCCGAAACCGTCCATAGCAACACCCTGGCTGTTCTGAAGAACGACCCACGCCTGGCCAAATACGCAACCGAGGCCTGAGTGCAGCTCCTCCCGCCCCGGCCCCGGGGCGGGTTTCGCCTTTTTTCG
Organism: Pseudomonas sp. ABFPK; assembly: GCF_001586765.1. Taxonomy (NCBI): domain Bacteria; kingdom Pseudomonadati; phylum Pseudomonadota; class Gammaproteobacteria; order Pseudomonadales; family Pseudomonadaceae; genus Pseudomonas; species Pseudomonas sp. ABFPK. Next base: position 189,821 of record NZ_LQXW01000034.1, on the reverse strand, counting down.
GCATCGTTAAGAAGTAGTTGCCCGACATGCTCAAACGCTTCGTATCCCTGGCGCTGTGTGCCTGCGCCCCTGTTCATGCCGCGCCCGTGCTGGACCAAGGCCGTGTCCAGCAACTGGCCAACACCCCTTACTGGATTGCCCTGGGCCATTACGAAACCGCCAAGCTGGGTGGTTGGCGCAGCTACGTGGATGATGATGCGTTCTTCCTTGCCGAGGACGGCGCGCACCACCCCGACCAAGAGCTGCAAGCCACGATCGAAGCGCTGTACGCCCCGGCCAGCCTCGGTGACAAACATGCCCAGTGCGTATTCCCGGCGCGCACCCGCTGGCTGCGCGAACAGCTCGACCTGCAAGACTTGCCGCAACCTGACTGCCAGGAGTTCACCACCTGGTACCAGTCGATCGACCCACACAGTGCGGCGCTGATCTTCCCGGCGGCCTACCTGAACAGCCCGTCATCGATGTTCGGCCACACCTTGCTGCGCATCGACCAGTCCAACACCCGCAGCGACGACACCACGCTGCTGAGCTACGCAATCAACTTCGGCGCCTACATCGAAGGCAGCGACAACAGTATCCTGTATGCCTGGAAGGGCCTGATGGGTGGCTACCCGGGCCTGTTCGCGCTGATGCCCTACCAGGAGAAACTGTCCGAATACCGCAGCCTGGAAAACCGCGACCTGTGGGAGTACCAACTGGACCTGACCCCGGAAGAAACCGGGCGCATGGTCGAACATGTGTGGGAGCTGAAGCAGATCCAGTTCGACTACTTCTTCTTCGATGAGAACTGCTCGTACCGCCTGCTGGAGCTGCTGCAGGTGGCCCGGCCGGGCCTTGACCTGACCTCGCAGTTCCCGCTGACCGCCATCCCGACCGACACGGTGAAAGCCGTGAAGCAGTCCGGCATGGTCGCCAGCGAGACGTACCGCCCCTCTCGCGAACGTGAACTGCTGGCCCGGGCCGAGCCGCTCGATCACGACGAAAAGCGCCAGGTGCTGGCTGTAAGTGCCGACACCGGGCAACTGCAGAGCCCCGAATTCAAGGCCCTCCCCCGCCAGCGCCAGGCGCTGGTGCAGGACGCCGCGTACCGTCTGGAGCGTTACCGTGCCAATGGCCAGGAGCGTGACCCTGGGCAGGCGAAACGCAGCTTCGAACTGCTGCGGGCAATCAACAGCAACCCGCCCCCGCCCCTGCACATCGAGCGCCCAGGCCTGCCCGAGGACGGCCATGACTCGCGCACCTGGCAGCTGGGCGTAGGCACCCGCGAAGACCGCGCCTACGCCGAGTACGGCCTGCGCATGGCCTACCACGACCTGAATGACAACGCCTATGGCTTCCCGCTGGGGGCGCAGATCGAGATCCTGCAGCTGAAGCTGCGCCAGTACGAAGGCAATGACTGGCAGGTGCAGCGCCTGGACCTGGCCACCATCCGCTCGCTGACACCGCGCAACGAGCTGCTCAAGCCCTGGTCGTGGCAGGTGGCCGGCGGGCTGGAGCGCGTGCCGGGCAAGCATGATGACGAAGTGCTGGTAAGCCATGTGAACGGCGGGGCCGGCGGCACCTGGCAACTGGCCGACGGGTTGCTGGGCTTTGCCCTGGGCACGGTGCGGGTCGAGCACCACAATGATTTTGCCCAGTTCATCGCCCCGGCGGCGGGCTTCAATGGCGGGCTGCTGTGGCGCAACGGGCTGGGCAACATGACGCTGGAGGCCAAGGGCGATTATTTCACCAATGGCGAAGTACGGCGCAGTATGAGCCTGAACCAGCAATGGGAGATCAGCCAGAACCTGGGCCTGCGGTTGAGTGCTTCGCGAGAGTTCAGCCACCTGGCTACGGCGCAGAACGAGGTGATGCTGGAGTTGAAGTGGTATCACTACTGAGGCCGCTTTGCGGCCTTTCGCGGGCATGCCCGCTCCCACAGGTACTGCACTGGCCTCGAATCCTGGGGTGATCCTGTGGGAGCGGGCGTGCCCGCGAATGGGCCAGTGAGGTCAGCAGAGCAGTGTGAACCAACCGACTCTTTGACACTGTTTTAACGGCTCCCCGACAAATCGCCACCTAGACTTTCCAGTATCAACCGGAGGGTTTTGTGGTTATGTCGCGGTACTGGTTCGGCGTGTGCATGGCGTTGTTGCTGTCTGGTTGCGAAACCACCCACGAGCAGATGGTCCACCAGGGTTATCCCCCCGCCTATGCCGATGGCTTCCAGGACGGCTGCAGCAGCGGCCGACAGGCGGCAGGGCTGATGGTCGGCGCTTTTCGCAAGGACGTGCCGCGCTACCTGCACGAGCGCCAGTACGAAAGCGGCTGGGACGACGGCTTTCGCCAGTGCCACGCCATGCAGAACAGCGAAGAACAGCGCCAGTACCACGAGCGCTTCTGGGACCAGCGCGAGCGCGACTGGGAGCAGGAAAAGGACCGCGACGCCGCACGCGCCTATCGCCACAACTGAGTCGCAAACGGACATCCCTTGAAACCGGCGGCCTGCGATGATGGTCTCCTGCAAAAGGAGGCCACGCATGAGCCGAGCATTCGTCAACGAAGACCAGGCCGCCGCCCAGGCTGATCAGCCGGTCGAGCGACGGGTCAGCGAACAACCCAACTACGTGACCGCCAGTGGCCTGCGCCAGCTGCAGGAGCGCGTGACCGAGCTGAATGCCCTGCGCAGCGAACTGCAGGCACAAGGTGAACGTGGCGACAAGCAGCGGCTGGCGGATACCGAACGGGACCTGCGCTACTTCAGCGCGCGATTGCAAAGCGCCCAGGTTGTGCCGGCGGCGACGTCGCGCAGCAAGGTGCAGATTGGCAGCCGGGTGCGGTATGTCGATGCGCAGGACCAGGAACAAGTAGTAAGGCTGGTGGGCGAGGATGAGGCGGATGCCGGGCGGGGGTTGATAAACTGGGGTTCGCCGTTGGGGCGGGCTTTGCTCGGGGCGGGGCCAGGGGATGAAGTGGTCTGGCGGCGGCCGGTGGGGGAGCAGGTGATCGAAGTGGTTGAGGTTTTTGGTGAAGATTGAGGACCTGGGGGCTGCTTTGCAGCCCATCGCGACACAAGGCCGCTCCTACAAGGACCGCGTCATTTCTGAACATGCGCGATACCTGTAGGAGCGGCCTTGTGTCGCGAAAGGGCCGCAAAGCGGCCCCAACGGCCTCAGATCAAACCACGCCCTGCGCCAACATCGCATCAGCCACTTTCACGAAGCCCGCGATGTTCGCACCTTTGACGTAGTTGATGCTGCCATCCGCCTCTTCACCGTAATGCACGCAAGCATGGTGAATCGACTGCATGATGTTGTGCAGCTTGCTGTCCACCTCACCGGCAGTCCACAGCAGGCGCATGGCGTTCTGCGACATCTCCAGGCCCGACACGGCCACGCCGCCGGCGTTGGAGGCCTTGCCCGGGGCGTACAGGATGCCGGCCTCCAGGAAGATATCCACAGCCTCGAGGGTGGTCGGCATGTTGGCGCCTTCGGCCACGCAGATGCAGCCATTGCGCAGCAAGGTGCGGGCGTCTTCGGCGTCCAGTTCGTTCTGCGTGGCACACGGCAGGGCGATGTCGCACGGCAGGCTCCACGGGGTCTGGCCCTTGCGGAACTCCAGGCCGAACTGCGCGGCCAGTTCGCTGATGCGGCCACGCTTGACGTTCTTCAGCTCCATCACCGCATCCCACTGGGCATCGGTCAGGCCAGCTTCGGCGTACAGGGTGCCTTCGGAGTCGGACAGCGAAATCACCTTGCCGCCCAGGTCCATGACCTTGCGCGCAGCATACTGGGCCACGTTACCCGAACCGGAAATCGCCACGCGGCAGCCATCGATACGCTTGTCCTGACGCTTGAGCATTTCCTCGGCGAAGTACACGCAGCCGTAGCCGGTGGCTTCCGGGCGGATCAGGCTGCCGCCGTAGGTCATGCCCTTGCCGGTCAGCACCGAAGTGAACTGGTTGGCCAGGCGCTTGTACTGGCCGAACATGAAGCCGATTTCGCGGGCACCCACGCCGATGTCACCGGCCGGGACGTCCAGGTCAGCGCCAATGTGGCGGTACAGCTCGCTCATGAACGCCTGGCAGAAACGCATGACTTCGGCGTCGCTCTTGCCTTTGGGGTCGAAGTCCGAGCCGCCTTTGCCGCCGCCCATGGGCAGCGAGGTGAGAGAGTTCTTGAACACCTGCTCGAAGGCCAGGAACTTCAGCACGCCTAGGTTGACCGACGGGTGGAAGCGCAGGCCGCCCTTGTACGGGCCGATGGCGCTGCTCATCTGGATGCGGTAGCCGCGGTTGACCTGCACCTTGCCCTGGTCATCGACCCAGGACACACGGAACAGTACGGCGCGCTCGGGCTCGACCATGCGCTCCAGAATGCCGGCCTGCAGGTAATGCGGGTTGGCCTCGAGGAATGGCCAAAGGCTGCGCAGCACTTCTTCCACAGCCTGGTGGAATTCAGGTTGGGCCGGATCGCGTTGCTTCAGGCGCGCGAGGAAATTGTCGACAGATTCGATCATGGTAGACATCTCACCAAGAGGATTGGACTTATTGGTTTTTTTCAGGAATGTACCAAGAAGCAATCGCACCGGAATAGGGCGAGATGTCGTTTTTTTGAAATTATTTGGTGCGCTTTCTATAAGTGTATACAAATTCGCTATGAGCGTTGGCCTCTTCGCGGGTAAACCCGCTCCCACAGAGGAGCTGCGCAAGCCCGAGAGCTATGGGCATCCCTGTTGGAGCGGGTTTACCCGCGAAGAAGCCAGCACCACTTTCCAGCCAGGCACAAAAATGGGGCCACAAAGGGCCCCATTCTTGTGCATCAGAACACCGGCTTACTGGGCCAGCTTCTTGTGCCGTACACGGTGCGGCTGGGCAGCAGCATCGCCCAGGCGCTTCTTGCGGTCGGCTTCGTACTCGGTGTAGTTACCCTCGAAGAACACCACGTTCGAGTCGTCTTCGTACGCCAGGATGTGGGTAGCCACACGGTCCAGGAACCAACGGTCGTGGGAGATCACGATCGCCGCGCCCGGGAAGTCCAGCAGGGCTTCTTCCAGCGAACGCAGGGTTTCGACGTCGAGGTCGTTGGACGGTTCGTCGAGCAGCAGGACGTTACCGCCCTCCTTCAAGGTCAGGGCCAGGTGCAGGCGGCCACGCTCACCACCGGACAGGTCCTTGACGAACTTCTGCTGGTCGCCACCCTTGAAGTTGAAGCGGCCCACATAGGTACGCGACGGGATCTCGTAGTTGCCGATGCGGATCATGTCAGAGCCGTCGGAAACCTGCTGGAACACGGTCTTGCCGCCGTCCAGGTCTTCGCGGCTCTGGTCGACGCAGGCCAGCTGCACGGTTTCACCGATCTCGATGCTGCCCGAGTCCGGCTGTTCCTTGCCCATCAGCATGCGGAACAGGGTCGACTTACCGGCACCGTTACCACCGATCACACCGACGATGGCGCCTTTAGGCATGGAGAACGACAGGTTGTCGATCAGCACGCGGTCGCCGTAGCCCTTGGTGACGTTCTTGAACTCGATGACCTTGTCGCCCAGGCGCGGACCGGCCGGGATGTAGATCTCGTTGGTTTCGCTGCGCTTCTGGAATTCCTGCGACTGCATTTCTTCAAAGCGCTGCAGACGTGCCTTGGACTTGGACTGGCGGGCCTTGGCGCCTTTGCGCACCCATTCCAGTTCCTCTTTCATGGCCTTTTCGTGGGCGCTCTGCTGCTTGGATTCCTGCGCCAGACGCTCGGACTTGGCTTCCAGCCAGCCCGAGTAGTTGCCTTCGTACGGGATACCGGCGCCGCGGTCCAGTTCCAGGATCCAGCCAGCGACGTTGTCGAGGAAGTAACGGTCGTGGGTAATGGCTACCACGGTGCCCGGGAAGTCGTGCAGGAAGCGCTCCAGCCAGGCCACCGAGTCGGCGTCCAGGTGGTTGGTCGGTTCGTCGAGCAGCAGCATGTCGGGGGCCGACAGCAGCAGGCGGCACAGGGCCACGCGGCGCTTCTCACCACCGGACAGGTGCTCGATGCGTGCATCCCAGGCCGGCAGACGCAGGGCGTCGGCGGCAACGTCCAGCTGGCGCTCCAGGTTGTGGCCGTCAGCGGCCTGCAGGATGGCTTCCAGCTTGGCCTGCTCGGCGGCCAGCTTGTCGAAGTCGGCATCCGGCTCGGCGTAGGCAGCATAGACCTCGTCCAGGCGCGCCTGGGCGTCCTTGATCACGCTGACCGCTTCCTCGACCACTTCGCGCACCGACTTGTTCGGGTCCAGTTGCGGTTCCTGTGGCAGGTAGCCAACGTTGATGTCGGGCATCGGACGGGCTTCGCCGTCGAATTCCTTGTCGACGCCCGCCATGATCCGCAGCAGGGTCGATTTACCCGCGCCGTTCAGGCCGAGCACGCCGATCTTGGCGCCCGGGAAGAACGACAGGGAAATGTTCTTGAGAATTTCCCGCTTCGGCGGCACGACCTTGCTCAGCCGATGCATGGTGTAGACGTATTGAGCCAAAACCAAGCCCTCTAATCAGATAGGTAAAGACATCGACGATCGCCCCGGCGCGCTGGCCAGGGGGATGTATTTACGGGGTGTCATTGAACAAAGTCGCCCATTCTACGCCAACGCGCGGCGTTGCATAGGAGGGGCGGATGGTGGGGGGGGTAGGACCGGGGAGAATCTATTGCCTGTGCTGGCCTCTTCGCGGCTAAAGCCGCTCCCACAGGTACTGCACAGTTCTCGAAGGCAGTGATAATCCCTGTGGGAGCGGCTTTAGCCGCGAAAGGGCCGGTACAGCTGCAGATGACTCAGACGTGACGCTGCTTGGCCTTGCCCCGCGGCAAGCGGCAACGGTCGCCCTGCTCGGCCAGGCGCGCGGCCCAGGCGGACTTCACGCTGAAGCCACCGCTACGAGCCGGCTGCTGCTCGGCAGCTTTGGCCGGTTTGGCGGCCGCAGGCACGCTGACAACCTTGGCCGCCGGCTTGACCTCGGCCACGGTAACAGCCGGCTCAACTGCCGCCTTGGCGGTCTTGCGCAGTTCGGCCAGCGATGGGCTCTTGCTCTTGGCGACAGCTGCCGCCTCGGGTTTGCTCAGCGAACGCTGGCAAGACTTGCAGGATACGTCCTCGGTCACGGCAGTGCTGACAAGGGTCTGACTGCTGCGCCCGCAGGCGGAATCGAGGCCATTGGAGGAAAAGTGAGTAACCAAAACCGAACATCTCCGATGCGTTGTCATTTGAAGCGGGCGCTATTCTCGCACAGGTTGCAGGGGCTTGCCGAACCACCGGGCAGGCACCACCGGTCACATCGGCTGGCACTTTGCCATAATCCTAGGCATGCTAGCCCGTTTCGGGTGTCCGGCCTTATAGTGCGCCACCGCGGTCTGGCAACCAGACACCGGCACACACCGTGCATGATCCATCCCTGCCATCGCCAGCCCAATCGCAGGATCAACGCTTGACCAATCTTACTCATCCGTCGACATTGCGTTCCGCGCCACAGGCGCCCGTGGCCTCGCTGCGCGGGTCGATCAAGGGTGCGCTGGCGCTGCTGGCCCTGATCCTGCTGGGCCTGCTGCTATGGCAGCTGTTCGCCCAGTTCAACCATACCCAGGCTGACCTGCGCAAACAGAGCCTGGATGCCACCGCCGAACTGGCCGACCACCTGAGCCTGAACATGGCCCTCAAGGCGCAACAGGCCGTGAATGTGGTGCAGCCCTACGTCAAGGCGCCGACGCCCTCGGCCCTGCCCAGCCTGCTGGGCACCCTTCGCGAGCGCCTGCCGGCCCTGCAGAGCATGGCCTGGCTGGACGCTACCGGGCAGGTGCAGGCCGACAGCCTGGCCGGCAGCCCCGACCGCCATTTGCTTGACGAGCTGCTGAGGCTGAACCAGGGCAGCCCGTACTTCTTCACCAATTCGGGCGACAACCGCACCGTCTACCTGCTGCTTCGCCAGGCCACCGAACAAGGCCGCGGCTACTGGCTGCTGCGCCTGTCACCGGACTACTACCGCACCCTCACCCTCCACCTGGATGGTGCCGGCCACCCGCTGTGGCTGCTGGAAAACAGCCGCAACGGCGAGGTACTGCAAAGCCATGCGCCGGCCGTTACCAGCAACGAACCGCTGCAAAGCGTGATGCTGGCTTTTATCGACAACAGTACCTGGCAGTTGCGCGGCCTGTTCGACGCCAAGCTGGCCCAACAGAAGCTGCTGCCGGCGCTGCTCGGCAAATGCCTGCTGGTGCTGTTCTGCGCCCTGCTGCCGATGCTGGCCCTGGTCAACATGCGCCGCCGCCAACGGGCGCTGCAGGACGACCGCCGGCGCTATCAGGAAATCTTCGAAGGCACCGGCGTGGCCTTGTGTGTGCTCGACCTGTCCAGCCTGCCCGGCCAACTCGACCGTTACCACCTGCGCAACCGTGCCGCGCTCAAACACAGCCTGGCCCTGGACCCCAACCTGCGCCGCTCGCTGCTGCTGGAGCTGAAGATCACCGAGATCAACCAAGTGGCCCGCCAACTGTTGAACATCGACAGCCACGAAGGTGCCTGGCAGCGCCTGATCGATGGCACTGGCGATGGCCGCGACAGCATCGGCATGCAACTGATCGACGCGCTGATCGAGCAGCGCCCGCTGCTGGAGCTGGAGGTGCGCCTGCCGGCGCCGCTGGGTGGCGAGCTGCACCTGTGGCTGATGGCCCGCCTGCCGCAGCAGCGCCGCGACTACCAGGCGGTCATCCTCAGCATCAGCGACATCACCAGCCGCAAGCAGGTGGAGCTGTCGCTGCTGGAGCGCGAGAGCTTCTGGTCGGACGTGGTGCGCACCGTGCCCGACCAGTTGTATGTGCAGGACGTGCTCAGCCAGCGCATGATCTTCAGCAACCGCCACCTCGGCCAGACCCTGGGCTACGACCGTACCGAGCTGGCGCAGATGGGCGAGCGCTTCTGGGAGCTGCTGCTGCACCCCGAGGATGCCACGCACTACCAGGCGCTGCGCCAGCAACAGCGGGACAGCGGCCATGACCAGCCGCTGCACTGCCAGCTGCGTTTCCGCCACCGCGATGGCGGCTGGCGCTGCTACGACATCCGCGAACAAGTGCTGACCCGTGACGCCGACGGCCTGGTGACACGCATCATCGGCGTGGGTAAGGACGTGACGGTGCAGATCGAGGCCAGCCAGTCGCTGCGCGACAGCGAGCAGCGCTACCGCATGCTCGCCGAAAGCATCAGCGACGTGATCTTCTCCACCGACAACCTGCTCCAGCTCAACTACGTAAGCCCCTCGGTGCAAAGCGTGCTGGGCTACCAGGCCGACTGGATCTTCGCCAACGGCTGGCAGTCGATCATCGCCAACCCGTCCCAGCTCACCGGCATCTATAGCCTGATGGAGCGCGTCAGCAAGGCCATGGGCGACCCGGCCCAGCTGGCCCAGCTACGCAACCAACTGCCCACCCAGCTGTTCCTTTTCGACTGCCTGCGCGCCGATGGCCGCAAGATCCCCATCGAACTGCGCCTGGTGCTGGTGTGGGACGATGAAGAGCGCTTCGAAGGCGTGCTCGGGGTTGGCCGCGACATCAGCCAGCAACGCCGTGCCGAGAAAGACCTGCGCATGGCCGCGACGGTATTCGAGCACTCCACCTCGGCCATCCTCATCACCGACCCGGCGGGCTATATCGTCCAGGCCAACGAAGCGTTCAGCCGCGTCAGTGGCTACGCCGTCAGCGAGGTGCTCGACCAGTTGCCGGGCATGCTTACCGTCGACGAGCAGCAGGAAGGCCACCTGCGCTACGTGGTGAAGCAGCTTTATCAGCGCGGCAGCTGGGAGGGCGAAATGTGGCTCAAGCGCCGCGACGGCGACCACTACCCGGCCTGGGTCGGCATTACCGCAGTGCTTGACGACGAAGGCGACCTGGCCAGCTACGTGTGTTTCTTCACCGACATCAGCGAGCGCAAGGCCAGCGAACAGCGCATCCACCGCCTGGCCTACTACGACGCCCTCACCCACCTGCCCAACCGCACGTTGTTCCAGGACCGTCTGTACAACGCACTGCAGCAGGCCGAGCGGCAAAAGGCCTGGGTGGTGCTGATGTTCCTCGACCTGGACCGCTTCAAGCCGATCAACGACTCCCTCGGCCACGCTGCCGGCGACCGCATGCTCAAGGACATGGCCCAGCGCCTGCTGGCCTGTGTGGACAACGACGACACCGTGGCGCGCATGGGCGGCGACGAGTTCACCCTGCTGCTGCAACCGCGCGCGACCCGCGAGATGGCACTCAACCGCGCCATCCACGTGGCCGAGAACATCCTCGGCAGCCTGGTGCGGCCGTTCGTGCTGGAAAACCGCGAGTTCTTCGTTACCGCAAGTATCGGCATCGCCCTCAGCCCGCAGGACGGCAGCGAGCTGAGCCAGCTGATGAAAAACGCCGACACCGCCATGTACCACGCCAAGGAGCGCGGCAAGAACAACTTCCAGTTCTACCAGGCGGAGATGAACGCCAGCGCCCTGGAACGCCTGGAGCTGGAGAGCGACCTGCGCCATGCCATGGAGCAGAACGAATTCATCCTCTACTACCAGCCGCAGTTCAGTGGCGACGGCAAGCGCCTGACCGGCGCCGAAGCCCTGCTGCGCTGGCGCCACCCGACCCGCGGCCTGGTCCCGCCGGGCGACTTCATCCCGGTGATCGAAGAACTGGGGCTGGTGGTGGACGTGGGCGACTGGGTGCTGCGCGAGGCCAGCCGCCAGCTCAAGGCCTGGCACAAGGCCAAGGTGCGCGTGCCCAAGGTGTCGGTGAACATCTCGGCGCGGCAGTTCTCCGACGGCCAGCTGGGCACGCGCATCGCCACCATTCTGGAAGAAACCGGCCTGCCACCGGCGTGCCTGGAGCTGGAGCTGACCGAAAGCATCCTGATGCGCGAAGTGAACGAAGCCATGCAGATTCTCGCCAGCCTGAAAAACCTCGGCCTGAGCATCGCGGTGGACGACTTCGGCACCGGTTATTCGTCGCTGAACTACCTCAAGCAGTTCCCGATCGACGTGTTGAAGATCGACCGCACCTTCGTCGACGGCCTGCCCGAAGGCGAACAGGATGCGCAGATTGCCCGGGCGATCATCGCCATGGCCCACAGCCTCAACCTGGCGGTGATCGCCGAAGGGGTGGAGACCCACGAGCAGCTGGAGTTCCTGCGCGAGCATGGTTGCGACGAGGTGCAGGGCTACCTGTTCGGGCGGCCGATGCCGGCGCATCAGTTCGAGGCGCAGTTCGCCAACGAGAAGCTCTTCATGTTCCATTGAGCAGTTGCCTGCACTGGCCCTATCGCCGGCAAGCCAGCTCCCACCTCGACCGCACAGACCTCAAGCACTGTGCAGTACCTGTGGGAGATTACCCAGCCCTTTTGGGCTGCGCTGTCGCGCAGAGAACAAATATCGCTCGTCTGACGCGGCCTTTGTAGGAGCAGCCTTGTGCTGCGAAGAGGCCGGTACAAGCAACAGACAGGCTTTGTCAGTACCGGCCTCTTCGCAGCACAAGGCTGCTCCTACAGAACCTCGCCGAACCAATGAGTCATGTGTTGTTCTATGAGAGCTGGCTTGCCGGCGATGAGGCCCGTGCAGGCAGCACATGATCATGGCCCCCTGAATTTATTTTTACGCAGTCACGCTACCCCGCCCGTCTCGTTATAGCCAATGCAACTGATTCTCGTTTGAAAACGAGCACAGCCATCACCTATAACAGTCCGCGCGTCAGGGAGCGCTTCCGATGTCCACAGGTCCTACCCGCCCCTCCACCCTTCCTCGCCATGGAGGGCAACTGTCCCTCCTGAGCCTTTCCCTACTGAACCTCGCCCTGCTCGCCAGCGGCGCCATGAGCCTGCCGGCGCTGGCCGCCGAGACGGCACAGGCCAGCAGCCCGCGCATGGGCGACTACCGCTTCAGCATCGGCCAGCAGCCGCTGGTTTCGGCCATCAATGCTTTCAGCCAGGTCACCGGCTGGCAGGTCGGCTTCAGCGCAGAACTGGCCAACGGCGTGGCATCACCAGGGGTGCAGGGTTCGCTACCGCCGGAAGCCGCGCTCAAGCGCCTGCTGCACGGCACCGGCCTGGGCTTTCGCAAGATCAGCAACGGCAATGTGGTGCTCGAACGCCAGGCCAGCGCCAATGTGATTGCCCTGCAGCAGGTGACCGTCAGCGCCACCCGCAGCGCCCAGGACGTCAGCCAGGTGCCGAGCACCGTCAGCGTGCAGACCCGCGAGCAACTGGACCGGCAGAACGTGAACAACATCCAGGACCTTGTGCGCTACGAACCAGGAGTGTCGGTAGCCGGCACCGGCCAGCGCAGCGGCCTGAACGGCTACAACATCCGTGGTATCGATGGCGAGCGCATCCTCACCCAGGTGGACGGCGTGTCGATCCCCGACAGCTTCTTCTTCGGCCCCTACGCCCAGACCCAGCGCAACTACGTTGACCCGGAGATCGTCAAGCGTGTGGAAATCCTCCGCGGCCCGGCCTCGGTGCTGTATGGCAGCAACGCCATCGGCGGGGCGGTGAGCTACTTCACCCTCGACCCGGACGACATCATCAAGCCTGGCAAGGACGCCGGTGCCCGCCTGAAAACCGGCTACAGCTCGGCCGACGAAAGCTGGCTGACCTCGGCCACCGTCGCCGGCCGCCAGGGCGACTTCGACGGCCTGTTGCACCTGAGCCAGCGCAACGGTCACGAAACCGAGACCCACGGCGACCACAGCGGTGACGGCCTGGCGCGTACCGAAGCCAACCCGATGGACGTGCGCACCACAAACGTGCTGGCCAAGCTGGGCTGGAACTACGCCGACGAAGCGCGCCTGGGCTTCACCTACGAGCGCTACAAGGATGACCGCGACCAGAACATCCTCAGTGCGGTGGGCGGGCCTTTCATTCCTGGCTTTGGTGCCCCAGGTTACTACAAGGCGCGTAACGGCAACGACACCGTCACCCGCGAACGCCTTGGCATCAACCATGAGTTCGGCCTGGATTCGCTGGTCGCCGACCATGTGAAGTGGAGCCTGAACTACCAGATCGCCAAGACCGACCAGCACACCGAGGAAGTCTACGCACCGCCTGGCCGTCAGGTACTGCGTACCCGAGACACCCTGTACAAGGACCGCCAGTGGCTATTCGACGCCCAGCTGGACAAGGCCTTCAGCCTCGGCGCCACCGACCACCTGTTGACGTACGGCACCACCCTCAAGCACGAGAAGGTCACCGGTTCCCGCAGCGGCACCGGTACCTGCCTGGCCGTTGGTTCAGGCTGTTCTGCCGCTGGCGCCGAGCGTCCGGCAGACGGCCAGGCCCTGGTCAGCGACTTCCCGGACCCGACCGTGAACACCTACAGCCTGTTCGTGCAGGATGAAATCCGCTGGAACAACTGGACCTTCATGCCTGGTGCTCGTTACGACTACACGCGCATGGAGCCCAGGTTCACCGAGGAATTCCTGCGTGGCCTGGAGTCCAGCGGTACCGCACCAACCTCCCAGGACGACTCGGACAAGAAGTGGCACCGCGTCTCGCCCAAATTCGGCCTGACCTACGCCTTCAACGACAACTACACCTGGTATGGCCAGTACGCCGAAGGTTTCCGCACCCCGACTGCCAAATCCATGTACGGGAAGTTTCAGAACATCGAGCAAGGCTACCGCGTCGAAGGCAACCCGGGTCTCGAACCCGAAAAGAGCAAAAGCTATGAGACCGGCCTGCGTGGCAACTTCGACGCCGGTAATTTCGACGTGGCGGTGTTCTACAACAAGTACCGCGACTTCATCGACGAAGATGCCGTACAAAGCGCCAACCTGGAGCAGACCTTCAAGGCCAACAACATCAAGCACGCCACCATCAAGGGTACCGAGGTCAAGGGCCGCCTGAACCTCGACTACTTCGGTGCGCCGCAGGGCCTGTATACCCAGGGCTCGATCGCCTACACCTATGGCCGCAACGATGACACCGGCGAGCCACTGAACAGCGTCAACCCGCTCAAGGGCGTGTTCGGCCTGGGTTACGAACAACAACACTACGGCGGCCTGCTGAGCTGGACATTGGTCAAGCGCAAGACCCGCGTCGACGACAGCACCTTCTACTCGCCCGACGGTTCGAGCTCCAAGTTCCGCACCCCGGGCTACGGGGTGCTGGACCTGACCGGTTACTACAAGGTCACCGACGACGTGACCATCAACGCCGGCCTGTACAACCTCACCGACAAGAAGTACTGGCAGTGGGATTCGGTACGCAGCTACGACGGTCAGGGTGAAGCGGCCGTGACTCAGCCGGCCAACATCGACCGCCTGACCATGCCGGGGCGCAACTTCGGCATCAATGTGGTTTGGGATATCTGACCTGGATTATCGCTGACAGGTTTGTTTCGTCAGTGCCGGCCTCTTCGCGGGTAAACCCGCTCCCACAGGTATCGCGCAGACCTCGGGCCTGTGATGTCCCTGTGGGAGCGGGTTTACCCGCGAAGAGGCCAGCACTACCAGCACAAATACCCGCTTTTTTTACTGTCCCACCCCCGCTATTTCGTCTTGTCTCTAGACGCCCCTTTTCCAAGGACTGCCCCATGACCGAACGCCCAGCCCTGCGCTCCCAGCGCCTCAACCAGATCACCCACGCCCCCCACGCCGAACTTGATGCCCTGGTCAAAGCCCACGCGCCCTTCGACAGCCGCGAAAGCTTCGCCCGCTTCGTGGTCGCCCAGTACCTGTTCCAGGCCGAGCTGCAGGCCCTGTACAACGACCCGCAACTGATCGCCATCATCCCCGACCTGGCCGAGCGCTGCCGTGCCGAACAGGCCCGCCTGGACCTCGCCGACCTCGACACCGAAGTACCACCAGCCGTGCCGGGCACCCTGCGCAACCCGAGCCTGGGTGAGGCAATGGGCTGGATCTTCGTCTCCGAAGGCTCCAAACTGGGCGCTGCGTTTCTGATCAAGCGTGCCGTGGCCCTGGAACTGTCCGACAGCTTCGGTGCCCGACACCTGGGCGAACCGGCCGGTGGCCGTGCCGAAGGCTGGAAACAGTTCACCCGCATTCTTGATGGCCTGGCCCTGTCGGCCGAAGAGGAAGCCGCTGCCGAACGCGGCGCAGTTGCTGCCTTCGAGCGCTTCACCAAGCTGCTCAAGCATGCCTATGCTGCAGATGCCGCGCTGGTTTGACACGCCATACCCCGGCCACCCTACCGGTGGCCGAACCGCTTCCATGCAGTGAGACCATGACCCGACCCGCCCGTTCGAAACTCGCCCGCCTGCTGTATGCGACCTTGGCTTACGTGAGCCTGGGCGTGGGCCTGGTCGCGATCGTCATTCCCGGCCTGCCGACCACCGAATTCATCCTGCTGGCTGCCTGGGCGGCCACACGCAGTTCGCCGCGCCTGTCTGCCTGGCTGGAGAACCATCGGCTCTTCGGGCCGATATTGCACAACTGGCGCAATGGCAAGGTGATCCAGCGCCGGGCCAAGGTCAGCGCGACCCTCAGCATGCTGCTGTGCGCGGGCCTGATGCTGACGTTCCTGGAACACCGCTGGCCGGTGTTCCTGGCCATTGCCGGCATGACCCTGGGCAACCTGTGGATCTGGTCCCGCCCCGAGCACGCCCCCTGCCCTGCCCCGTCACAAGCTCAGCAGCCCTGAGTACAGGGCATAGGCCGCCAGCGCGGCACCTGCCAGCACAGCAGCGAAAATCAGCTTTTCCCAAGTGGTGAACAAGGTTTTACCCTGCTCATGCTTGGCCCTGGCGAACAGGATCACGCCCGGGGCGTACAGCAGCGCCGACAGCAGCAGGTACTTCAGCCCGCCGGCGTACAACAGCCACACGGCATATACCAGGGCAACCAGCGCCACCAGCAGGTCCTTGCGGCGCAGGGCCGGCTGCTCGTCGTAGGTTTCTGCACGTACCGCCAACAGCACGGCGTAGGCCGCCGACCACAGGTAGGGCACAAGAATCATCGACGAGGCCAGGTAGATCAGGCTGGTATAGGTACCGGCGGAAAACAGCGTGATCAGCAGGAAGCCCTGGATCATGCAGTTGGTCAGCCACAGGGCGTTGGCCGGTACATGGTTGGCGTTTTCCTTGGCCAGGAAACGCGGCATGGTCTTGTCCCGCGCCGTGGCGTAGAGGATCTCGGCACACAGCAACGCCCACGACAGCAGCGCGCCAAG
Organism: Pseudomonas sp. ABFPK; assembly: GCF_001586765.1. Classification (NCBI taxonomy): domain Bacteria; kingdom Pseudomonadati; phylum Pseudomonadota; class Gammaproteobacteria; order Pseudomonadales; family Pseudomonadaceae; genus Pseudomonas; species Pseudomonas sp. ABFPK. Next base: position 173,684 of record NZ_LQXW01000034.1, on the reverse strand, counting down.
CAGCGAAACCGCCAGGCCGATACTGATCAACAAGGCGCCCCATGGCCCGACGATATGCTCCAGCACCGAAGCCAGTGACGGGTTCTGCAGCCCGGCCAGTTGCGGCTGGGTCATCACCCCCAGCGACAGCACGTTGACCAGCACCAGCAGCGCCAGCACTCCCAGAAAACCGATCACCGTAGCCTTGCCCACATCCGAGCGGCGCTGGGCGCGCCCGGAATACACACTGGCGCCCTCGATGCCGATGAACACGAACACGGTGACCAGCATCATGTTGCGCACCTGCTCCAGCACGCTGCCGAACTGCGGGTTGCTCAGGCCCCAGATGTCACGTGTGAAGATATCGGCGCGGAAGGCGAACGCGGCGATCACCACGAAAACCAGCAACGGTACCACCTTGGCTACGGTGGTCACCTGGTTGATGAACGCCGCTTCCTTGATGCCGCGCAGCACCAGGAAATGCACCGCCCAGAGCAGCAGCGAGGCGCAGCCGATGGCAATTGGCGTGTTGCCCTCGCCGAACACCGGGAAGTAGAAGCCCAGGGTACTGAACAGCAGCACGAAGTAACCGACGTTGCCCAGCCAGGCACTGATCCAGTAGCCCCAGGCCGAGGAAAAACCCATGTATTCGCCAAAGCCGGCCTTGGCGTAGGCGTACACTCCCGAGTCCAGCTCCGGCTTGCGGTTGGCCAGGGTCTGGAATACGAAAGCCAGGGCCAACATGCCGACTGCGGTGATACCCCAACCGATCAGCACAGCCCCCACATCGGCACGCGCCGCCATGTTCTGCGGCAACGAGAAGATCCCGCCTCCAATCATCGAGCCGACCACCAACGCGATCAGCGCGCCCAGGCGCAGCTTCTGTCCCGGTTCGCTCATGAGCCTTCCTTTTTTTTGCGCACTGTCACGGGCTTGAAACAGCCATGCGGTCCATATAAGTGTTGCTACTTATAATGATCCTGACCAATGAAGCTATAGCACTAATAACTGCTTTGTCTATGCCAGCTTTTGCGTAAAAACTAGCAGCTCCGGAGCAACTAGAAAAGAATCCGATAAAACTCGAAATTCTTGTGAAAAATTTGCGAAAGCGGCAAAAACGGCTAGCGTCAAGCATCGCAGGCTGAACAGAGCGTTTGCTCTAGATGGACATGGAGGTGCCAGCATGCAAGGCCTGCGGCATAAGTTGTCGGCACTCTCCAGGAGCTTCGTGAAGGAATTTTCCTACTTCACGTCGCCATGAACTGACCCAAGTCAGCGAATGGCAGCGGCGTCGGATTTACTCTGTCGTCAACTTTCTCCTGGCAGGAGTTGTTAAATGTCTGATTCATCCGGAAAACTAAAGCTCGGCGCGTTAGTTGCACTTGTCGTCGGTTCGATGATTGGTGGCGGTATCTTCTCGCTGCCGCAAAACATGGCTGCCAGCGCAGGGGTTGGCGCTGTACTGATCGGCTGGGCGATCACCGCGGTCGGCATGCTGACCCTGGCGTTCGTGTTCCAGACCCTGGCCAACCGCAAGCCTGACCTGGATGGCGGGGTGTATGCCTACGCCAAGGCTGGCTTTGGCGACTACATGGGCTTCTCCTCGGCCTGGGGCTACTGGATCAGTGCCTGGCTGGGCAACGTCGGCTACTTCGTGCTGCTGTTCAGTACCCTGGGCTACTTCTTCCCGATCTTCGGCGAAGGCAACACCCCGGCCGCCATCATCGGCGCATCAGTGCTGCTGTGGGCCGTGCATTTCCTGGTGCTGCGCGGCATCAAGGAAGCAGCATTCATCAACCTGATCACCACCGTGGCCAAGGTGGTGCCGCTGCTGCTGTTCGCCCTGATCTGCCTGTTCGCCTTCAAGCTCGACATCTTCACCGCCGACATCTGGGCGGTAGGTACGCCAGAGCTGGGCAGCGTGATGAACCAGGTGCGCAACATGATGCTGGTCACCGTGTGGGTGTTCATCGGCATCGAGGGTGCGAGCATCTTCTCGTCGCGGGCGGAAAAACGCTCTGACGTGGGCAAGGCCACGGTCATCGGCTTCGTCACCGTGCTGCTGTTCCTGGTGCTGGTCAACGTGCTGTCGCTGGGCATCATGACCCAACCAGAACTGGCCAAGCTGCAGAACCCGTCGATGGCTGCCGTACTGGAGCATGTGGTCGGCCACTGGGGCGCGGTACTGATCAGCGTCGGCCTGATCATCTCGCTGCTCGGGGCCCTGCTGTCGTGGGTGCTGCTGTGCGCCGAGATCATGTTCGCCGCCGCCAAGGACCATACCATGCCGGAGTTCCTGCGCCGCGAGAACGCCAACCAGGTACCGGCCAACGCCCTGTGGCTGACCAACGCCATGGTGCAGATCTTCCTGGTGATCACGCTGTTTTCCAGCAGTACCTACCTGTCGCTGATCTACCTGGCCACCTCGATGATCCTGGTGCCCTACCTGTGGTCGGCCGCCTATGCCTTCCTGCTGGCTCTGCGTAGCGAAACCTACGAGCAGGCCCTGGCCGAACGGCAGAAGGACCTGGTGATCGGTGGTATCGCCCTGTTGTACGCCGTCTGGCTGCTGTACGCCGGTGGCGTGAAATACCTGCTGCTCTCGGCCCTGCTCTACGCACCTGGCGCAATCCTGTTCGCCAAGGCCAAGCGTGAGGTTGGCCAACCTGTCTTCACCAACGTGGAAAAACTGATCTTCGCAGCCGTGGTCATCGGTGCCCTGGTGGCAGCCTTTGGCCTGTACGACGGCTTCCTGACCCTTTGACCCACGTCTTCGTTCAACTGGAGGAATGAAATCATGTCCGCTGAAAAACAGAAGTACGGTGTCCACTCCGAAGCCGGCAAACTGCGCAAAGTGATGGTTTGCTCGCCGGGCCTGGCGCACAAGCGCCTGACGCCGAGCAACTGTGACGAGCTGCTGTTCGACGACGTGATCTGGGTCGACCAGGCCAAGCGTGACCATTTCGACTTTGTCACCAAGATGCGCGAGCGTGGCGTGGATGTGCTGGAGATGCACAACCTGCTGACCGACATCGTCCAGCAACCCGAAGCACTGAAGTGGATCCTCGATCGCAAGATCACCTCCGACACCGTCGGTGTCGGCCTGACCAATGAAGTGCGAAGCTGGCTCGAAGGCCTCGAGCCACGCCATCTGGCCGAGTTCCTGATCGGCGGCGTGGCAGGCCAGGACTTGCCGGAAAGCGAAGGCGCCAGCGTGGTCAAGATGTACAACGACTACCTGGGCCACTCCAGCTTCATCCTTCCACCGTTGCCCAACACCCAGTTCACCCGCGACACCACCTGCTGGATCTATGGCGGCGTCACGCTCAACCCGATGTACTGGCCGGCGCGCCGCCAGGAAACCCTGTTGACCACCGCCATCTACAAGTTCCACAAGGAGTTCACCGGCGCCGACTTCCAGGTGTGGTACGGCGACCCGGACAAGGACCACGGCAACGCCACCCTTGAGGGTGGTGACGTGATGCCGATCGGCAAAGGCATCGTGCTGATCGGCATGGGCGAGCGCACCTCGCGTCAGGCCATCGGCCAGTTGGCGCAAAACCTGTTCGCCAAGGGCGCGGTGGAAAAAGTCATCGTCGCCGGCCTGCCGAAATCCCGTGCTGCCATGCACCTGGACACCGTGTTCAGCTTCTGCGACCGCGACCTGGTCACGGTCTTCCCGGAAGTGGTGAAAGAGATCGTGCCGTTCATCATCCGCCCGGACGAAAGCAAGCCTTACGGCATGGACGTGCGCCGCGAGAACAAGTCGTTCATCGAGGTGGTGGGCGAGCAGCTTGGGGTCAAGCTGCGCGTGGTCGAAACCGGTGGCAACAGCTTTGCCGCCGAGCGCGAACAGTGGGATGACGGCAACAACGTGGTGGCCATGGAACCGGGCGTGGTCATTGGCTACGACCGCAACACCTACACCAATACCCTGCTACGCAAAGCCGGGATCGAGGTCATCACCATCAGTGCCGGCGAACTGGGCCGGGGCCGGGGCGGCGGCCACTGCATGACCTGCCCGATCGTGCGCGACCCGATCGACTACTAACGACCATTACCCCCGGCCGCCCTCATAAAGCGGCGGCTGGTGCGTTCACCAAACTCAAGGAGAAAAGTCATGGCGTTCAATATTCACAACCGCAACCTGCTCAGCCTGGAACACCACACCACCCGTGAGCTGCGCTACCTGCTGGACCTGTCCCGCGACCTCAAGCGCGCCAAGTACACCGGCACCGAGCAGCAGCACCTGAAAGGCAACAACATCGCGCTGATCTTCGAAAAAACCTCTACCCGTACCCGCTGCGCCTTCGAAGTGGCCGCCTATGACCAGGGCGCCAATGTCACCTACATCGACCCGACCTCGTCGCAGATCGGCCACAAGGAAAGCATGAAGGACACTGCCCGCGTGCTCGGGCGCATGTACGACGCCATCGAGTACCGGGGCTTCAAGCAGGAAATCGTCGAAGAGCTGGCCAAGTTCGCCGGCGTTCCGGTGTTCAACGGCCTGACCGACGAATACCACCCAACCCAGATGATCGCCGACGTGCTGACCATGCGCGAGCACAGCGACAAGCCGCTGCACGACATCAGCTACGCCTACCTGGGCGACGCCCGTAACAACATGGGCAACTCGCTGCTGCTGATCGGCGCCAAGCTTGGCATGGACGTACGCATCGCCGCGCCCAAGGCGCTGTGGCCGCATGACGACCTGGTCGAACGTTGCCACAAGTACGCCGAGGAAAGCGGCGCACGCATCACCCTCACCGAAGACCCGGTTGCCGCGGTCAAGGGTGTGGACTTCGTGCACACCGACGTGTGGGTATCGATGGGTGAGCCGATCGAAGCCTGGGGTGAGCGTATCAAGCTGCTCAAGCCGTATCAGGTGAATGCACAGCTGATGAAGTCCACCGGCAACCCGCGGACCAAGTTCATGCACTGCCTGCCGGCGTTCCACAACTCCGAAACCAAGGTAGGCAAACAGATCGCCGAACAGTACCCGGACCTGGCCAACGGTATCGAAGTGACCGACGACGTCTTCGAGTCGCCGGCCTGCATCGCCTTCGAGCAGGCGGAAAACCGCATGCACACGATCAAGGCGATCCTGGTGTCGACACTGGCTGACCTCTGACAACCACCTCGATCCTGTGGGAGCTGGCTTGCCGGCGATACAGGCAACTCGGTGCATGGCACCGGCTTCGCCGGTGATCGCCGGCAAGCCAGCTCCCACAATGGATCGAGGCGCTCACCCCATATCCGCAAAGGACATTCCCATGCGTATCGTTGTTGCATTGGGCGGCAACGCCCTGCTGCGTCGCGGCGAGCCCATGACCGCTGACAACCAGCGGGCCAATATCCGCACCGCCACCGAACAGATCGCCAAGATCCACCCAGGCAACGAACTGGTCATCGCCCACGGCAACGGCCCGCAAGTTGGCCTGCTATCGCTGCAGGGCCTGTCCTACAAGCCCGACGAGGCCTACCCGCTGGACGTGCTGGGGGCCGAGACCGAGGGCATGATCGGCTACATGATCGAACAGGAACTGGGCAACTTGCTGGCCTTCGAAGTGCCGTTCGCCACCCTGCTGACCCAGGTCGAAGTGGACGCCAACGACCCCGCCTTCAAGGACCCGACCAAGTTCATCGGCCCGGTCTATGGCAAGGAAGAGGCCGAGCGCCTGGCCAAGGAAAAGGGTTGGGTGGTCAAGGCCGACGGCGACAAGTACCGCCGAGTGGTGGCCAGCCCGAAACCCAAACGCATCTTCGAAATCCGCCCGATCAAGTGGCTGCTGGAAAAGAGCAGCATCGTGATTTGCGCCGGCGGCGGCGGCATCCCCACCATGTACGATGAGAACCGCAAGCTCAAGGGCATCGAGGCGGTGATCGACAAGGACCTGTGCTCGGCCCTGCTGGCAGAGCAGCTGGACGCCGACCTACTGATCATTGCCACCGACGTCGATGCGGCCTATGTTGACTGGGGCAAGCCCACACAAAAGGCCATTGCCCAGGCCCACCCCGACGAACTCGAACGCCTTGGCTTCGCCGCCGGCTCCATGGGGCCGAAGGTGCAGGCCGCCTGCGACTTTGCCCGCAACACCGGCAAAGTGGCAGTGATCAGTTCGCTGGAGAACATCGAAGACATCGTCAAAGGCACCGCCGGCACGCGCGTTTCCACCGCGAAGCCGGGGATCAGCTACCGTTGAATGCAGTAGGCGGGCGCCAGCGTCCGCCATTTTCGACCTTCCAAAGGAGCTTGCCATGGCCCAGTACCAACCCGGTCATGTACACATCGAGCGCACCGCGCTGAACCAGAATGACCACAGCTATGACCTGAACATCGAATACGAGGCAGTGTCGGACCCCAAGGAAGGTAGAGGCATCCAGTTCAAGATGCATGGCAGCATCGAAGGCAAGCCAGTGGAAGAAAAGTTCTTCCTGGCCAAGGACCAGGTATTGCCCAGCTTCCTCATGCAACTGAGCCGAAGGGCGCAGTCGTACCTGAAGCCACCGAAGAAATTCGAGAGCCTGAGCTCGCCGCACAAGCTTTATGACCATATGTTCGCGGACATTCGCGAAAAGCTGGATGTGAAATCGGGCGACCCGATCAAGCCTGAACATCTGGAGTGATTTCAAGAACCGGGGCCGCAAAGCGGCCCCGACAATGTTGAGGCATACTACCGCCCTCCCCCAGCCACAACCGCCCCCTCCCCATGCGCATCCACGTCAGCTTCATCGACCGCGTCGGCATCACCCAGGAAGTCCTCGCCCTGCTCGGTGCCCGCAACCTCAACCTGGACGCCGTGGAGATGGTCCCGCCGAACGTCTACATCGACGCCCCTACCCTCAGCCCCGCCGTGCTCGAAGAACTGCACGACGCGCTGTTCGAGGTACATGGCGTGCAATCGGTGGACGTGGTCGACATCCTCCCTGGCCAACGCCGGCACCTGCAGCTCGATGCCCTGCTGGCGGCGATGAGCGACCCGGTGCTGGCCGTGGACAGTGCCGGCAAGGTGCTGCTGGCCAACCCGGCGCTGATCGAACTGTGCGGCCGCGAATCGGCCGGGCGCTCGGTGGGTGAGCTGTTCGGCGACCCGGCGCTGCTGCAGGCCCTGCTGGACAACAACTTCCACCTGCCCATGCGCGAGATGCAGCTCAACGGCCAGAGCCTGTTGCTGGACGCCATGCCGATCACCAACGCCGGTGGCCTGCTGACACTGTATCCGCCTACGCGCATGGGCGAACGCCTGTCGGCCCTGCACCACGACCATGCCGAAGGCTTCGATGCCTTGCTCGGCGAGTCACCGGCCATCCGCACCCTCAAGGCCCGCGCCCTGCGCGTGGCGGCGCTCGATGCACCGCTGCTGGTGCATGGCGAAACCGGCACCGGCAAAGAACTGGTAGCCCGCGCCTGCCACGCCATCAGCAGCCGCCACGCGGCACCATTCCTGGCCCTGAACTGTGCTGCGCTGCCCGAGAGCCTGGCCGAGAGCGAACTGTTCGGCTACGCCCCCGGGGCCTTCACCGGCGCACAACGGGGCGGCAAGCCCGGGCTGATGGAGCTGGCCAACCAGGGCACGGTATTCCTCGATGAAATCGGCGAGATGTCGCCATACCTGCAGGCCAAGCTGCTGCGCTTTCTCAGCGATGGCAGCTTCCGCCGGGTGGGTGGCGACCGCGAAGTGAAGGTGGATGTACGCATCATCAGCGCCACCCACCGCGACCTGGAGCGCATGGTCGCCGAAGGCAGCTTCCGCGAAGACCTGTTCTACCGCCTGAACGTGCTCAATCTGCAAGTGCCACCGCTGCGCGACCGTGGCCAGGACATCCTGATGCTGGCGCATTTCTTCATGCAGCAGGCCTGCACGCAGATCCAGCGTCCACCCTGCAGGCTGACCCCGGCTACCCATTCGGCACTGCTGGCCAACCCTTGGCCGGGCAATGTGCGCCAGCTGCAGAACGTGATATTCCGCGCCGCAGCCATCTGCGAGGGCAACCTGGTGGATATTGGTGACCTGGACATCGCCGGCACCTCGGTGGCCCGTGGTCAGGACGGCGAAGTGGCCAGCCTGGAACAGGCCGTGAGTGATTTCGAGCGCGAACTGCTGCAACGCCTGTACGCCAGCTACCCGTCCACGCGGCAACTGGCCGGGCGCTTGCAAACTTCACATACCGCCATTGCGCAGCGCCTGCGCAAATATGGAATACCGGGCAAAGCCTGATACCTGTCAGATAGCGTCAACGGGGCTGCTACGCAGCCCGTCGCAGGCAAGCCAGCTCCCACAGGTATCGCGCACATCCTGAATTCTGCGCGATACCTGTGGGAGATTGCCCAGCCCTTTTGGGCTGCGCTGTCGCGCAGAGAACAAATATCGCTCGTCTGACGCGTCCTTTGTAGGAGCAGCCTTGTGCTGCGAAGAGGCCGGTACTGACAAAGCCTGTCTGTTGCTAGTACCGGCCTCTTCGCAGCACAAGGCTGCTCCTACAGAACCTCGCTGAACCAATGAGTCATGTGTTGTGCCATGTGAGAGCTGGCTTGCCTGCGATGGGCCGCAAAGCGGCCCCTGATAGTTATTGCAATAATCCGGTTGTTATTCAGGCTTTTCCTACGCCAGTGAAAGATACTCTCCCACGTATGCCTCGTAGAATGGTGACAGTGTATTCCCACCTGTCACCCCACTTCTCCGCCCCATAGCGGGAAGTGGTCCGCTACTGGATATAACGAGAGCACCTGATGTTTGAACTCGATTTTTACGGGACGCTTGTAGCCGCCTCTTTGGTACTGTTATTGGGGCGCGGCCTGGTCGCGCGTATTGGTTTCCTGCGCACTTACAATATTCCGGAACCTGTCGCTGGCGGCCTGGTAGTGGCCTTGGCGTTCCTGGCGTTGCGCAGTTTCGATATCCACGTGCAATTCGATACTTCACTGCAAACTCCTCTGATGCTGGCATTCTTCGCCACCATCGGTTTGAGTGCAGACTTCGCCAGCCTGAAAAAAGGTGGCCGCGTGGTTACCGTGTTCCTGCTGGTGGTAACCGGCTTGCTGCTGGTCCAGAACGCCATGGGTATCGGCCTGGCAACGGCACTTGGCCTCGACCCGCTGATGGGCCTGCTGGCCGGCTCTATTACCTTGTCCGGCGGTCACGGTACAGGCGCCGCGTGGGGGGCCACTTTCACCGAAAAGTTCGGTCTGGCGTCGGCCTCCGAACTGGCAATGGCATCAGCTACCTTCGGCCTGGTACTGGGTGGCCTTATTGGTGGCCCGGTCGCCCGGTTGCTGATCAGACGGGTAACGACACCTGGTATCGAAGAACCAGCACCACAACTGCCCAAGGGTTTCGAACAACCAGACAAAGAGCGCCTGATTACACCGTTTTCATTTATCGAAACACTGGCGCTGATCGCTGTCAGTTTGCTCGCTGGCTCGTTACTTAACGGTTTGCTGAAAGGCACTGCGTTTGAACTGCCAACGTTCGTTTGCGTGTTGTTTGTGGGCGTGGTGTTGCGAAACGGCCTTTCGGCGCTCGGCTTTTATCAAGTCTTCGAGCGGGAAATCTCGGTATTGGGCAATGTGAGTTTGTCGTTATTCCTGGCCATTGCCTTGATGTCGCTCAAGTTGTGGGACCTTTCAGCGCTGGCATTACCATTCTTTGCATTGCTCGCCGCACAGACATTGGTCATGGCACTGTTCGCGATATTCGTCACGTTCCGGGTCATGGGCCGCAACTATGATGCAGCGGTACTGGCTGCCGGGCACTGTGGTTTCGGCCTGGGTGCAACGCCAACGGCAATCGCCAACATGCAAGCGGTGACCCAGCGCTACGGAGCCTCGCGCATTGCCTTCCTGGTGGTGCCGATGGTGGGGGCGTTCTTCATCGACATCATCAATGTCATCGTCATCAAGCTGTATCTGGCGTTGCCCTGGATTGCCTAGATCGAGGTCAGGCCATGCTCCAGGGCGTATTTCACGAGTGCCGCAGGGGTATCGATATTGAGCTTGCGCCTGATGCTCAGCCGATAGGTTTCCACTGTACGGACACTGATATCCAGCTCTTGGGCCATTTTCTTGTTGTTGTGCCCCTTGGCGATCATTGACAGCACTTGCAACTCACGGGGCGTCAGCTCGTGCTCGTCCCGGTTGCTCACGGCGAGCTTGCGAGTGATTTCCGAGCTGTAGAAGCTTCCTCCCGCAGCGATGGCCTCGATGGCCGCGATGAGCTCTGCGGAAGGCGCATTCTTCAGCACATAACCTAGCGCTCCGGAACTGATGGAGGTGCGGACGTACTCCTGGTTGTCGTACATGCTCAGCATGAGGATCCTGATATCCGGGTAGCGTTCGCGCAGCTTGCGCGTGAGCTCCAACCCGTTCATGTCCTGAAGCCCTACGTCGACCAGGAGAATGTCCAGTTCAGTAGTCGCTACCAACTCGATTGCCTGGGCTCCTGACTCGGCCTGGCCGACAACCTCGAAGTGCGGGATCGCGCACAGCAGCGCCTTTACGCCGTCACGCACAAGGACGTGGTCGTCGACCAGGGCGATTCTGACCGGATGGGTTACGCTCATGGAGTCCTCGAGGGTTGGCGTGGCAAGGCTGCTCAGCTGATCGTAACCGGTATCTGCACCTGTAGCTCGGTACGGCCGTAAGAGGATGCGATGTTGACGCTACCCGAGTGGTGGTCCACTCGTTCGCGAATGTTCCTCAGGCCGATACCGTGGCACTCGTCTGCTGCGCGGGTGTCGAACCCTACCCCGTTGTCCTCCACACGCAATACGATCATGCCCTGCTGTTGCGTGACGGAAACGATCGCGGCAGTGGCTTTGGCATGACGCTCCACGTTCGCGAGGGCCTCTTGAATGATGCGGAACAGCGTCAACCTGAGGCTGGTATCGATGTCCGCCGCATCCATTCCACATTCGTACTGGGTGTGAATCGAGGTACGTTGCTCGAACTCACGGACATGTTGCTCGATGGCAGGCGACAACCCCAACGTGTCCAGAAGCGAGGGGCGCAGATCATGGGAAATGCGGCGTATCTCACCGATCGCCGCGCCAAGTCTGCAAGTACCTTTGCGCAGGTTTTCCAGGCCCTCGCTCCGGCCGTTGGCCAGTTCGATGGCGGCCAGCTCATACTGGAACTTGATCGACACTAGCTCCTGACTGATCCCGTCATGCAGTTCACGCGAAACCCGCGAGCGCTCCTCCTCCTGCAGGTTCACGATCCGCTGGTTGAGCGTGGAAAGCTTACGGTCCGCCAGGCGATGCTCACTGACGTTCAGCATCAGGCCACCGGTAAAAATCACCAGTACGGCAATCAACGAGAACGAGGCGATCGCCAGAACCGTGGTCAGTACCCCGGTAGCGACCTCTTGCCGGGACTTGCGGGTCGCCACCTCCACATCGTCGATGTATATGCCTGTGCCAAGCATCCAGCCCCAACGGTCCAGCATCACGACATATGACAGTTTCCCGGTAATCTGCCCGGAAGAAGGCTTCTGCCAGTCGTACAACTGGAATCCATCGCCCTCCCTGGCGCTCTTGAGTAGCGCCTGGATGACCGGTAGCCCGTTCTTGTCGGTCAGCGTAATGAGTTGCTTGCCAACCAGCTCGGACTGCCTCGGGTGCATCAGGTTCTTGCCCTGCTGGTCATACACGAAGAAGTAGCCGTCGAGGCCGAAGTTGGCTTGGGACAGGATCTCCAGTGCACGCTGCCGAGTTGCTTCATCATCGGTGCTGCCTTCATACAACGGCGCGATGAGGCTCATCGCCAGGCTTAGGTAGTTTTTCAACTCGGCCTTCTTTGCTGCCATGATGCTGCTTTCAACCAGGCGTGCCTGTTCCTCCTCCAGCTTGCGACTCTGGGCAAACACGAGGACACAGATGAACAGGACCGAAAGGACGAGTGGAAGCACACTGAGAGTGACGATCTTGTGCTTGAGTTGCATGGTCATTTCCAATGCAGGAGCGGGCCGGCAACAGCACTATGCCTGCTGCCGGCCTTCCAAAGCGAGAGCACCATGATGAACGTTGCGCCTGCCTGGGCTAGTCAGCGCTCAGCAACAACGAACTGGGCGTCCCTTCCCGCCACCGTAACGTGCCTCCTGGCGCTCCCGGAAAAACGCCTCGTAGGACATCAGCGGTTTTTCCGGGTGCTTGAGCTGCATGTGCTCCACATAGGCGTCGTAGTCTGGCATGCCGACCAGCATCCGGGCGGCTTGCCCCAGGTACTTACCCATCTTGCTCAGGTCATTGAACATTCCGGGCGCCCCCTCAGACGTCCGGCTGTGGCTGGAACGGTGATTCCTTGTCGGTGCGCTCGGGCATGACCCAGGCACGGCGCCCCACCTTCACGGCAAAGCAAAGAATGCTAAGGACCACCAACAGGAACAATGCTGTCAGCGTCGCGTTGGTATAGGCATTGAACACAACGTGCTGCATTTGCATCAGATCCTTCGCAGGCGCCAGCACCTGGCCTGCAGCGGCAGCATCACTGTACTTCTTGGCAAGCGCCAGGAAGCCCATCGAGGGGTCCTTGTCCAGCAGCTTGATAAGACCGGCCGTAGTGGTGCAGATCAGCAGCCAGACGGCTGGAATCAAGGTAACCCAGACGTATCGCTGACGCTTCATGCGGATAAGCACCACACAGCCGAGCATGAGCGCGATCCCGGCCAGCATCTGGTTGGAGATGCCGAACAGCGGCCACAGGGTGTTGATGCCACCCAGCGGGTCGATCACCCCTTGGTACAGCAGCCAGCCCCACATGGCCACGCAACCTGCGGTAGCGATCAGGTTCGCCGTCCAGGAGTCGGTCTTCTTCAGTGCAGGCACGAAATTGCCGAGCAGATCCTGCAGCATGAAGCGCCCTGCACGGGTGCCGGCATCGACGGCGGTGAGGATGAACAGTGCCTCGAAGAGAATTGCAAAGTGGTACCAGAACGCCATGGTGTTCTCGCCTGGCAGCGCCTGGTGGAGGATCTGGGCAATCCCCACGGCCAAGGTCGGCGCTCCGCCGGCGCGAGCCAGGATGGTGTGCTCGCCAATGTCGGCGGCAGTCTGTTGCAGGATTTCCGGTGTTATGGTGAAACCCCAGCTGCTCACGGTAGCCGCCACGGTCGCGACATCGCCACCCACCACAGCGGCCGGGCTGTTCATGGCGAAGTAGATCCCAGGTTCGATGACCGATGCCGCGACAATGGCCATGATCGCGACGAAGGACTCCATCAGCATCGCGCCGTAGCCGATGTAACGGGCATGACTTTCATTGGCCAACAGCTTGGGTGTGGTACCCGAACTGATCAACGCGTGGAAGCCAGACACCGCGCCGCATGCCACGGTGATGAACAGGAAGGGGAACAGGGCGCCCTTCCAGACCGGGCCCGTACCATCGATGAAGTGGGTAACGGCTGGCATTTTCAGGTCGGGGGCGATGACCAGGATGCCGATTGCCAGGGCGACGATAGTCCCGATCTTGAGGAAGGTCGAAAGGTAGTCCCGTGGCGCCAAGATCAGCCAGACGGGCAGTACCGCGGCAACGAAGCCATAGCCGATGAGCATCCAGGTAATCTGCAACCCGGTGAAGGTGAACGCAGGCCCCCAGACTGGGTCGGCGGCGACCAGTCCACCGCACCAGATGGACGCCAGCAGCAGGACCACGCCGATCACAGAGATCTCACCGATACGCCCTGGGCGCAGGTAGCGCATGTAGACGCCCATGAACACTGCAATCGGCAACGTGGCCATTACCGTGAACATGCCCCAGGGGCTCTCCGCCAGCGCCTTGACCACGATCAGAGACAACACCGCGAGGATGATGATCATGATCAGGAAGGCACCGAACAAGGCAATGGTACCGGGAATGGAACCCATTTCTTCGCGTACCAGTTCGCCCAGGGAGCGACCATTGCGACGGGTGGAGATGAACAGCACCATGAAGTCCTGGACAGCGCCCGCCAGGACCACACCGGCGATCAGCCAGAGTGTTCCGGGCAGGTAGCCCATTTGCGCGGCAAGCACCGGGCCAACCAGAGGGCCCGCGCCGGCAATGGCAGCAAAGTGGTGCCCGAAGAGAATGTGCTTGTTGGTCGGTACGTAGTCCAGGCCGTCGTTGTTGAGTACGGCGGGCGTGGCGCGTGTGGCGTCCAGTTGCATCACCTTGTTGGCGATGAACAGGCTGTAGTAACGGTAGGCAATGAGGTAGATGGCGACTGCTGCAGTCACGATCCAGAGGGCGTTGATGGCTTCGCCTCTGCGTAGTGCAAGGGTGCCCAGCGCGAACGCACCAAGCAAGGCAACGGCAAACCAGGCAATTCGGGTAGCCAGTGTGGTCATCGAATTTTCTCCTGTCGCGGGTGGTAAACCTGCGACGGCTTTTGTTGTTGTATGTGTCCGGATAAGGACGGCGACACTTTCGCCATGCCGGGTCCACAAGAAAATTCGCAGTAATACGGGCGCGATCTACGTAGAACTACGTAGAACGGGCATCGCAAGAAGGGCCGCCTGAAGAACTGACGGCTGAAACTCGCGCCCTGCAGGCAGGATTGTATTGATTTCAGTACATCGTATTGAAATCAATACACACCCATTCAGATACGGCAGTGCAAGGGTTTGATCCCCAAACCCTTTTTCATCCCCCTCCCGCTGTAGCGTTTTCATTCCACAAGTATGACAAACTGAATACGTAAAATAATTAACATATTGATTTATAACGTTTTTCAACGATTGGCCGCATTTTTGCTAAGGGAATCCCAACCCCAAGAGCGCGGAGCCACCGCGCCTAACGCCCTGCTTCCCGAGGATTCCCCATGAGCGAGTTGCGTTTCACTGAAGATCACGAATGGCTGCGCGTCGAAGCCGATGGCAGCGTTACCGTGGGCATCACCGCCTACGCCCAGAACGCCCTTGGCGATGTGGTCTACGTGCAACTGCCAGAGCTGCAGCAGTACGACAAAGGCGCCGAAGCCTCCACCGTGGAATCGGTGAAAGCCGCCAGCGGCGTGTACATGCCCCTGGCCGGTGAAGTGGTCGCCGTCAACGAAGCCCTCAACGACAGCCCCGAGCTGGTCAACGAAGACCCGCTGGGAGACGGCTGGTTCTTCCGCTTCAACCCGGCCGACATGAGCGAAGTCACCGCCCTGCTCGACCAAGACGCCTACGACCGCCTGATCAAAGCCAACGACGACGCCTGAGGAACCCCGCCATGACCATCAACCTCGGCACCGCCAACGAATTCATCGCCCGCCACATCGGCCCGCGCGCCGCTGACGAGCAGGCCATGCTGGCCGCCCTCGGCTTCGACTCGCTGGAAGCCATGACCGCAGCGGTCATCCCTGACAGCATCAAGGGCACCAGCGTGCTCGGCTCGCACGACGGCCAGAGCGAAGCCGACGCGCTTGCCGCGCTCAAGGCCATCGCCGGCAAGAACCAGCTGTTCAAGAGCTACATCGGCCAGGGCTACTACAACACCCACACCCCGGCGCCGATCCTGCGCAACCTGCTGGAAAACCCGGCCTGGTACACCGCCTATACCCCGTACCAGCCAGAAATTTCCCAGGGCCGCCTGGAGGCTCTGCTGAACTTCCAGACCCTGATCAGCGACCTGACCGGCCTGCCGATCGCCAACGCCTCCCTGCTCGACGAAGCCACCGCTGCGGCCGAGGCCATGACCTTCTGCAAGCGCCTGTCGAAGAACAAGGCCAGCCACGCCTTCTTCGCCTCCGTGCACTGCCACCCGCAAACCCTCGACGTGCTGCGCACCCGTGCCGAGCCGCTGGGTATCGAGATCGTGGTCGGCGACGAACGCGAGCTGGGCGATGTCAGCGCCTTCTTCGGCGCCCTGCTGCAGTACCCGGCCAGCAACGGTGAAGTCTTCGACTACCGCGAAGTGGTCGAGCGCTTCCACGCAGCCAATGCCCTGGTCGCCGTGGCCGCCGACCTGCTGGCCCTGACCCTGCTGACCCCGCCGGGCGAGTTCGGTGCCGACGTGGCCATCGGCAGCGCCCAGCGCTTCGGTGTGCCGCTGGGCTTTGGTGGCCCGCACGCGGCCTACTTCTCTACCCGTGACGCATTCAAGCGCGACATGCCAGGCCGCCTGGTCGGCGTGTCGATCGACCGCTTCGGCAAGACCGCCCTGCGCCTGGCCATGCAGACCCGCGAACAGCACATCCGCCGCGAAAAGGCCACCAGCAACATCTGCACCGCCCAGGTGCTGCTGGCCAACATCGCCAGCATGTTCGCCGTGTACCACGGCCCGGCCGGCCTCAAGCGCATCGCCGAACGTACCCATGCCCTGACCGCGATCCTGGCCGCCGGCCTGAAGACGCTGGGCGTGCAGGTAGTGGGCGCCAGCGCCTTCGACACCCTGACCCTGGCCACCGGCAGCGCCACTGCCAGCCTGCATGACAAGGCCCGCGCCCAGGGCATCAACCTGCGCCAGATCGACGCCGCCCACGTGGGCCTGTCGCTGGACGAAACCACTAGCCAGGCCGATGTCGAGACCCTGTGGCAACTGATCGGTGGCGACCAGGCCCAGCCGGACTTCAACGCGCTGGCCGCCAGCACCGGCTCGCTGCTGCCTGCCGCCCTGCTGCGCCAGTCGGCCATCCTCTCGCACCCGGTATTCAACCGCTACCACAGCGAAACCGAGCTGATGCGCTACCTGCGCCGCCTTGCCGACAAGGACCTGGCGCTGGATCGCAGCATGATCCCGCTGGGCTCGTGCACCATGAAGCTGAACGCCGCCAGCGAAATGATCCCGGTCACCTGGGCCGAGTTCGGCAACCTGCACCCGTTCGCCCCCGCAGAGCAGAGCCAGGGCTACCTGCAGATGACCACCGAGCTGGAAGCCATGCTCTGCGCCGCCACCGGCTACGACGCCGTGTCGCTGCAGCCCAATGCCGGTTCCCAGGGCGAGTATGCAGGCCTGCTGGCCATCCGCGCCTACCACCGCAGCCGTGGCGAAGGCCACCGCGACATCTGCCTGATCCCGTCGTCGGCCCACGGCACCAACCCGGCAACCGCGCACATGGCCGGCATGCGCGTGGTGGTCACCGCCTGTGATGCCCGCGGCAACGTCGATGTCGAGGACCTGCGCGCCAAGGCCATCGAACACCGCGAGCGCCTGGCCGCGATCATGATCACCTACCCGTCGACCCACGGCGTGTTCGAGGAAGCGATCGGCGAAATCTGCGCGATCATCCACGACAACGGTGGCCAGGTGTACATCGACGGCGCCAACATGAACGCCATGGTCGGCCTGTGCGCCCCGGGCAAGTTCGGCGGCGACGTATCCCACCTGAACCTGCACAAGACCTTCTGCATCCCGCACGGCGGTGGCGGCCCGGGCGTCGGCCCGATCGGTGTCAAGTCGCACCTGGCGCCGTTCCTGCCCGGCCACGCGCAGCTGGAAAACACCGAGGGCGCGGTTTGTGCCGCGCCGTTCGGCAGCGCCAGCATCCTGCCGATCACCTGGATGTACATCCGCATGATGGGTGGTGCCGGCCTCAAGCGTGCCTCGCAGATGGCAATCCTCAACGCCAACTACATCGCCCGTCGCCTGGAAGAGCACTATCCTGTTCTGTATACCGGCGGCAACGGCCTGGTGGCCCACGAGTGCATCCTCGACCTGCGCCCGCTGAAGGACACCAGCGGTATCAGCGTCGACGACGTGGCCAAGCGCCTGATCGACTTTGGCTTCCACGCCCCGACCATGTCCTTCCCGGTGGCGGGCACGCTGATGATCGAGCCGACCGAAAGCGAGTCCAAGGAAGAACTGGACCGCTTCTGCGACGCGATGATCCAGATCCGCGAAGAAATTCGCGCGGTCGAGAACGGTAGCCTGGACAAGGACGACAACCCGCTGAAGAACGCCCCGCACACTGCGGCCGAGCTGGTTGGCGAATGGGCCCATGGCTACAGCCGCGAACAGGCGGTGTACCCGCTGCCAAGCCTGGTGGAAGGCAAGTACTGGCCGCCGGTCGGCCGGGTCGACAACGTGTTCGGCGACCGCAACCTGGTGTGCGCCTGCCCGTCGATCGAGAGCTATCAGGACGCCTGATAGCCCTCGGGCCCGCCACCTGACTCAAGGTGTGGTCCGCTGTGGGAGCGGGCGTGCCCGCGAATGCGATGTTGGCTTCAACCACGCATTCGCGGGCACGCCCGCTCCCACAGAGTTCACCGTTTGCCCAATATCCTGGCTGGAGGTCCACCATGTCTTTGAGCGTCTTCGACCTGTTCAAGATCGGCATCGGCCCCTCCAGCTCGCACACGGTCGGCCCGATGCGCGCCGCCGCGCGCTTCGCCGAAGGGCTGCGTCGTGATGGCCTGCTTGCCGGCACGGTCAGCGTCAAGGCCGAGCTGTACGGCTCGCTCGGCGCCACCGGCAAGGGCCACGGCAGCGACAAGGCCGTGCTGCTGGGCCTTGAAGGCGAACACCCCGATGTCATCGACACCGACACCATCCCTGCCCGCCTGCAGGCCATCCGCGACAGCGGTCGGCTGAACCTGCTCGGCGAGCACAGCATCGCGTTCATCGAAAAGCAGCACCTGGCGATGATCCGCAAGCCGCTGGACTACCACCCCAACGGCATGATCTTCCGCGCCTTCGACGAGGCCGGCCTGCAAATCCGCAGCCGCGAGTACTACTCGGTGGGCGGCGGTTTCGTGGTCGACCAGGACGCTGCCGGCCACGACCGCATCGTCGAGGACAGCACACCGCTGACCTACCCGTTCAAGACCGCCAAGGAGCTGCTCGGTCATTGCACCGGGCAAAACCTGTCGATCAGCCAGGTAATGCTGGCCAACGAGGCGGCTTGGCGCCCCGAGGCGGAAACCCGTGCCGGGCTGTTGCGCATCTGGCAGGTGATGCAGGACTGTGTCGAAGCCGGTTGCCGGCATGAAGGCATCCTGCCGGGTGGGCTGAAGGTAAAGCGCCGAGCGCCGGCGTTGTACCGCCAACTGAGCCGCAATCCCGAGGCCAGCCTGCGCGATGCCCTGTCGGTGCTCGACTGGGTCAACCTCTATGCACTGGCAGTGAACGAGGAGAACGCCTACGGCGGGCGCGTGGTCACCGCGCCGACCAACGGCGCGGCGGGCATTGTCCCGGCGGTGCTGCATTACTACATGCGCTTCGTACCGGGAGCCAACGAGGACGGGGTGGTGCGGTTTCTGCTCACCGCCGCGGCCATCGGCATCCTGTACAAGGAAAACGCCTCCATCTCCGGTGCCGAAGTAGGCTGCCAGGGCGAGGTCGGCGTGGCCTGTTCGATGGCCGCCGGGGCGCTGTGCGAGGTGATGGGTGGCAGCGTGCAACAGGTGGAAAACGCTGCCGAAATCGGCATGGAACACAACCTGGGCCTGACCTGCGACCCGATTGGCGGGCTGGTCCAGGTGCCTTGCATCGAGCGCAACGCCATGGGCTCGGTGAAGGCGATCAACGCGGTGCGCATGGCCTTGCGCGGCGACGGGCAGCACTACGTGTCGCTCGACAAGGTCATCCGCACCATGCGCCAGACCGGCGCCGACATGAAAAGCAAATACAAAGAGACCGCCCGTGGCGGCCTGGCCGTCAACATCATCGAATGTTGACCCGACAACAACAGCAAGGAGTCACCGATGTCCGAAACACTGCTCAAGACCCCACTGCACGCCCTGCACCTGGAACTGGGTGCGCGCATGGTGCCGTTCGCCGGCTATGACATGCCGGTGCAGTACCCGTTGGGCGTGCTCAAGGAACACCTGCACACACGCGAGCAGGCCGGCCTGTTCGATGTCTCGCACATGGGCCAGATCACCCTGCGCGGCAGCGATGCCGCCAAGGCCCTGGAAAGCCTGGTGCCGGTGGATATCATCGACCTGCCGGTGGGCATGCAGCGCTATGCCATGTTCACCAATGAGCAAGGCGGCATCCTCGATGACTTGATGGTTGCCAACCTGGGCGACGACACGCTGTTCCTTGTGGTCAACGCCGCCTGCAAGGATCAGGACCTGGCCCACCTGCAAGCGCACATCGGCAGCCGTTGCGAGGTACAGCCACTGTTCGAGCAGCGCGCCCTGCTGGCCTTGCAAGGCCCGGCGGCAGTCAAGGTGCTGGAACGCCTGGCCCCGGAAGTGGCCGGCATGACCTTCATGCAGTTCCGCCCGGTGAAACTGCTGGGTGAAGACTGCTTTGTCAGCCGCTCAGGCTACACCGGCGAAGACGGCTACGAAATCTCGGTACCGGCACTTGCCGCCGAAGCCCTGGCCCGCCGCCTGCTGGCAGAGCCCGAAGTACAACCGATCGGCCTGGGTGCGCGTGACTCGCTGCGCCTGGAAGCCGGCCTGTGCCTGTATGGTCACGACATGAACACCGAGACCACGCCGGTGGAAGCCAGCCTGCTGTGGGCCATTTCCAAGGTTCGCCGTGCCGATGGCGCGCGTGCCGCCGGCTTCCCGGGTGCCGAAGCCATCTTCGCCCATCAGCGTGATGGTGTGGCGCGCAAACGTGTGGGCCTGTTGCCGCAGGAGCGTACCCCAGTACGTGAAGGCGCGGATATTGTCGATGCAAACGATGAACCTGTAGGCAAAGTGTGCAGCGGCGGCTTTGGCCCGACACTCGGTGCACCTGTAGCAATGGGTTATATCGATAGTGAACATACCGCTATCGACACCCCACTGTTTGCCGTGGTGCGTGGCAAGAAGGTTGCCTTGAAAGTCAGCAAAATGCCTTTTGTGGCACAACGTTACTACCGGGGCTGAAGCCGTTTTGTGAAGGTTGCGGGCAGGTTCGACATATTCGTTTTCGAACCTGTCCAATAACTTTTGAACATGGCGCCAGGCCAGGCGCCATGCCGTTTCCGACAAATCGGTCGGTTATCGGCAAACGGCCGATTTTCCATACGACCAAGGGCTTGTTTTTCGCTCGGGAGTTGGCGTAGAGTCACTGCACTGTGTTTGCATGGGTCGCAACAGTTCGTGACCTGGGCCAGTAGCCGCAATCTGCTACAACCCGTTCGACGTCTCTTACTTTCCTGCAACCCAGCCCAGTAATCTTTTGCTTCCTTTATTGCAAAAGAAACTGTCATCAAAATTCAAGCTTCATAGGAAATAAGACAATGGCTGAGCGTCAGAACGGTACCGTCAAGTGGTTCAATGACGAAAAAGGTTACGGCTTCATCACCCCAGAAAGCGGTCCGGATCTGTTCGTGCACTTCCGCGCTATCGAAGGTAACGGCTTCAAGAGCCTGAAAGAAGGCCAGAAGGTCACCTTCGAAGCAGTCCAGGGCCAGAAAGGCATGCAGGCTGACAAAGTTCAGGTCGCCGGCTAAGCCGAACCCGACTTCGAGAAAAGCCCCTGCCAAGTGCAGGGGCTTTTTTTTGCCCGTAGAATAGCGGCTTCGTCTTCTGGAGCCGTTTTGCATGTCCAAGCCTCTGCTCACACCCCAGGGTGATTTTCCTCCGGTCGGCCTGGGCCGACGCCTGGCGGCGATGTTCTACGACTTCCTGCTGTGCACGGCGTTGCTGATCGTGACCGCCGGCGCCTACAAGATGATCCAGATGGCGATCATCGGCGAAGCCCGCATGCGTGAATTGACCGAGGCTGGCGCACTGGACGGCGACCCTCTGCTGTCGACGGTGCTGCTGTTCGTCCTGTTCGGTTTCTTTGCCAAGTTCTGGACCCATGGCGGGCAGACCCTGGGCATGCAGGTGTGGGGCGTGCGGGTACAGAACGCCGATGGCACGGCCATCAGCCTGTGGCAGGCGCTGCTGCGCTTCGTGGTGTCGATTGCCTCGTGGCTGTGCCTGGGGCTGGGTTTTTTCTGGGCGTTGATCGACAAGCGCCAGAGGGGCTGGCATGACATCTATTCGGAAAGCCAGCTGGTGCGGGTGCCTAAGCAGAAGAGATAAGTACAAGCTTCAGGGCAACCAATGTACCTGTAGGAGCAGCCTTGTGCTGCGAAGAGGCCATCACTGGCAACGAGAGTGTTTTGCCAGACCGGCCCTTTCGCAGCACAAGGCTGCTCCTACAAGTTCGCCGCTAGTCTACAGCTATTGGTCAAGCAGCAAAAAGCCGACCCCGAGGTCGGCTTTTTTTGTACAGCTCAGGCCATCAACCTGCCCGGCGCAACAACCACACACCGGCCAGCGCACAGATGCCTGCCGGGATCACCACCGCCAGCAGCGGCGGGAAGCCGAACACCTGGCTCGAGGGCCCCAGCAGGTCCTGGGCGATGCGGAACACGAAGCCTACCAGTACACCGGTGAACACGCGCTGCCCAAGGGTTACCGAACGCAGCGGGCCGAAGATGAAGGAAATGGCCATCAGCACCAGCGCCGCGGTCACCATCGGCTGCAATACCTTGGTCCAGAACGCCAGCCAGTAACGGGCATTGTTCAGGCCCTGGTCGGACAGGTAGTGGATGTAGTCCCACAGCCCGGTGATGGACAGCGACTCCGGCGCGAGGATCACAGTATTGAGCAGTTGCGGCGTGAGCGAA
This sequence comes from Pseudomonas sp. ABFPK, assembly GCF_001586765.1. Taxonomy (NCBI): domain Bacteria; kingdom Pseudomonadati; phylum Pseudomonadota; class Gammaproteobacteria; order Pseudomonadales; family Pseudomonadaceae; genus Pseudomonas; species Pseudomonas sp. ABFPK. Next base: position 151,242 of record NZ_LQXW01000034.1, on the reverse strand, counting down.
ACGTCCCAGCGCTCCTGCGGCGCGGTCACCACTTCGGTGTGGTCGCCACGGAAGAAGGTGGTGCGCACGTCGCTGAGCATCCAGTGGTCGTCCTGGTACTGTGCACGGCGGGCGAAGCTCGAGGTGACAATCTTGCGCTCGCTGTCGAAGCGGTAACGGGTCACACCCAGCAGCAGGCCGTTAGGCTGCACGGCGTTGATGTGCACGTACTCCTCGCCCTGGCGGTGCCACATGCCGCGCTTGGAGCTTTGCGCCTCACCCCCCCCCTGGGCCAGGGAACGGTCGGCCTGGGCCTTGTTCTCGGTCACCGGCGCCACGTACTCGCCGATCAGCAGACCGACCAGCATCAGTACCAGCATCGGCTTCATCACCGCCCAGACGATGCGCCCGATGGAAACCCCTGCAGCACGCATGATGGTCAGTTCGCTGCTGCTGGCCAGGCTACCCAGGCCGATCAGGCAGCCGATCAAGGCGGCCATCGGCAGCATTTCGTACAGCCGCCGCGGTGCGGTCAGCAGGACGAAGTTGCCCGCCTCCATCACCGTGTAGGTGTCACTCAGGTCGCTCATCTCGTCGATGAAGGCAAACAGCGAAGCCAGGCCGAGGATGATCCCCAGCACGGCGAGTATGGCCAGCAGCACGCTCTGGCCGATGTAGCGGTCGAGCTTACCCATGGGCCACCTCCGCACGACGGGCGGCGCGCTTGAGGCGCAGCGGCTCCCAGTACATCAGGCCCAGGCCGATCAGCAGGAACAGGCCGTGGACCCACCACATGCCCAGGGCGATCGGCAGTTTGCCCTTCTCGAGGGCGCCGCGTACGGAAATCAGCATTGTCAGGTAGGCCATGTACAGAAGAATTGCCGGCAGCAGCTTGAGGAAGCGGCCCTGGCGCGGGTTGACCCGGGACAGCGGCACCGCCAGCATGGTGACGATGAACACCAGGATCGGCAGCGACAGCCGCCATTGCAGCTCGGCGCGCTCACGCAGGCCCTTCTTGCCGATCAGCTCGGAAGTGGGGATGGCTTCGCGATCGGTCACTTCCTCGGCGACTTCCGGCTTGGGCAGCAGCACTCCGTAGGTGTCGTACTTGATTGCACGGTAATCGGCCTGGCCCGGGTTGCCGTCGTAACGGTAGCCGTTTTCCAGCACCAGGTAGCGGTTGCCGTCGGCCTGGATTTCCTGGTGGCCTTTTTCGGCAACCAGCACCGACGGGGCGCGGTCCTTGGTCTTGTCCTGGTTGAAGCGCTTCTCGGAAATGAACACCCCGGCCAGGTTGATGCGGTCGTCCGACAGCTCTTCGGTGTAAGTCACCCGCGAGCCGTCGCGCAGGGTCTGGAAGCGGCCCGGCACCAGGGTGTCGAACTCGGTCAGGGCATCCTGCTGGGCGATGATCTGCTGCACCTGGGCCACGCCCAGCGGTGCCAGGCTCAGGCTAAGCCAGGCCACCAGCAGGGCGACCAGGGCGGCCGGCGCCATGGTCAGGCCCAGCAGGCGCTGCTGGCTCATGCCGGTGGCCGACAGCACGGTCATCTCGCTTTCTAGGTACAGGCGTCCGTACGCCAGGAGAATGCCGAGGAACAGCCCCAAAGGCAGGATCAGCTGCAGGAAGCCCGGCAGACGGAAGCCCATGATCAGGAACAGCACGCTCGGGTCGAGCACACCCTGGGCAGCCTGGGCCAGGTACTTGATGAAGCGCCCGCTCATGATGATCACCAGCAGCACGGCGCTGACGGCGCTCAAGGTCACCAGGACCTCGCGGGACAGATAACGAAAGACGATCAAACCAGACACTCCTGGGTTGTCAGGGCGGACTGCCAATCAATGGCGCCAGACAATGACTTAGTACAGCCAAGACCAATGCCGGTTCGCCAAAGGCGAACCTCCATGTAAAGTGCGCGCATTATCCTGTGATTGACCGCCCCTGTCACTTCGCCGCGCATGAAGGCGCATAACGGGGTTGTCAGCACGCTTGCCGCAGGCTCAAACTGGCAGCTTTTCCGCTGGCGCGCGACGACGCGGCCAGGCCCGTCCAGAGCGCTGGAATACACAGCGCCGACTGTATCGATCATTCGGGGATCCTGACATGGAACTGGTTGTAAAAAGCGTAGCTGCTGCATCCGTAAAAACCGCCACCCTGGTCCTCCCGGTAGGTGAAAACCGCAAGCTCGGCGCCGTGGCCAAGGCCGTCGACCAGGCCAGCGAAGGCGCCATCAGTGCCGTGCTCAAACGTGGCGACCTGGCCGGCAAGCCGGGCCAGACCCTGCTCCTGCAGAACCTCGCGGGCCTGAAGGCCGAGCGCGTGCTGCTGGTGGGCAGCGGCAAGGACGAAGCCCTGGGCGACCGCGCCTGGCGCAAACTGGTCGCCAGCGTCGCCGGCGTGCTCAAGGGTCTGAACGGCGCTGACGCCGTGCTGGCCCTGGACGACATTGCGGTCAGCAACCGTGACGCGCACTACGGCAAGTACCGCCTGCTGGCCGAAACCCTGCTCGACGGCGAGTACGTGTTCGATCGCTTCAAGAGCCAGAAGGCAGAGCCGCGCGCCCTGAAGAAGGTCACCCTGCTGACCGACAAGGCCGGCCAGGCCGAGGTCGAACGTGCCGTCAAGCATGCCAGTGCCATCGCTACCGGCATGGCCTTCACGCGCGACCTGGGCAACCTGCCGCCCAACCTGTGCCACCCAAGCTTCCTGGCCGAACAGGCCAAGGACCTGGGCAAGGCGCACAAGGCGCTGAAAGTCGAAGTGCTGGACGAGAAGAAGATCAAGGACCTCGGCATGGGCGCGTTCTACGCCGTCGGCCAGGGCAGCGACCAGCCGCCACGCCTGATCGTGCTCAACTACCAGGGCGGCAAGAAGGCGGACAAGCCGTTCGTGCTGGTGGGCAAGGGCATTACCTTCGACACCGGCGGCATCAGCCTGAAGCCTGGCGCCGGCATGGACGAAATGAAGTACGACATGTGCGGTGCCGCCAGCGTGCTCGGCACCCTGCGTGCGGTGCTCGAGCTGCAGCTGCCGGTCAACCTGGTGTGCCTGCTGGCCTGCGCCGAGAACATGCCGAGCGGCGGCGCCACCCGTCCGGGTGACATCGTCACCACCATGAGCGGGCAGACCGTGGAAATCCTCAACACCGACGCCGAAGGCCGCCTGGTGCTGTGCGACACCCTGACCTACGCCGAGCGCTTCAAGCCGCAGGCAGTCATCGACATCGCTACCCTGACCGGTGCCTGCATCGTCGCCCTGGGCAGCCACACCACTGGCCTGATGGGCAACAACGACGACCTGGTCGGCCAGTTGCTCGACGCCGGCAAGCGCGCCGACGACCGTGCCTGGCAGCTGCCGCTGTTCGATGAGTACCAGGAGCAGCTGGACAGCCCGTTCGCCGACATGGGCAACATCGGCGGGCCGAAGGCCGGCACCATCACCGCCGGCTGCTTCCTGTCGCGCTTTGCCAAGGCCTACGACTGGGCGCACATGGACATCGCCGGCACTGCCTGGGTCAGCGGCGGCAAGGACAAGGGCGCCACTGGCCGCCCTGTACCCCTGCTGACCCAGTACCTGCTGGACCGCGCCGGCGCCTGACGCCATTGAGCCGGTGGCGCCGCGCGCGCCACCGGCCGGCGATACCACCATGAGCAAAGTCGATTTCTACATCCTGCCCACCGACTCGCTGTCGGCGCGGCTCGATTTCGCCTGCAAGCTATGCGAAAAGGCCTGGCGCCTCGGCCACCGGGTCTACCTGCATTGCCAGGACGCCGAGCAGCGCAACGAGCTGGACCAACGCCTGTGGCGCTTCAAGGGCGAGGCCTTCGTGCCCCACGACCTCGCGGAGGTGCATGCCGATGCCAGCGTGGCATTGGGCCTGGCCGCCGACAGTGCGGGCGACCACCACGACCTGTTGATCAACCTGGGCGCCGGCGTACCGGCCTTCGTCGGCCAGTTCGAGCGGGTGGCCGAAATCGTCGTTGAAGAGCCTGGCATCCGCCAATCGGCCCGTGAACGATTCCGTTTCTACCGTGAACAGGGCTATGCTCTGCAAGACCACCGCTTACAGCGACTTTGACGACGATGGACAAGCCCTCCCCCCTGCCCGATTCCGCCCATCTGCTCGATGACCTCGAGTCGATACGCCAGCTGCTTGGCGACGCCGACCTGCAACCACCGCTGCTGACCGAGACGGTGGAGCAGATCCCGTTGCTGCTGGAAGAAGCGCCCGGCAATCATGTGCCTGCGGCCGAACCGGTAGCTGCCGAACCCGAAGATGACCCGCAGACTCGTCGCCAGGACACCCTGCTGCACCTGGAAAGCGAACTGCGTGCGGCGGCGCAGATGATCATGCAGGACGTGATCAACGACTTTACCCCGCACATCGAGAACGAGATCAAGCGCCGGCTGGATGCGCGGATTGAGCGGTTGATCAAGCGTTCCGAGTAGAACCGAAATTCGGCGATGCCTTCTTCGCGGGTAAACCCGCTCCCACAGGACCGGCGCAAGTCTTAAAGCTTGCGCAGCTCCTGTGGGAGCGGGTTTACCCGCGAATAGGCCGTCCCTGCCTGCCAGATAGCAGCAGCTTGTCGCCTGCGGCCCCCAGCTTGGTTATACTTCCCGGCTTTCCCGAATAAATGCACAGGGTCCCGCCGCGCATGGATAAGACCTACCAGCCGCACGCCATCGAAACTTCCTGGTACAACACCTGGGAGTCCGAGAACTATTTCGCTCCACAAGGTGCAGGCGAGTCCTACACCATCATGATCCCGCCGCCGAACGTGACCGGCAGCCTGCACATGGGCCACGGGTTCAACAACGCGATCATGGACGCCCTGATCCGTTTCCGCCGCATGCAAGGCCGCGACACCCTGTGGCAGCCAGGCACCGACCACGCCGGTATCGCCACCCAGATGCTGGTCGAGCGCCAGCTAGAGGCCAAGGGCCAGAACCGTCATGACCTGGGCCGCGAAAAGTTCCTGGAAAAGGTCTGGGAATGGAAGGACCAGTCCGGCGGCAACATCAGCCGTCAGATCCGCCGTCTGGGCTCGTCGGTCGACTGGAGCCGCGAGCGTTTCACCATGGACGACGGCCTGTCCGAAGCGGTCAAGGAAGCCTTCGTGCGCCTGCATGAAGACGGCCTGATCTACCGCGGCAAGCGCCTGGTCAACTGGGACACCAAGCTGCACACGGCCATCTCCGACCTCGAAGTGGAGAACCACGACGAGAAGGGCCACCTGTGGAACCTGCGCTACCCACTGGCCGATGGCGCCAAGACCGCCGAAGGCAAGGACTACCTGGTCGTCGCCACCACCCGTCCGGAAACCCTGCTGGGTGACGCGGCCGTGGCAGTCAACCCGAACGACGAGCGCTACCAGGCACTGATCGGCAAGTTCGTCGAACTGCCGCTGGTCGGCCGCCGCATCCCGATCATCGCCGACGACTACTGCGACCCCGAGTTCGGTACCGGCTGCGTGAAGATCACCCCGGCCCACGACTTCAACGACTACGAAGTCGGCAAACGCCACAACCTGCCGCTGCTGAACATCTTCGACAAGAATGCCTTCGTGCTGGCCAGCGCGCAGGCCTTCAACCTCGACGGCAGCGTCAACGAGCAGGTGGACACCCGCCTGCCGGCCCAGTACGCCAACCTCGACCGCTTCGTCGCACGCAAGCAGATCGTCGCCGACCTGGATGCCCAGGGCCTGCTGGTCAGCATCGACGACCACGCGCTGAAGGTGCCGAAGGGCGACCGTTCGGGCACCGTCATCGAGCCGTGGCTGACCGACCAGTGGTACGTTTCCACCAAGCCGCTGGCAGAACCTGCCATCGCCGCAGTGGAAGATGGCCGCATCCAGTTCGTGCCCAAGCAGTACGAGAACATGTACTTCTCCTGGATGCGTGACATCCAGGACTGGTGCATCAGCCGCCAGCTGTGGTGGGGCCACCGCATCCCGGCATGGTACGACGAGGCCGGCCAAGTCTATGTCGGCCGCAACGAGGAAGAAGTGCGCGCCAAGCACAACCTGGGCGCCGACGTGGTCCTGCGCCAGGACGACGACGTACTCGACACCTGGTTCAGTTCGGGCCTGTGGACCTTCTCTACCCTGGGCTGGCCGGAACAGACCGAGTTCCTCAAGAAGTTCCACTCCACCGACGTGCTGGTAACCGGCTTCGACATCATCTTCTTCTGGGTTGCGCGCATGATCATGCTGACCATGCACCTGATCAAGAACGAGGATGGCACCCCGCAGGTACCGTTCAAGACCGTGTACGTGCACGGCCTGGTACGTGACGGCCAGGGCCAGAAGATGTCCAAGTCAAAGGGCAACGTGCTGGACCCGCTGGACATCGTCGACGGCATCACCCTCGACGCCCTGCTGGAAAAACGCACCAGCGGCATGATGCAGCCCAAGCTTGCCGAGAAAATCGCCAAGCAGACCAAGGCCGAGTTCCCCGAAGGTATCGCCAGCTACGGCACCGACGCCCTGCGCTTCACCTTCTGCTCGTTGGCCTCCACCGGCCGCGACATCAAGTTCGACATGGGCCGCGTCGAAGGCTACCGCAACTTCTGCAACAAGATCTGGAACGCCGCCCGCTACGTGCTGGACAAGGGCGAGGACTGCGGCCAGAACGGCGAGGCATACGAGCTGTCGCTGGCCGACCGCTGGATCATCTCGCAGCTGCAGCGTACCGAAGCCGAAGTGACCCGCCAGTTGGAGCAGTTCCGCTTCGACCTGGCCAGCCAGGCGCTGTACGAGTTCATCTGGAACCAGTATTGCGACTGGTACCTGGAGCTGTCCAAGCCGGTGCTGTGGGACGAGAACGCCCCGGTCGAGCGCGCCCGTGGCACCCGCCGCACCCTGGTGCGCGTGCTGGAAGTGGCGCTGCGCCTGGCGCACCCGTTCATGCCGTTCATCACCGAAGAAATCTGGCAGCGCATCGCGCCGCTGGCCGGCATCGAAGGCAAGACCATCATGCTGCAGCCATGGCCGGTGGCCAATGAAAGCCGCATCGATGCTGCCGCCGAAGGCGACATCGAGTGGCTCAAGGAGCTGATGGTCGGCCTGCGCAACATCCGCGCCGAAATGAACATCGGCCCGGGCAAGCCGCTGCCGCTGTTCCTTAAGAACGCCAACGCCGACGACCAGCGTCGCCTGCAGGAAAACGAAGCCCTGCTGAAGAAGCTGGCCAAGGTCGAATCGTTCACCGTACTGGGCGATGCCGACGAAGCGCCGCTGTCGGCCACCGCCCTGGTCGGTGACCTGCAAGTGCTGGTGCCAATGGCCGGCCTGATCGACAAGGATGCCGAGCTGGCGCGCCTGAACAAGGAAATCCAGCGCCTGCAGGGTGAAGTGGCACGCGTGGGTGGCAAGCTGTCCAACGCCGCCTTCGTCGACAAGGCACCACCTGCCGTGATCGAGAAGGAACGCGCCAAGCTGGCCGAGTCCGAACAGGCCCTGGCCAACTTCACCGAGCAGCATGCGCGGATTGCAGCGCTGTAACCAAAAGTGAAGCCATAGCGGGCTGCTTCGCAGCCCATCGCCGGCAAGCCGACTCCCACAGGAAAGCGCTGTACCTGTGGGAGCTGGCTTGCCGGCGATGCTTTTCAGGACCCCATCATGACCGAAAAACCCACCCTGCACCCGCGCAACCGCCACCAGGGCCGCTACGACTTCCCCAGCCTGATAAAGGCCCACCCTGACCTGGCGCGCTTCACCATCACCAACCCCCACGGCAAACCCAGCATCGACTTCGCCAACCCCGAGGCCGTAAGGGTGTTCAACCGTGCGCTGCTGAAGGCCCAGTACGGCATCCAGCACTGGGATATCCCCGCCGACTACCTGTGCCCGCCGATTCCCGGCCGCGCCGACTACATTCACGTCGCCGCCGACCTGCTGGCCGATGACAATGCCGGCGAGATCCCCAAGGGCGCCCAGGTGCGTGCGCTGGACATCGGCGTGGGGGCCAACTGCATCTACCCGCTGCTGGGCCACAGCGACTACCGCTGGCGCTTCCTTGGCTCGGACATCGACCCCGTGGCCCTGGCTTCGGCCAAGGCCATCGTCCAGGCCAACGGCCTGGGCAAGGCCATCACCCTGCGCCAACAGGCCAACCGTGCGCACATCCTCAGCGGCCTGCTGCAGGAGGGCGAACGCTTCGACCTGACCCTGTGCAACCCGCCCTTCCATGCCTCACGCGACGAAGCCACCCGTGGTAGCCAGCGCAAGTGGAAGAACCTCGGCAAGCAGGACCCCAAGCGCAAGCTGCCGGTGCTCAACTTCGGTGGCCAGAACAACGAACTGTGGTGCGAAGGCGGCGAGATCCGCTTTGTCAGCCAACTGGTCAGTGAAAGCGTGCAGTACGCCGAACGGGTACTGTGGTTCACCAGCCTGGTGTCCAAGGCCAGCAACTTGCCGGGGATCGAGGCTGCGCTCAGGAAAGCGGGCGCCAAGGCCGTGCGCATTAGTGAAATGGGCCAGGGGCAGAAGCAAAGCCGCATGGTCGCCTGGAGCTTCCACGACGACGAGGCGCGCCAGGCCTGGCACGCCGGGCGTAAAACCCAGGCATGAAAAAACCGCGTCCGGGCAAGCCGGGCGCGGTTTCGTCAAAGCTTCAACAATTACTTGTTGATGGCGTCGGTCAGCACTTTGGCCGGAACGAACTTGACGACTTTCTTGGCAGCGATTTCGATGGCAGCGCCAGTCGAAGGGTTGCGGCCGGTACGGGCAGGACGCTCAGCGACTTTCAGTTTGCCGATGCCTGGCAGAGTGATTTCAGCGCCGTTTTCCAGCTGGTCGGCAACGATCTGGCCCAGTTGCTCCAGAGCGTTCTTGGCGGTGGCTTTTGGCGCGGCGATCGATTCGGCGATGTCGGCAATCAGTTGGTCTTTGGTCAATGCCATGGTGGTGTTCCTTCCCTATCAAATTCGATGGTTATGCAGCGGACTACGACGTTATCGGGCCAGCCCCTGAAAGTGGAGGGCCGCGCCAATCGCGTATGTAGATACGCAAATCGACGTTTGGTTCGACACGACGACAGCACGCTGCCAGCAATGCGCCACACAAGGGGCGCAAGACCGCGCAAAGCTACCACAGGAGCAGATAAATATCCGCTGCACGCTTCGATTTAATGCAGGTTTTTCGGGGGTTTTAGCCCAAAACGCACAAAATTGAACAAAAAACGAACAACCGGCATTTCTGCCAACATCCGGCCACTGCATCACCTGGTGTCTAGGGTAAACTGGACGACTTTTGCAGCTCGCCGAGAATTCCATGCCAATCCGTCATTGCATCGTTCACCTGATCGACAAAAAGCCCGATGGCAGCCCCGCCGTGCTGCATGCCCGCGATTCCGAACTGGCTGCCTCCGACGCCATCGAAAACCTGCTGGCCGACCTCAATGACAGCTACAACGCCAAGCAAGGCAAGGCTTGGGGCTTTTTCCACGGCGAGTCCGGCGCCTACCCGCTGAGCGGCTGGCTGAAGCAGTACCTGGACGAAGAAAAGGACTTTACCTCCTTCAGCCGTGTGGCCGTGGAGCACCTGCAAAAGCTGATGGAAGAATCCAACCTGTCCACCGGCGGCCACATCCTGTTTGCCCACTACCAGCAAGGCATGACCGAATACCTGGCAATCGCCCTTCTGCACCACAGCGAAGGTGTGGCAGTGAACGCCGAGCTTGATGTGACGCCTTCGCGCCACCTCGACCTTGGCCAGTTGCACCTGGCGGCGCGCATCAACCTGTCGGAGTGGAAGAACAACCAGAACTCCAAACAGTACATTTCGTTCATCAAGGGCAAGAATGGCAAGAAGGTCTCGGACTACTTCCGTGACTTCATCGGCTGCCAGGAGGGCGTCGACGGCCCGGGCGAAACCCGCACCCTGCTCAAGGCCTTCAGTGACTTCGTCGAGAGTGAAGACCTGCCGGAAGAGTCTGCCCGCGAAAAAACCCAGACCCTGGTCGAGTACGCCACTACCCAGACCAAGCTCGGCGAGCCGGTCACGCTGGAAGAGCTGTCCAGCCTGATCGACGAGGACCGGCCCAAGGCGTTCTACGATCACATCCGCAACAAGGACTACGGCCTGTCGCCGGAAATCCCCGCAGACAAGCGCACCCTCAACCAGTTCCGCCGCTTCACCGGCCGTGCCGAGGGGTTGTCGATCAGCTTCGAAGCGCATCTGCTGGGGGACAAGGTCGAGTATGACGAAGCGGCAGGGACCTTGATCATCAAGGGCCTTCCGACCACCTTGGTGGATCAGTTGAAGCGGCGCAAGGACTGATGGCCCCGGGGCTGCTGCGCAGCCCATCGCCGGCAAGCCAGCTCCCACAGGTACTGCACAGGCCTGAGGTCTATGCAGCCGAAGTGGGAGCTGGCTTGCCGGCGATGGGGCACGAAGCGGCCCTAATTAGCAGCCACTACTGCGCCATAGGAGGCCACCAACGCCTCCTTCGCCGACTTGCGCAGCCGCTTCACCAGCCGCTCCTGGCGTAACGCCTCGCCCTTGTCCGGCCATTGCTCCACATACACCAGCGCCTGGGCCGGGCTGGTCTTGAAGTAGCGCGCGCCCTGCCCTTTCTGGTGCGCCAGAAAGCGCCGCTGCGGGTCATCGCTGATACCGCAATACAGCGATCCATTGGCAGCCCTTACCAAGTAGACATACCAGGGCTTTACTGCCTGATCCTGCACTTTTTCACTCATGACCCCTGCTCTTTCCATCATTAATTTGGTGAGCCCACTCCCCATAAGGGCTTCATCATGCTCACTTCAGTATCCCGCACCTTGCTTGCCGTCGCCCTATTGGCCGGCGTATCCACCGCCCAGGCCTCTATCGGCGCCCGGACCGCCGAGCAGTTGCAAAAAAACTATGACTCCACGCCCGCGCATTGTCCGGGCAACGCGGTACCTGCCCACGCCTGTTCGGGCGTCTTGCTAAGGTCGACCAAACCTTCACCGCGTTATCATTCCTGGCATCATAGCCAGAACAGCAAGGACAAAGGCGGCGTATCGTTTTCATATCTGCGCAGCGACATTCCCACCACGCAGCTGGCTGCCGACGGCCGTAGTGGCTTTACCCTGTACCCGCTGCTGCAACGCCCAAAAGATAGCTTGCGCTACGAAATGCTATGCGCCTTGCCCACTGACGGTGATACCTGGGAGCGTGACAACCGAGGTTGCGGCGACAATCGGCAGACGGCCGCAACCGAAGCGGCCTGCCATGAACAGGGGATAGTCACTGCCGAGCAATGGATGGAGCGATTCCGGCAAAGCGGCGACTACAAGGCCCAATGCGCATTCGATATCCGCCAGGCGCGGGTTCCTGAACGCGCTGAAGCCTTCAACCAGAGCGTACGTGCCAAACAGTTGTTTGCGCCCGAGCTACCTTTCCCGTGGAACGAAGTGGTGATCGGTGCCTGGGACGAAGAGCAGTCCAGCAGGCTGCCAATCCAGTCGTTCTTCCATATCGAAGGCGCTCACGGCGCATTGCAACAAGCTCAGGCCGATCAGCAGGATTGGCACAGGACCAACGGCACATTCATACCTGTCATTCGTATTCGTCTACCGAACGACCTCGATGAACGCGCCGCCTTCAGCTATCACGAGAGTGATCAGGCGGTAGCGCTGCCTTGAGCATGCTGGTATGCCCGCAGGCCTTTGAAAGCCTGCTGGCGTACCTTGTTCTGCACCAGCGGCGACCAGCCCAGCAGCATGCCAGGCACACCCAGCGCCTGCCGCGACCAGCGCCACAAGTCGAATTGGTCATCGTGCTGGCAGATCAGCCCGTCACGGATCACGAAACGCGCCTGGATATCGTTGACCACGATGCGGCCGGTCTGGCTGAACAGGTAGGTGGCCACCCAATGTGCGGCGCCAGTGTGTTCATCGGCGCGGACGTTGTCGAAGGTCAGGGTGAAGTCCTTGGCCCGGCTGGTGAGCATTCGCCACATGTCGCCTGCATCCTTGCCACGCAAGGTGCCGAAGACCGGGTCGCTGAAGACGATATCGTCGCTGTAGCAGGCGACCATGGCCTCGGCGTCCAGGCGCTGGAAGGCCTGGTAGAAGCGGGTGATCAGGTCGCGGTTGGCGTCGCTCATGGGGGCTGGTCCGTCCTGGGAGTCGAAAGCAGCACGATAATCTTCCCCGGTTGGTTATGCCAGTACCGGCCCTTTCGCGGGTAAACCGCTCCCACAGGTACAACATGACTTCAAGATGTGTGCAATCCCTGTGGGAGCGGGTTTACCCGCGAAGAGGCCGGCAATGCCACATGCCCCTTCAGACTTTCTCGCTGCTCACCTGCACATGCAAAGCCCGCCCGGCCCCCAGGCCGAACACGATGGCCCCCGCCCCCAGCACGGCAAAAATCCACCCCACTGCCACCCAGCCCCCAGTCAGGTCATGTACCAGCCCCACCGCAAACGGCCCCATCGACGCCAGGGTATAACCCACCCCCTGCGCCATGCTCGACAGGTTCGCCGCGACATGGGCATCCTTCGAGCGCAGCACGATCAAGGTCAGCGCCAGGGCAAAGGTACCGCCCTGCCCCAGGCCCAGCACAACCGCCCAGCCCCACAGCCCGGAAAGCGGCGCATACAGGCAACCGAACAGGCCGGCCAGGGTAATCAGCATGACCAGCACGATCGCCAGGCGCTGGTCCTTGCCGCGAGTGGCCAGCCAGGGCGCACTGAGCGAACTGACCAGCTGCACGATCACCGACCCCGACAGCACCAGCCCCGCCTCGGTCGGGCTCAGGCCGCGACCGATCAGGATCGATGGCAACCAGCCAAAGACGATGTAGGCCAGTGACGACTGCAGGCCCATGTACAGGGTCACCTGCCAGGCCAGCGGATCACGCCACAGCCCACGCACGCGATAGGCGACCTTGTGCAGGCCATGACCTTGGCGGGCCTGCGGCAGCCATACCAGCATGGCCAGCAGGGCCGGCAACATCCAGAAGCCAAGCCCCAGCGCCCAGCTGCCGTCGAAATGCTGGGCCAGGGGCACCGTGGCGCCAGCCGCCATGGCGGCGCCCAGGCACAACGCCATGGTGTACACGCCGGTCAGCGTGCCAGCGTGCTGCGGGAAATCGCGCTTGACGATGCCCGGCAACAGCACGCCAATGATGCCGATGCTGGCCCCCGCCATGAGGCTGCCAAGGAACACCCCGGCAGCCCCCAGGCTACTGCGCACGACAATGCCAAGCGCCAGGGTGGCGAGAATGCCGAGGATCACCCGCTCGCTGCCAAAGCGCCGCGCCAGCACCGGCGCCAAAGGGGCGAACAGGCCCAGGCACAGCACTGGCAAGGTGGTCAGCAAACCGGCCTGCGAGGCGTTCAGCCCCAGGCCTTCGGACACCTGGCCCAGCACTGGCGCCATGCTCGACAATGCCGGGCGCAGGTTCAAAGCCACCAGCACCAGGCCGAGCAACAACAGCCAAGGCCGCTGTACCTGTACCGGCTGCTGTTGGACCTGTTCGTCGTCAGCCTCGGCGTCGATCAGCAACTCTTCGAGGTCCCGCTCGCTCGGTGGGGTGTTACGGGTGATGGAATCAGCCATGGCCTTCTCGGAGTCAGGATTCGATAAGGGTACGGCTCAGGCGCTTGGCCTGCTCCGCATCGCGTTGCTCGATGGCGGCAAGGATCTGCCCATGCAGGTCGAACGTGGCCTGGCAGCGCGGCACGGTCGCCATGTTGTGCTGCAGCGCGGCAGCCACCACCCCGGAAAAGTAACGGTACAGCTCACTCAAGGCCGGGTTGTGGGCGGCATCGACCAGCCGCTGGTGAAACACCAGGTCGCAGGCCACATAAGCATCGATATCACCGTGAAAATGCCCGGCACTGTTGGCCAGGGCATCACGCAGCGCCTGCAGGTCGGCGTCGGTTCGGCGCAGTGCGGCCAGGCCGATGGCCTCGGCTTCGAGGATGTGCCGGGTTTCACGGGCCTGCTCGGGCGTGCAGCGTGACATCGCCTGCACCGCCTGCAGCGGGTCCTGGGCCGTGCGCAGGTAGCTGCCGTCGCCCTGGCGGATCTCCACCAGGCCACTGAATGCCAGCACACGCATGGCCTCGCGTACGGTGTTGCGGCTTATGCCCAACTGCAGGGCCAGTTCCGGCTCGGTCGGCAAACGCTGACCAACCTGCCAGTCGCCCAGCACGATGCGTTCGCGCATGCGCTCGACGGCCAGTTCGACCAGGGACCGCTTGGTCAATTCGGTACTCATGCTACTCAACCAATCATCCGATGAATCTGGTCAGCATAATGTATACCGGCAATACAGCAAACACTGATGGTTTCTGGCGATAGTGGAAATCCCTGTGGGAGCGGGCATGCCCGCGAAGAATCCAACGCGATGGATGGCACCGGCGTTGCCGGTGTTCGCGGGCACGCCCGCTCCCACAAGAGCCGCGTCACGGCAGCTTGCAATACCGTCAGTTCAACGCATCGAGCAGCGCCTGGTTCATCTCTGGCGTACCGATGGTGATGCGCAGGAACTGGGCAATGCGCGGCTGCTTGAAGTGGCGCACGATCACGCCCTGCTCGCGCAGGCGTGCAGCCAGCTCACCAGCATCTTGTTGCGGATGGCGGGCGAAGATGAAGTTGGCCGCCGACGGCAGCACTTCGAAGCCCTTGGCCTGCAGCTGCCCGACCAACACCTCGCGGCTGTCGATCACCTTGCGGCAGGTTTCCTCGAAGTACTCGCGGTCCTCGAACGCCACCGCTGCGCCGACGATCGCGGCACGGTCCAGCGGGTAGGAGTTGAAGCTGTTCTTGATCCGCTCCAGCGCCTCGATCAGGTCCGGGTGGCCCACCGCCAGGCCAACCCGCAGCCCGGCCAGCGAACGCGACTTCGACAGGGTCTGGGTGACCAGCAGGTTGTCGTAGCGGTCCACCAGGCTGATCGCCGTTTCGCCACCGAAGTCGATGTAGGCTTCATCGACCACCACCACCGAATCACGGTTGGCCTGCAGCAACTGCTCCACCGCCTGCAGCGGCATCAGGCAACCGGTCGGCGCGTTGGGATTGGGGAAGATGATGCCGGCATTGGGCTTGTTGTAGTCCTCGATGCGGATCTGGAACTGCTCGTCCAGCGCCACCTGCTCGAAGGCGATACCGTACAGGCCGCAGTAGACCGGGTAGAAGCTGTAGCTGATGTCAGGGAACAGCAGCGGTGCGTCGTGCTGGAACAGGCCGTGGAAGATGTGCGCCAGCACCTCGTCCGAGCCGTTGCCGACGAACACTTGTGCCGGCGTCACGCCGTAGTACTCGGCCACCGCCTGCTTCAGCCGGTCACCGTTCGGGTCCGGGTACAGGCGCAGGTTGTCGTTCAGCTCGCCGCGCATGGCCTCCAGCGCCTTGGGCGAAGGGCCGTAGGGGTTTTCGTTGGTGTTCAGCTTGACCAGGCGGGCCAGCTTGGGCTGCTCGCCCGGCACGTAAGGCACCAGGTCCTTGACGAAGGGGCTCCAGAATCGACTCATGCTCAGTTCCCCTTCTCTTGGGTCAGGATGCGGTATTCGGCGCTGCGGGCGTGGGCGGTCAGCGACTCGCCACGGGCCAGGACCGAGGCGGTGTGGCCCAGCTCGGACGCGCCCTGCTCGGAGCAGAAAATGATCGACGAACGCTTCTGGAAGTCATAAACCCCCAGCGGCGACGAGAAACGCGCGGTACCGGAGGTCGGCAGCACGTGGTTGGGCCCTGCGCAGTAGTCGCCCAGCGCTTCGCTGGTGTGGCGGCCCATGAAGATCGCGCCAGCGTGGCGGATGTGCGGCAGCCAGGCCTGCGGGTCGGCGACCGACAGTTCCAGGTGCTCCGGGGCAATGCGGTTGGCCACTTCCATGGCCTGCTGCATGTCACGCACCTGAATCAGCGCACCACGGCCATTGATCGACTTCTCGATGATCTCGGCACGTTCCATGGTCGGCAGCAGCTTGTCGATGCTGGCGGCAACGCGGTCGAGGAAGGCGGCGTCCGGGCTGACCAGGATGGCCTGGGCATCTTCGTCGTGCTCGGCCTGGGAGAACAGGTCCATGGCGATCCAGTCCGGGTCGGTCTGGCCGTCGCACACCACGAGGATTTCCGACGGGCCGGCGATCATGTCGATACCCACCTGGCCGAACACGTGGCGCTTGGCGGTGGCAACGTAGATGTTGCCCGGGCCGACGATCTTGTCCACCTGCGGCACGCTTTCGGTACCGTAGGCCAGGGCGGCGACAGCCTGGGCGCCACCGACGGTGAACACATGGTCGACACCGGCGATGCAGGCAGCCGCCAGCACCAGCTCGTTGACCTCGCCACGCGGGGTCGGCACCACCATCACCACTTCGGCCACACCGGCGACCTTGGCCGGGATGGCGTTCATCAGCACCGACGACGGGTACGACGCCTTGCCACCCGGCACATACAGGCCGGCGCGGTCCAGCGGGGTGACCTTCTGGCCAAGCACGGTGCCGTCGGCCTCGGTGTACTGCCAGGAGTCCTGCTTCTGCCGCTCGTGGTACATGCGCACACGGTTGGCAGCCTTTTCCAGGGCTTCGCGCTGGACCGGGGTGATGCGGGTCAGGGCCAGTTCCAGGCGCTCGCGACCGAGGATCAGGTCATCGATGGACTTGGCATCGACACCATCGAAACGCTGGGTGAATTCCACCAATGCCGCATCGCCACGCTCGCGCACGGCCTTGATGATGTCGAGCACGCGCTGGTTGACCGCGTCATCGGACACACTTTCCCAGCTCAGCAGATGATCCAGATGTCGGGCGAAATCCGGATCAGCAGCGTTGAGACGGGCAATTGCAGTGGACACGGTCATGGCGAGGGCCTCGATTATTGGCGAATGCTCAGGCGCCCTAGGCTACCAGTCCATCCGCGCGGGCACCCGAGAAAAATGGCTATGACGCGGATAGACGGGCGCGGCAGCGAAGGCCGCGCGCAGTCGGTAGAGAGTCAGCCGCGGTGTCGCGATTCGACCGCTCCGCGCAGCGTGTCGATCAGGCTCTGGATACGGGCGTGCTGCATTTTCATGGAGGCCTTGTTGACCACCAGGCGCGAGCTGATCGTGGCGATCAGTTCCTGGGGCTCCAGACCGTTGGCACGCAGGGTGTTGCCGGTGTCGACCACGTCGATGATCTTGTCGGCGAGGTTGATCAGCGGAGCCAGTTCCATCGAGCCGTACAGCTTGATGATGTCGACCTGGCGGCCCTGTTCGGCGTAGTAGCGCTTGGCTACGTTGACGAACTTGGTAGCCACGCGCAGACGGCCCTTGGGCTCGGGTGCGCCGACCACGCCAGCGGTCATCAGCTTGCAACGGGCAATCTGCAGGTCCAGGGGCTCGTAAAGGCCCTGGCCGCCGTACTCCATCAGCACATCCTTGCCGGCCACACCCAGGTCGGCGGCACCATGCTCGACATAGGTCGGCACGTCGGTGGCACGCACGATCAGCAGGCGCACATCGTCCTGCGTGGTGGGGATGATCAGTTTGCGGCTCTTGTCCGGGTTCTCGGTCGGCACGATACCGGCCTCGGCCAGCAACGGCAGGGTATCGTCGAGAATACGGCCTTTGGAAAGCGCGATGGTCAACATTGGAACGTCGGTCCTTAAGCGGCTACTGCCGGCCGGGCGTCGAGCCCGACCGCATTCAATTCGTTAGGCACATCCTGCGAAAGCGGGCAAATCCCACCCCCACAGGATGCACCAGGCAGACGACTAGCCCGGTACGCGACGGATCTTCGCGCCCAGCATCTGCAGTTTTTCTTCGATGCACTCGTAACCACGGTCGATGTGGTAGATGCGATCGATCAGGGTATCGCCTTCGGCTACCAGCGCCGACAGCACCAGGCTGGCGGAAGCACGCAGGTCGGTGGCCATTACCGGGGCACCCTTCAGCGCCTTGACGCCAGTGACGATGGCAGTGTTGCCTTCGACCTGGATCTGCGCGCCCATGCGGTGCATTTCGTAGACGTGCATGAAGCGGTTTTCGAAGATCGTCTCGATCACTGCACCGGTGCCTTCGGCAATGGCGTTGAGCGAAATGAACTGCGCCTGCATGTCGGTCGGGAACGCCGGGTACGGGGCGGTACGCAGGTTGACGGCTTTCGGCCGTTTGCCGTGCATGTCCAGCTCGATCCAGTCTTCGCCAGTGTTGATGTCGGCGCCGGCTTCCTTGAGTTTTTCCAGTACGGCTTCAAGGATGGTCGGATCGGTGTCCTTGACCTTGACGCGGCCGCCGGTCACGGCAGCGGCCACCAGGTAGGTACCGGTTTCGATACGGTCCGGCATCACGCGGTAGTTGGCCGAGTGCAGGCGCTCGACGCCATCGATGACGATGGTGTCGGTACCAGCGCCCTGGACCTTGCCGCCCATGGCGTTGATGAAGTTGGCCAGGTCGACCACTTCCGGCTCGCGCGCGGCGTTCTGCAGCACGCTGCGGCCCTTGGCCAGGGCAGCGGCCATCATGATGTTCTCGGTACCGGTCACGCTGACGGTGTCGAAGAAGAAGTGCGCACCGCGCAGGCCACCCTCAGGTGCCTTGGCCTTGATGTAGCCGCCTTCGACTTCGATCTTCGCGCCCATGGCCTCGAGGCCACGGATGTGCAGGTCGACCGGGCGCGAACCAATGGCGCAACCGCCAGGCAGGGCCACTTCGGCCTCGCCGAAACGGGCAACCATCGGGCCCAGCACCAGAATCGAGGCGCGCATGGTCTTGACCAGCTCGTAAGGTGCAACCAGTGTCTTGATGGTGCGAGGGTCGATCTCGACCGCCAGCTTTTCGTCGATCACCGGCTCGATGCCCATGCGGCCGAAGAGCTCGATCATGGTGGTGATGTCGTGCAGGTGCGGCAGGTTGCCCACGGTGACCGGGCCGTCGGCCAGCAGGGTCGCCGCCAGGATTGGCAAGGCTGCGTTCTTCGCGCCCGAAATGCGGATCTCGCCATCAAGGCAAGCGCCGCCAGTAATAATCAGTTTGTCCATTGGAATCTCGCCGCCACGTTGGCTCAGGTGCGCTCAGCCCAGGCTGCGCTGCTGAAAAATTTCATGGTTACCGCATGGATGCTGCCATTGGCGATCCACGGATTCAGGTGAGCATAGATCGCCTGCTGGCGTTTGACCGGGCTCAGGCCAGCCAACTCGTCGCTGATCACGTTCAACTGGAAGTTGCAGCCTTCGCCTTCAACTTCGACCCGGGAACCCGGCAATTTCTCTTCAAGGAAGCTTTTAACTTCTACGGCCTGCATGCTCAACCTCAATCGGCGCCCGATGCGCACGGGTCGGCCATCATACAAAAAAGCCCCTCGCCTGCGAAGCCCAACGAGGGCTTCGCTGACCGAGGGGCCATCATCCGTGCCGGGCCATCAGGTTGCCAGCACTTCATCGAGGTCATAGACCTCGGCAATTTCCCGCATGTCGTCTGGCATGCTGCGCACCTGGCAACCCTTGCCTGCGGCCTGGGCATCGCGCATGAAGGCCAGCAGCAACGACAGGCCGACACTGGTGGAACGCTGCACTGCCGAACAATCGAGCACCAGCTGCGCCTCGCGGCAGGCCGCAATCAGCGCCTTGCCCTGCTTGCGCAGGACCGGCCCGCTGCGGTAGTCCAGCACGCCGGCCAGGCGCAGCACGCCCGGCTCGGCCATGCTTACACCGGCCTCACTCATTTGACGGTCTTCTCCGGCGAGTTGTCGGCGGCCTGCTTGGCCTTGGCCACTTCGCCGGCCCAGCCGTCGATGGTCTTGTCCAGGTCGTTGCCATTGCGCTGCATGGCGTCGGCGAACTGGTCGCGGAACAGCTTGCCGATGTTGATGCCGTTGACGATCACGTTGCGCACCTTCCACTCGCCACCGATGTTTTCCAGGGTGTACTGCACCGGATACACGGCACCGTTGTTGCCGGTGACTTTCATACCAACGCTGGCGCGCTTGCCGTCATCAGCCTTGGCCGGGTCGACGGTGATGCCCTGATTGTTGTACTCGAGCAGGGCATTGCCATAGAACTGCATCAGGCTGCGCTTGAAGTTTTCCTGGAAGCGCTGCATCTGCTCGGGGGTAGCCTTGCGCGAGTACTTGACGGTCATGATGCTTTTGGAAATACCGTCAGCGTCCACCACCGGGCCGAGGATGCGGTTCAGCGCATCATAGAAGGCATTGGGGTTGGACTTGTACTGTTCCTTGTTGGCCTTGAGGTCGCCCAGCAGTTCAGTGGTGGTGCCCTGAACCACATCGTGTGGCGTCTGCGCAGCCACGGTCAGCAGGGGGAAGGCTGCCAGCAGGACCAGCAGGCCACGTCGCAGGATGGAAATCATGGAAACTCCTTAATTAGCCGGTTGCGCTTCTTTCGGTTCCTTGCCAACGGAGTTGAGCAGGAACTTGCCAATCAGATCTTCCAGCACCAGTGCCGACTGGGTGTCGTGGATGGTCCCGCCGTCCTTGAGCACCTGGTCCTCACCGCCCACGCTGATGCCGATGTACTTCTCGCCAAGCAACCCGGCGGTCAGGATCGAGGCAGTGGAGTCGGTCGGCAGGTTGTCCACCGACTTGTCCAGCTGCAGCGTCACCCGACCGGTGTACGAGTCACGGTCCAGATCGATGGCGGTAACCTTGCCGATGGTCACACCGGCCATGGTCACTTTAGCTCTGACCGTCAAACCGGCGATATTGTCGAAGTAAGCATAAACTTTATAGGTATCGCTGCTCGGGCTGGCCGACAGCCCGCTGACACGCAGGGCGAGCAGCAGCAGCGCCAGGATCCCGGCCAGGAGGAACAGGCCGACACCGATTTCCAGGGTGCGGTTTTGCATCAGAAATCTCCAAACATCAAGGCGGTCAGAATAAAGTCCAGACCCAGCACTGCCAACGAGGCATAGACCACGGTCTTGGTGGTGGCACGGCTGATCCCTTCTGAGGTGGGCTCACAGTCATACCCCTGGAATACGGCGATCCAGGTCGTGACGAAGGCAAATACCAGGCTCTTGATCAGCCCGTTGAGCACGTCGTCGGTGAACGAAACACTGTTCTGCATGTTGGCCCAGAACGAGCCCTCGTAGACGCCCAGCCAGTCCACCGCCACCCACGAGCCGCCCCAGATGCCGACCACGCTAAAAATCAGCGCCAGCAACGGCAGCGAGATGAAACCGGCCCACAGGCGTGGCGCGACGATGTACTTGAGCGGGTCGACGCCGATCATTTCAAGGCTCGACAACTGCTCGGTGGACTTCATGTTGCCGATTTCTGCGGTCAGCGCCGAACCGGCACGGCCGGCAAACAGCAATGCCGTCACCACCGGGCCGAGCTCACGCAGCAGGGTCAGGGCGACCATCTGTCCCACCGCCTGCTCCGAGCCGTACTTGGTCAGGATGCTGAAGCCCTGCAGCGCCAGCACCATGCCGATGAACACGCCGGACACGACGATGATCGCCAGCGACAGCACGCCCACCGAATACAGCTGCTTGACCAGCAGCTGGAAGCCGCCACCGATGCCGCCACGGCCGATCAGCGCATGGAACAGGAACAGGCAGGAGCGCCCCAGCACCGCCAGCACGTCGATGGCCGAGCGCCCCAGCAGGCGGACACGTTCGAGTAAGGATTTTCTGCGCATCAACGCGCTCCCAGCAGGTCGGCGCGGTAGTCAGGCGCAGGAAAATGGAAAGGCACCGGGCCGTCCGGGTCGCCCTTCATGAACTGGCGAATGCGCGGGTTGTCCGAGCCCATCAGCTCGTCAGGCGTCCCCTGGCCCAGCACCTGTCCGTCACCTACCACATAGATGTAGTCGGCGATGCTGGCGGTTTCCGCCAGGTCGTGGGAAACAACGATGCTGGTGATACCCAGGGCGTCGTTGAGCAGGCGGATCAGACGCACCAATACACCCATGGCGATCGGGTCCTGGCCGACGAACGGTTCGTCGTACATGAGGATCTGCGGGTCCAGGGCAATCGCCCGGGCCAACGCCACACGGCGTTTCATGCCACCGGACAGCTCGTCGGGCATCAGGTCGATGGCACCGCGCAGCCCCACGGCCTGCAGCTTCATCAGCACGATATCGCGGATCATCTCGTCCGACAGCTGGGTGTGCACGCGCAGCGGGAACGCGACGTTCTCGAACACATCGAGATCGGTGAACAGCGCGCCGCTCTGGAACAGCACCCCCATCTGCTTGCGGGCGTCGAACAGGTCGCTGCGCGACAGCGTCGGCAGGTTCTGCCCGGCAACCCAGACCTCACCGCTGGAGGGGCGCAACTGCGCGCCCATCAGGCGGAGCAACGTGGTCTTGCCGCAACCCGATGGCCCCATGATACCGGTGACCTTGCCGCGCGGGATGCGAATGTCGACGTTGCTGAAAATGCTGCGCGAACCGCGTTTGAAGGTAACCCCCTTCAACTCGACCGCGTAGGCGCTATCCACACTCATCTAGACTCCTTGCTAGTGCAGCCTCGTCCTAATGGACGTCGGCCTCCATCTGGAAGGCACAAGCGCCCCTGGCAGGCCGAATAGCGGCGAACTATAGCACCGCTGACAGCGCCGCCCCAAGGTCGGCTAACGAGTCGTTCAGCCCTGCGACAGGCTGGCGAGACATTCACCACGGCAATCGAAAGCGTGAGGGTTTCTTTCATTGCAGCTATAATCGCCGCCTTTTCATCAGGCATTGCTTTTTCGACATGAGCCAATCCAGCGAGCTGATCCAATCCGCCCAACGCACCCTGCGCCTGGAACTCGAGGCCGTAGAGGCCCTGCTGGCGCGCATCGACGACAATTTCGTCAAGGCCTGCGAACTGATCCTGGCCAGCAAGGGCCGGGTCGTCGTGGTCGGCATGGGCAAGTCCGGGCACATCGGCAACAAGATCGCCGCCACCCTGGCCAGCACCGGCACGCCAGCGTTTTTCGTGCACCCGGCCGAAGCCAGCCATGGCGACATGGGCATGATCACCCGCGATGATGTCATCCTTGCCCTGTCGAATTCCGGCAGCACCGCCGAAATCGTCACCCTGCTGCCGCTGATCAAGCGCCTGGGCATCAAGCTGATCAGTCTGACCGGCAACCCGGACTCGCCCCTGGCCCAGGCTGCCGAGGTCAACCTCGACGCCCGCGTCGAGCAAGAGGCCTGCCCGCTGAACCTGGCCCCCACCTCCTCCACCACCGCATCGCTGGTGCTGGGCGACGCGCTGGCCATTGCCCTGCTCGAAGCTCGCGGCTTCACCGCCGAGGACTTTGCCTTCTCGCACCCGGGTGGTGCACTGGGCCGCCGCCTGCTGCTCAAGGTGGAAAACGTGATGCACGCCGGCGACGAACTGCCCCAGGTGCCCCGCGGCACCCTGCTCAAGGACGCACTCCTTGAAATGTCCCGCAAAGGCCTGGGCATGACCGTGATCGTCGAAGCCGATGGCAAGCTGGCAGGGATCTTCACCGACGGCGACCTGCGCCGCAGCCTGGACCGCAACATCGACGTCCACACCACCCTGATCGACCAGGTAATGACCGTGCACGGCAAGACGGCCCGCGCCGAAATGCTTGCGGCCGAGGCCCTGAAGATCATGGAAGACCACAAGATCGGCGCCCTGGTGGTGGTGGACCGCGAGGACCGCCCCACCGGCGCCCTGAACATGCACGACCTGCTGCGCGCCGGCGTGATGTAAAGGAGCGATGGAATGAACCAGGACCTCATGCAACGCGGCAAGAACATCAAGCTGGCAGTGTTCGACGTGGACGGCGTGCTCACCGACGGGCGCCTGTACTTCCTCGAGGACGGCAGCGAGTTCAAGACCTTCAACACCCTCGACGGCCAGGGCATCAAGATGCTCATGGCCTCGGGCGTGACCACCGCGATCATCAGCGGGCGCAAGACCCCGGTGGTCGAGCGCCGGGCGAAGAACCTCGGCATCCCGCACCTGTACCAGGGCCGCGAGGACAAACTGGTGGTGCTGGACGGCCTGCTCGCCGAACTGGGCCTGAGCTATGCTCAAGTGGCCTACCTGGGCGACGACCTGCCCGACCTGCCGGTAATCCGCCGGGTCGCACTGGGCATGGCGGTGGCCAACGCCGCGCCGTTCGTTCGCCAGCACGCCCATGGCGTGACCCAGGCACGTGGCGGCGAAGGCGCGGCCCGTGAATTCTGCGAACTGATCATGCAGGCCCAGGGCACCCTGGACGCTGCCAACGCCAACTACCTGTAAGGCTGCCCATGTTCAGCAAGAAAGCCCGCAACATTGCGCTGCTCGCGGTGATCGCCGCCCTGCTGGTGGCGATCGGCTACTGGAATGTCAGCCCGGAAAGCTTCCTCGACAAGCCTGTGGCCCAGGTCGACGAAAGCGCCATCGACTACTACGCAGTCAACGCCCACAGCGTGCAGTTCCTGCCCGACGGCAAGCTGCAGTACGAAATGACCGCTGACAAGGTCGAACACCTGAAAGCCAGCGAAATCACCCTGCTGACCACGCCGGACCTGCACCTGTACCGCGGTACCGAATACCCGTGGCACGTACAGAGCACCCGCGCCGAGGTCAACCCGGACGGCAGCGAAGTCGAACTGATCGACAACGTACGGGTCGCCCGCACCGACGAAAAGCAGCGTGAAATGATCATTACCAGCTCACGCATGACCGTGTTCCCGCAGAAGCAATATGCGCAGACCGAGCAAGCCGTTAGAATCGACGGCGCCGGTGGCACAACTACGGGCAAAGGAATGAAAGCGTATTTGAAAGAAGGCAAGATGGACTTGCTCTCTAACGTAAGAGGACAGTATGAGGCTCGTTAAAACCCTCCCCCTTTTGCTCAGCCTGAGCGCAGCACTGGGAAGCGCGAGCGCCCTCGCCCTGCCGAATGACCGTGACCAGCCTATCCGCATCCAGGCCGATAACGCCCACCTGGACGACAAGCAGGGCGTGGCCACCTACACCGGCGACGTGATCATCACCCAGGGTTCGATGATGATCAAAGGCAACACCGTGACCATCACCCGTTCCGCCTCCGGCGACATCGACGTGGTGACCTCGGTGGGCAACCTGGCCTACTTCGAGCAGCAGCAGAGCGCAGCCAAGCCGGACAAGATGAAAGGCTGGGCGGTGACCATCCAGTACCAGTCGCAGAAGGACATGGTGATCCTCACCGACCGCGCCAAGGTCGAGAACGAAGGCAACACCACCGAAGGCGAGAAGATCGTCTACAACACCCAGACCCAGGTGGCGACCGCCGGTCGTGGTGGCAACGTGACCTCGCCGCGTCAGCGTATCGACATGGTGATCCAGCCCAAGAAGAAGGCCGAGTAAATGGCAACCCTCAAAGCCCAGCACCTGGCCAAGAGCTACAAGGGGCGGCAAGTCGTACGCGACGTCAGCCTGTCTATCGACAGCGGCCAGATTGTCGGCCTGCTCGGCCCCAACGGCGCCGGCAAGACCACCTGCTTCTACATGATCGTCGGCCTGGTCCAGGCCGATCAGGGGCGCGTGCTGATCGACAACCTCGATGTCAGCCACCAGCCCATGCACGGTCGCGCCCGCGCGGGCATCGGCTATCTGCCGCAGGAAGCCTCGATCTTCCGCAAGCTGTCGGTGGCCGACAACATCATGGCCATCCTCGAGACCCGCAAGGACCTCGACCGCGACGGCCGGCGCAAAGAGCTGGAAAGCCTGCTGCAGGAATTCCACATCAGCCACATTCGCGACAACCTCGGCATGAGCCTGTCCGGTGGTGAGCGCCGCCGCGTGGAAATTGCCCGCGCGCTGGCGACCGCACCCAAGTTCATCCTGCTGGACGAACCGTTTGCCGGTGTCGACCCGATTTCGGTCGGCGACATCAAGCAGATCATCCATCACCTCAAGGCCAAGGGCATCGGTGTACTGATCACCGACCACAACGTGCGTGAGACCCTGGATATCTGCGAAACCGCCTATATCGTCAATGATGGCCGGCTGATCGCCGAAGGCGACGCCGAAACCATCCTGGCCAACGACCTGGTCAAAGAAGTTTACCTGGGCCACGAGTTCCGGCTCTGAGCCCGGCACGCGCCTGGAGTACTGGCAAATAGCCCTGGAACCTGGGGTAAAGTGTTACGGTACTCTAGGCAAACGCTACAATTTAAGGCATAAAACTTGCTTGATCTGGCGCCCCGGCGCCCTCGTGTAGTGGATGGCGCATGCGCGCCGGCGAACAAGGTATTAAGCCCCAGCCATGAAACCATCGCTCGTCCTAAAAATGGGCCAGCAACTGACGATGACACCGCAGTTGCAACAGGCCATCCGCCTGCTCCAGCTCTCCACCCTGGACCTCCAACAGGAAATCCAGGAAGCGCTGGAGTCGAACCCGATGCTCGAACGTCAGGAAGACGGCGACGACTTCGACAACAGCGACCCGATGGCGGACAACGCCGAGAACAAGCCGGCCGCTGAAGTCCAGGACAACAGCTTCCAGGAAAGCACCACCAGTGCCGACACCCTGGAAGACGGTGAATGGAGCGAGCGCATCCCCAACGAACTGCCGGTCGACACCGCCTGGGAAGACATCTACCAGACCAGTGCCAGCAGCTTGCCGAGCAACGACGACGACGAGTGGGACTTCACCACCCGCACATCGGCCGGCGAAAGCCTGCAAAGCCACCTGCTGTGGCAACTGAACCTGGCTCCGATGTCCGACACCGACCGCCTGATCGCCGTCACCCTGATCGACAGCATCAACGGCCAGGGCTACCTGGAAGACACCCTCGAGGAGATCTGCGCCGGTTTCGATCCGGAGCTGGATATCGAGCTGGACGAGGTCGAAGCGGTACTGCACCGCATCCAGCAGTTCGAGCCAGCAGGCGTTGCCGCCCGCACCCTTGGCGAATGCCTATTGCTGCAATTGCGCCAGCTGCCCGCCAGCACCCCGTGGATGGCGGAAGCCAAGCGCCTGGTCACCGACTTCATCGACCTGCTCGGCAGCCGCGACTACAGCCAGCTGATGCGTCGCATGAAAATCAAGGAAGACGAGCTGCGCCAGGTCATCGAGCTGGTACAAAGCCTCAACCCGCGCCCCGGCTCGCAGATCGAGTCCAGCGAGCCTGAGTACGTGGTGCCCGACGTCATCGTACGCAAGGACAGCGACCGCTGGCTGGTGGAGCTGAACCAGGAGGCCATTCCGCGGCTGCGCGTAAACCCGCAGTACGCTGGCTTTGTGCGCCGAGCCGACACCAGTGCCGACAACACCTTCATGCGCAACCAGCTGCAGGAAGCGCGCTGGTTCATCAAGAGCCTGCAAAGCCGCAACGAAACCCTGATGAAGGTGGCCACGCAGATCGTCGAGCACCAGCGCGGCTTCCTCGACCACGGCGACGAAGCGATGAAGCCCTTGGTACTGCATGACATTGCCGAAGCGGTGGGCATGCACGAGTCGACCATTTCGCGGGTAACCACGCAGAAATACATGCACACCCCGCGTGGCATCTACGAACTGAAATACTTTTTCTCCAGCCACGTCAGCACCTCCGAAGGCGGAGAATGCTCGTCTACGGCGATCCGCGCGATCATCAAGAAACTGGTTGCGGCGGAAAATCAGAAAAAGCCATTGAGTGACAGCAAGATCGCTGGTTTACTGGAGGCACAAGGCATCCAGGTAGCCCGTCGCACCGTCGCCAAGTACCGCGAGTCTCTCGGCATCGCACCGTCGAGCGAGCGCAAGCGACTGATGTAGCCCCTGAGATGTGCCACAGCGTTTGTGGGGCAGGTGCAAGACCTGCCTCTTTATGCACGGGCAACAAAGGAGAAGCTGTATGCAAGTCAATATCAGTGGACAGCATGTAGAAGTCACCCAGCCACTGCGCGATTATGTGCTTGAAAAGCTCGCTCGCGTGGAAAGTCACTTCGACAAGATCACCAACGTGCAGGTCATCATGAAAGTCGAGAAGCTGCAGCAGAAGGTCGAGGCGACCTTGCAGATTCCCGGCGGCGAAGTGGTTGCCAACGCCGAACACGAAGACATGTATGCAGCGATCGACGCCTTGGCCGACAAGCTCGACCGCCAACTGAAAAAACACAAGGAAAAACAGCAAAGCCTGCTGCAAGGTGCAGCTGCCCGCTGATCCCCCTCATCCATGATCCGACTTGAAACCATCCTGACCCCCGGCCGTTCCCTCGTGAACGTGCCGGGCGGCAGCAAGAAGCGCGCCCTGGAAAAGGTCGCCACCGTCATCGCCGAACAAGTGCCCGAACTGGAGATGCAAGACGTCTTCGAAAAACTGGTCGCCCGGGAAAAACTCGGTTCGACCGGTTTCGGCAACGGCATCGCCATCCCGCACTGCCGGCTTGAAGGATGTTCCGCTCCGGTCAGCGCCCTGCTGCACCTGGAAGCGCCTATCGACTACGACGCCATCGATGGCGCGCCGGTGGACCTGCTGTTCGTCCTGCTGGTGCCAGAAGCCGCCACCGATGCCCATCTGGAATTGCTGCGCCAGATTGCCAGCATGCTCGATCGCAAGGAGGTCCGTGATCGCCTGCGTGCGGCCACCAGCAGCGAGGCCCTGTTCCAGGTTGTCCTGGACGTACAGAACGAGCACTGAACATGCGCCTGATCATCGTCAGCGGCCGGTCCGGCTCCGGCAAGAGCACCGCCCTCGATGTCCTGGAAGACAACGGTTTCTACTGCATTGACAACCTGCCCGCCGGGCTGCTGCCGCAACTGGCGGAAAATGCGCTGATCAACACCGAGTTGCAGCAACCCAAGGTCGCCGTGTCGATCGACGCGCGCAACTTGCCCAGCCACCTGACGCGTTTCCCCGAGTTGCTCGAAGAAGCCCGCGCCCGGCATATCCAGTGCGACGTGCTGTACCTGGATGCCGACGAAGACGTACTGCTCAAGCGTTTCTCGGAAACCCGCCGACGCCACCCGCTGACCAACGCCAACCGCTCGCTCGCGGAAGCGATCCGGGTAGAAAGCGAATTGCTGGGGCCGATTGCAGACCTGGCCGACCTGAAGATCGACACCACCAGCCTGAACCTGTATCAGCTGCGTGATTCGATCAAGCTGCGCCTGCTCAACCAGCCCGAGCCTGGCACCGCGTTCCTGGTCGAGTCGTTCGGTTTCAAGCGCGGAATGCCGGTCGATGCCGACCTGGTGTTCGATGTGCGCTGCCTGCCCAACCCTTACTGGAAGCCCGAGCTGCGTGAGCACTCCGGCCTCGACCAACCGGTGATCGACTACCTGGCCGCACAGCCGGATGTCGAAGAGATGTTCAACGACATTTCCAGCTACCTGCTCAAGTGGCTGCCCCGCTTCGCTGCCAGCAACCGTGCCTACGTCACCATTGCCATTGGCTGCACCGGCGGCCACCACCGCTCGGTGTACATCACCGAACGCCTTGGCCAGTTGTTGCAGCAATCCCTGAAAAACGTCCAGGTCCGCCACCGCGACCTCTAGCCCAAGGATCCGCCCCACGATGCCCGCCCGTGAAATCACCATCATCAACAAGCTGGGTCTGCATGCCCGGGCGGCAGCCAAGTTCGTCGGCGTTGCCGGCCGCTTCCCCTGCCAGGTCAGGGTTGGCCGTGCGCCGGACAAGCTGGTGGATGGCAAGAGCATCATGGCGGTGATGATGCTGGCGGCCGGCAAAGGCACCCAGGTGCACCTGCATACCGAAGGCGAGCAGGACGACGATGCCATGGCAGCGCTGGTCGAACTGATCAACAACTTCTTCGACGAAGGCGAATGAATGGCAAGCGGTACGCTTACCCTGTGGGAGCGGCTTTAGCCGCGAAGAATCCAACGCGGTGCATGGCACCGGCTGCGCCGGTGTTCGCGGCTAAAGCCGCTCCCACAGAGTCCCCGCTAATTCAATGAGTTATGTGCCGCTCCCACAGCGAAACCGGTGAACACCCCATCATCCGGCGCAAACCGATGCACAGCCCCAAGCGGGCCAGGCCAGGTCCAACCAGGCGAAGCCGCGTGCCAATAGCAGCGCAGTGCCTGCCAGCAACAGCAAAGTCCCAAGCGTCATGCGAAACAGGCGAAACAGGCGCACACGGCTGACGGACATCATTTGGGAGCGCATACCGGGGAGACTCACTTCAGGGTTTCGAGGTAGCGGCGCTCCACTTCCGCCCAGTCAATGACGTTGTAAAAGGCACCGATGTATTCCGGACGACGGTTCTGGTACTTCAGGTAATAGGCATGCTCCCACACGTCCAGGCCGAGGATTGGCGTGTTGCCGTGCATCAGCGGGCTGTCCTGGTTGCCGCTGCTTTCCACTACCAGCGTTTTCTGCGGGGTCACGCTGAGCCAGGCCCAGCCACTGCCGAAGCGGGTCAGCGCAGCCTTGGTGAAGGCCTCCTTGAAGGCATCGAAGCCGCCCAGTTGGGCGTCGATGGCCTGCGCCAGAGCACCCTGCGGCTCTCCCCCGCCCTGCGGCGACATCACGGTCCAGAACAGGCTGTGGTTGGCGTGCCCGCCGCCATGGTTGGTCACCGCACCACGCAGGTTTTCCGGCAGTTGCCCGACCGCGCCGAGCAGTTTTTCCACCGGCCCCTCAGCCCACTCGGTGCCTTCGATGGCGGCGTTGAGGCCATTGACGTAGGTCTGGTGGTGCTTGGTGTGGTGGATTTCCATGGTCTGCGCGTCGATGTGCGGTTCCAGCGCAGCGTAAGCGTAAGGCAGTGCAGGCAAGGTATGGGGCATATCAGTGAATTCCGTAGGCATGGGTTGGGCGATGACCAACGCGGCCACCGCTGGCGCTTGGGCCGTGACTCAGTGTCAGATACCACCGGCGGTGAGCTTCTCCGGGTCCAGCAGCGCTTCCAGCTGGTCACGCGACAGGTCGGTGTGCTCCAGCGCCACATCGATGATCGGACGGCCCTGCTTGTAGGCGGTCTTGGCGATTTCAGCGGCCTTGAGGTAGCCGATGATCGGGTTCAGCGCCGTGACCAGAATCGGGTTGCGTGCCAGGGCTTCCTTGAGCTTGCTTTCGTTGACCTTGAAGCTCGCGATGGCCTTGTCGGCCAGCAGGCGGCTAACGTTGGCCATCAGCTCGATGCTCTCCAGCAGGTTGCGGGCGATCACCGGCAGCATCACGTTCAGCTCGAAGTTGCCGGACTGGCCAGCGATGGCAATGGTGGCGTCATTGCCGATCACTTGGGCGGCGACCATGGCGGTGGCCTCTGGAATCACCGGGTTGACCTTGCCAGGCATGATAGAAGAGCCCGGCTGCAGGCCTTGCAGCTCGATTTCGCCCAGCCCGGCCAACGGGCCAGAGTTCATCCAGCGCAGGTCGTTGGCAATCTTCATCAACGCCACGGCGGCAGTCTTGAACTGGCCGGACAGGGCCACTGCGGTGTCCTGCGAGCCGATCAGGGCGAACAGGTTTCGCCCGGGGGTGAACTCGACCTGGGTCAGGCCGCTGAGCTGGCGGGCGAAACCAGCAGCGAATTGCGGGTGGGCGTTGATGCCGGTACCCACGGCCGTGCCACCCTGGGCCAGCGCCTGCAGGCTAGGCAGGGTCGCTTCGATGTGTGCCTTGGCGCCATTGATCTGTGCCGCCCAGCCATCCAGCACCTGGCTCATGCGCACCGGCATGGCGTCCATCAGGTGGGTGCGGCCGGTCTTCACGTACTGATGCACCTGTGCCGACTTGGCCTCGATCACCTGTACCAGGTGCGCCAGGGCGGGCAGTAGCTGCTCGTGCAAGGCCAGGGCGGCGCTGACGTGAATGGTGGTCGGGATGATGTCGTTGCTGCTCTGGCCGCAGTTGACGTGGTCGTTGGCGTTGACGGCTTCACCCAGCACGCGGCTGGCCAGTGTGGCGATCACCTCGTTGGCGTTCATGTTCGAGCTGGTGCCGGAGCCTGTCTGGAACACATCCACCGGGAAATGCTGGATGAAGTCACCCGCCAGGAGTTGCTCGACTGCCGTTACGATGGCCTGGCCTTGCGCGGTCGACAACTGTTCCAGTTCGACGTTGGCCTTGGCCGCGGCAGCCTTGGCCAGCAGTAGTGCACGAATGAACTGGGCCGGCATGCGCTGGCCGCTGATCGGGAAATTGTCGACCGCGCGTTGGGTCTGGGCACCGTACAGGGCCTGGGCCGGCACCTGCAGTTCGCCCATGCTGTCACGCTCGATACGGGTATCACTCATCATCAGATCCTTGCATCAGTTCATCGGGAGAAATCGACGGCAGCAGGCGGCAATTGGCCAACTGCAGGGCGTAGGGCTGCCAGCGCTGGTTCTGTGCCTCGCGGTCGAGGTTGCGCAGGTCCAGCAATGGGCGCCAGGCCTGGTCCAGGCACAGGCAGCGCCAATGCCAGGGCAGCATGCGGTCGCAGGCGGTATCCAGCAGCAGGCGGAAAGAGGTCAGCGCCACCGTCCATGGCGAGGTCTCGGTGCAGCACACCAGGTAACGGCCTTCAGCCAGGTAATGCTCGATCAGGCGCGGTTCGTCGGGCTCGAGTGCACAGCGGATGCGTCGGCTGAGCCAGCGCCAGTTTTCCAGGTAGGGCAGTTCGCGGAGGACGGGTTTCATGAACATCATCGCCGGGTTACTGGATAATGATATTAATTATTAAATGATAAATAGAATCACTTCAATAGGAAGCTGATGGAACAAAAAACCCGGCGCGGGGGCCGGGTCTTTGGTTTCATTGAAAATTCTGTAGTGCCTGCACCGGCCTCTTCGCGGGTAAAACCGCTCCCACAGGAATCGCATAAGGCTCAGTCTTGTGCAGTACCTGTAGGAGCGGGTTTACCCGCGAAGAGGGCGGTAAAGGCTGTGGATCAGCTACCCGCCACAGTCATCCGCTCGATCAGCACCGAACCGGTGTGAATGTTGCTGCGGGTCTCAAGATCGCTGCCGATCGCGACAATCTGCTGGAACATGTCTTTCATGTTCCCGGCAATGGTCACTTCCTGCACCGCGTGCTGAATCTCGCCATTCTCGACCCAGAAGCCCGCCGCGCCACGGGAATAATCACCCGTCACCATGTTCAGGCCATGCCCCATCAACTCGGTCACCAGCAGCCCTCGGCCCATGCGCCGGATCAGCGCCGCCTGGTCTTCGACCCCATGGCTGACGAACAGGTTGTGCACGCCGCCGGCATTGGCCGTGCTTGGCAAACCCAGCTTGCGCCCGGAATAGGTACCCAGCAGGTACGACACCAGCTCACCCTTGTCGACGAACGGCTTGGCATAGGTAGCCAGGCCATCGCCGTCGAATGCGGCACTGCCCAGTGCCCGCGGAATGTGCGGGCGCTCGTCGAGGGTCAGCCAGGTGGGGAACAGGCGCTGGCCGATGGTCCCCTCCAGGAACGACGACTTGCGGTACAGGTTGCCGCCGGAGATGGCCGACAGGAAGCTGCCGAACAAGCCACCTGCCAGCTCGGCCGAGAACAGCACCGGCACCTCGCAGGTCGGCACCGGACGCGCACCCAGGCGGCTGGCGGCACGCTGGGCAGCGCGCACGCCGATGCTACGCGGGTCGGCCAGCAGGTTGCCCTGGCGGTTCACGTCGTACCAGTAGTCACGCTGCATCTGACCGTCGCCTTCGGCGATCATCACGCAGCTCAGGCTGTGCCGGGTCGAGGCGTAGCCACCGATGAAACCATTGCTGTTGCCATACACGCGGCAACCCTGGTGGGTATTGAGGGTGGTGCCGTCGGCATTGAGGATGCGCGGGTCGGCGTCGAACGCCGCCGCTTCGCAGGCCAGGGCTATCTCGATGGCCTTCTCTGGCTCGAGGTTCCAGTCGTGGTACAGGTCCAGGTCCGGGATCTCGCGGGCCATCAACGCTACGTCGGCCAGGCCGGAACATTCGTCCTCGGAGGTATGCCTGGCAATCGCCAAGGCCGCGGCGACGGTTTCGCGGATCGCTTCCGGGCCACTGGCCGAGGTGCTCGCCGAGCCTTTGCGCTGGCCCACATAGAGGGTGATACCAAAGCCCTGGTCGCGATTGAATTCGACCGTCTCGACCTCTCGCTGACGTACCGTGGTGGACAGGCCCTGCTCCAGCGACACCGCCACTTCGCAGGCGCTGGCCCCCTGGCGGCGCGCCTCGGCGATGATCGCCTCGACCTGCTCCTGCAATGCTGGCAGGTCCTTCGGACCTACGCTCTGGACTGCACTCATGGTTCTCTCCACTCAAATTCTGCGTTCGGCGAGGGTCATTCTACGACCGGGCCGGACAAGCGGCCCCCGACTGGTTATCATGGCGGCGATTTCTAGCGGACTGCCACCATGGTTGATTCAAACGACGACGCCTTCGACGGCGAAAAAAGCAAAACCCAGATCAAGCGCGAGCTGCATGCGCTGGTCGAACTCGGCGAGCGCCTTACCACGCTCAAGGCCGATACCCTGGCTCGCCTGCCGTTGACCGACGAGCTGCGCAAGGCCCTGGCCGAAGCCAGCAAGCACACCGCTCACGGTGCCCGCAAACGCCACATGTCGTTTGTCGGCAAACTGATGCGCGTGCAGGATCTGGATGCCATCCACGCCCTGCTCGAACAGATGGACAGCTCGACCCGCCAGTACAACGAGCGCTTCCACAGCCTGGAGCGCTGGCGCGACCGGTTGATCGACGGTAATGACGAAGACCTCGAACGCTTCGTCAACGAATACCCCGACACCGACCGCCAGCAGCTGCGTTCGCTGGTACGCCATGCCCAGCACGAGAAGGCCCGGAACAAGCCGCCTGCCGCCGCGCGCAAGGTGTTCAAGTACATCCGCGATCTCGACGAGCTGCAGCGCGGATTGCGCTGATCGCCCTGGGGCCGCTTTGCGGCCCATTCGCAGCACAAGGCTGCTCCTACAGAAATACGCGATCCCTGTAGGAGCAGCCTTGTGCTGCGAATGGACCGCAAAGCGGTCCCTGAAGCCATCACGCCCCTGTACCGCCCACGGTAATCGCATCCAGCTTCAAGGTCGGCTGCCCGACCCCCACCGGCACCGACTGCCCGTCCTTGCCGCAAGTCCCTACCCCGCTGTCCAGCGCCAGGTCGTTACCGACCATCGACACCCGGCTCATCGCCTCCGGGCCGTTGCCGATCAGGGTCGCCCCCTTCACCGGCGCGGTAATCTTGCCGTCTTCGATCAGGTAGGCCTCACTGGTCGAGAACACGAACTTGCCGCTGGTAATGTCCACTTGGCCACCGCCGAGGTTGGCGCAGTAGATACCCTTCTTCACCGAAGCGATGATTTCCTGCGGGTCGCTTTCGCCCGCACGCATGTAGGTGTTGGTCATGCGCGGCATCGGCAGGTGCGCGTAGGATTCGCGGCGGCCGTTGCCGGTCACTGCCATGCCCATCAGGCGCGCGTTCAGCTTGTCCTGCATGTAGCCCTTGAGCACACCGTTCTCGATCAATGTGGTGCACTCGGTCGGGGTGCCTTCGTCATCCACGCTCAGCGAGCCACGGCGGCCTTCGAGGGTGCCGTCGTCGACAATGGTGCACAGGCTCGACGCCACTTTCTCGCCAATGCGGCCGCTGAACGCCGAACTGCCCTTGCGGTTGAAGTCACCTTCCAGGCCATGGCCGACAGCCTCGTGCAGCAGCACGCCCGACCAGCCCGAACCCAGCACCACCGGCAGGGTACCAGCCGGTGCCGGGATCGCCTCCAGGTTCACCAGGGCCTGGCGCAGCGCTTCGCGGGCATAGCCCATGACCCGCTCTTCGGTGAAGAAGCGGTAGTCGGTACGCCCGCCACCGCCCTGCCCGCCACGCTCGCGGCGGCCATTCTGCTCGACGATGACGCTGACGTTGAAGCGCACCAGCGGGCGCACGTCGGCGGCCAGGCTGCCATCGGCCGCAGCGATCAGGATGCGTTCCCATACCCCGGCCATGCTCACACTGACCTGCTGGATACGCGGGTCCAGCGCGCGGGTGGCGGCGTCGACACGCTTGAGCAGCTCGACCTTCTCGGCACGGCTGAGCACATCCAGCGGGTTGTCCGCCGGATAAAGGGCAGTCACGTCCTGGCTGCGGAAGGCCTGCACCTTGCCGTTCTGCCCGGCACGGGAGATCGAACGGGCGGCACGGGCGGCCGAGGTCAGCGCTTCGAGGTTGATTGCGTTGCTGTAGGCAAAGCCGGTCTTTTCACCGGACTGGGCACGCACGCCCACGCCCTGGTCGAGGTTGAAACTGCCCTCTTTGACGATGCCGTCTTCCAGCGCCCAGGTTTCCGAGATCTGGCCCTGGAAATACAGGTCGGCGGCATCGATGCCGGGGCCGGCCAACTCACCCAGCACGCTCTGCAGGCTGTCCAGGGTCAAGCCGCCTGGGGCCAGGAGCTGCTCGCTGACGGTGGATAACATCTGGCTCATAGTCACTCCGAGGTGTGCGCAGGCCGCAACGCGCCCTGCGAGAAAAAGCGCCGGTGCGATACCACCGGCATGCGCGCCCGGATGGACGCTTGTTCGTCAATGTCGCGTTCGGCGAGCAATACTGCTTCACCTTGCGCCTGTTCCGCGACGATGCGCCCCCAGGGGTCGACGATCGCCGCATGGCCATGGGTTTCCCGTGGCCCCGGGTGGGTGCCGCCCTGTGCCGCAGCCAGCAGGTAGCACTGGGTCTCGATGGCCCGGGCGCGCACAAGCACTTCCCAATGTGCCGCGCCCGTTACCGCAGTGAAGGCGGCTGGCGCAGTGATAAGTTCCGCGCCGGCGGCGCGCAGTGCGCTGTACAGTTCGGGGAAGCGCAGGTCGTAGCACACGCTCAGCCCCAGCCGCCCTACTGGCGTATCGGCCACCACTACCTGGGCGCCGTGGGCATAGTCGTCGGACTCGCGGTAACGGCCACGATTGTCGGCAACGTCCACATCGAACAGGTGCAGCTTGTCATAACGTGCCGCCACCTCACCGTGTTCGTCGATCAGCAGCGAGCAGGCATGGGCCTTGGCTTCAGGTTGGCCGACCGGTGGCAATGGCAAGGTACCGGCGACAATCCATAACTTGAGGTCGCGGGCGGTGCGTTTCAACCATGGCAGGATCGGCCCTTCGCCCAACGCTTCGGCGCGGCCGATGGCAGCGGCGTCCTTGCGGCCCATGGCAGCGAAGTTTTCCGGCAGCACCGCCAGCCGTGCGCCGCCAGAGGCGGCCTGCGCCAACAGGGCACCGGCGCGCTGCAGGTTGGCCAGCACATCGTCCTGGCTGACCATCTGGATTACCGCTGCCTTCATGGGCACTCCTAGCGGGATTTCTCGAAAGGTTTCACAAATGTGATTCTAGGCTCTTTCACCGGACCTTCGACACGGTAGTGCACGCTGGCGAAGCGTGACACCCGGTCACCGATCAGCCGGTCCACCAGGAACAGCGCCCCGCCCACGGCTGGCGCGCCGACAATCAGGGCTGCCAGCGGCAGGTTGTTGGTCACTGGCAGACTTACCTGCAGGTTGGCATCGACCCGGTCGCGCACCAGGTCCAGTGTGCCGTCCAGCTCGAAGTTGCTCGACGGGCCGGTCACAGCGATTGGCTCGCGGGTCACATAGACACCGTCACTGGCTACCAGCAAGCCTTTGACACGGTCGTAGGCCAGGCCCTTGTCGAACAGGTCGGAGAAGTCCAGGCGCAAGCGCCGGCCGATGGAGTTGAAGTTCAGCAGGCCGAACACCCGCAGCGCCTGGGCACTGCCCTCGACCTCAACGAACTGGCCGGTGCGCAGGGCTGCGTCCATGCTGCCGGAGAAGCGCTTGAGGCTCACCGAGGCCGGCGAACCCGGCCAGCGGCCATCCACATCCAGGCGGAAGTCGCGGCTGGTCACGGTCGGTGCAAAGCCCCAGGCCTTGAGCACATCCGCCAGGTTCTTGCCGTCCAGGCGCCCTTTGTACCAACTGCCGGTTTTTCCCGGTTCGCCTTCCCAGCCACCGCCACCATCGATACGCAGGCCTTTGAAGTCGAGGTCTATATCGCTGGCGGTCACGCCACGCGCGGTCGGCCGCAGCTTGAGCGACGCACTGCCGTACAGGTCGTCACCGCGATAGAGCTTGTCAATGCTCAGGTCCAGCGCCGGAACCTTGCGCGGGTCGAACGAAGCCAGCGGGTCCGGGCCCTCCTCGGCCTGTGCCTCTGCCTGCTTTTCCGCCGCGCTGGCGGCGGGCAGGCGCAAGGTCTGCATGCGCACCACCATTGGCGCACCCTTGGCATCCGGCACCCGGGCGTTGCCGATGACTTCCTTGCTATCGAGGCGCAAATCCCAGGCGGGGCCGCCACGGGCCAGGCGCACCACGGCCTGGTTCAGGTCCAGGCCAAAGGCTTTCAGCTGGCCGATGCTCAGGTCTACGCCTTGCAGGTTCTGCCTCGCGCTACCGCCCGGGTCATCGCCGGCCAGGCGCGCCGCCTGTTCCTGCCAGGGCCCCAGGTCCAGCGTCTCCAGGTGCCCGCGCACTCGCAGGCCCTGGCCGGCAGGTACCTGGGCGTCACCGGTGCCCAGCAGCAACTCGCCACGGCCCTGCCCCAGCTTCTCGGCCGGCGCGGCGTAGGCAAAGCGGGCAAGGTCGGTGTAGGCGACATCGAAGCGCCGCTCCGGCCCCTGCAGGGTCATGCTGAAACGGGTGTCACGGGTATCGGACGCTGCCTTGCCAAAGGGTGCTGGCAGGTCGATGGCCAGGCCCTTGAGGCTGGAATTGACGCTCAGGCGGTTGTCTCGGCTACCCAGGCTGACCTGCAACTGGTACGGCAGGTCGCCGGAAGCCGGCAAGGCCTGGTTGAACTGCAGCCAGTCGGTCAGTGCCTTGAGCGACACCTGGCCGCTGGCGTTGACGCGTGTCTGCATCTGCCCGGGCTGGCCTTCGGCGGTGATTTGCGCCGTCACCGGCTTGCCGAAGGCCTGCAGGCTGATGCCCTTGCCGCTCAGGCCCTTGTCCAAATCGAAACTGAAGTCACCCTTCAGGCGGCTCAACTCCAGGCTCGGCGGCGCCACCTTCAGCCGGGCATCGTCGGTGGCAAAGTCCACCTGCACTTTCGGCCGCTGCCCGCGGGCCAGCGGAATGTCGAGCTTGACCTTGCCCTTGAGCGGCCCCTCGCCCTCCCAGCCGGCAAATATCTCGCCAGTGCCGATTGGCGCCTCCTTGAGGATCTTCAGGCCATCGCCCAGGCTCCCGTCGAAGTCACCATCGAGGTACAGGTGGCTGTGCTGGCCCTCGTCGACATGCGGGATATCGACGCTCACATTACTGACCTTGGTGTCGAGGAGTACGCCACGCTGGGCCTTGATGCGCACACCACTGTCCTCGATGAACACATCGCCATCCACGTGCTGCACCTGCGGCCAGCCCGGCTGGAAGTCCAAGGCTGCATCACGCACCTTGAAGAACAGGCTGATGCTGCGGGCTTCCGGCGCGACACCATGGTTCAGCGAGCCTTGGTACTGGAAGTAGCCTTCGTCCACCGTGCCTTTGACGATCGCACTGCGCAGCCATTCGTCGAGTGCCGGGCTGAGCACCTCGGGCAGGTACTTGGCGGTGTAGCGGCCATCGCCTTCGGTCAGGCCGACGCGCAGGTCCATGTAGTCTTCACGGCCTTCTTCGAACAACAGGCGAATGAGGAAGTCACCGGCGATCTTGCCCTCCTCGCCCAGTACCTTGAGGTAAGGCGCGACCAGGGTGAAACCCTCCTTGTCCAGGGCCCAGGTCAGGCGCGCATTGGCCTTCTGGTAATGCCAGGGTTTGGCGAAGATCGGGTACAGGTGCAGCATGAACGCATCGGTATCAAGGCGCAGTTCGCCATGACCAAGGTCTCCGCTGATGCTGCCGCTGACGTTACCGGCTGCCGGGGCGTTGTGATAGGCATCGAAACCGACCTTCTCCAGGTTGGCTTCGAACTGCAGGCGCTGGTCACCCTCAGCCTTGGGCCGGGCTACCAGACGCACATTGCGCAACGCGCCGGTCACATTCAGGCCATCGACCACGGCCATGACCTTGTCCGGCAGTGGCGCCAGGGCATCGACGAGCGGTGTCAACGGCGTGAGGTCGAGGCGGTCGGCCTGCACGTTCCAGCTTTCCGCGGCAGCGTCCTCGCCTGGACGCTGCTGCATTTGCAGGTGCGACTCCCAACGTGTCTTGCCGACGTCCATGGCCAGGGAGTCGACTACCACATCGAAGCCTTGTTCCTGGCGCTGGAACCAGGCACCCAGGGCCAGGTTGTTCAGCCTGGCCGCCTTGCGCCCGGCATAGGCACCGTGCAGCTCCGGTGCATTGAGGCGTACAACGGCCTGCTGCAACTGCCCCTTGCTCCAGTCGACCCAGAACTCGCCGCCCGCCCGCAGGGCGTCGGCATGCCACTGGCCCAGCAGGCGTGGCGGCAGCCAACGCGCCCAGTCACTCTGTGGCAGGCTCAGGTAGGCTTCAACCTGGCCGTCGCGCCAGGCGCTGGGCGTGGCACGACTGCGCAGGTTCAGCGAAAGCGGTTGGCCATCGGGCAGGGTCGCGCGCAGGTCCAGGGCATGGCGCGAAGCTCCAGCCTGCAGGCCAACGCTCACATAAGTGAGGGTCAACGGGTCGCGCTGCCAGGGGTGCAGGGTGACCTGACTGTCGAACACATCGATCCGGCCCAACTGGCGCAGGCGCTGCAACAACTCGGCAGGGTCAAGCGGCGCATCGTCCTTCTTCGGCAGGCCTTCGAGGCTCCAGGCGCCCTGCTCGTTCTCGCGCAGGATCAGTTGCAGGCCGCCCAACTGAATGCGTGCCAGGCGTACCTCGCGGGCGGCGAGGCTGGCCCAGACATCGGGTACCACCTTGACGTCGTCCAGGCGCAGAGCCGTGGCCCCCTCGCCCAGTTGCAGGTCGCGCACCCGCAGCACCGGTGCCAGGCCGCTCCAGCGGCCTTCCAGGGCACCAACGTGCACGGGCAGGCCCAAAGCCTGCTCGGCCTTGCTTTCCACATCGGCGCGATACTCGGCCACCAACGGCACCAGTTCGCGGCCGAGGCTGACATACAGCGCCACCAGTACCGCCAGCAGGGCACAAACGCCCAGCGCCCAGCGGGTCAAGGCGACAAGAACGCGGGTCAGACGTCCCATGGCCATTGCCCTCCAGGTCGTTTATCCATGATGGCCCGTAGCCCCGGATTTTCCAGCCCGGGCCACCTGCGGCGCGTTTCAGAAGGCCTCAGAGCAGCACCACATCGTATTGTTCCTGCGAATACATCGACTCCACCTGGAAACGAATGGTTCGGCCGATAAAGGCCTCCAGCTCCGCGACGTTACCGGATTCTTCATCCAGCAACCGATCGACCACCTTCTGGTTGGCCAGCACGCGGTAGCCTTCGGCCTGATATGCACGGGCCTCGCGCAGGATCTCGCGGAAGATTTCGTAACAGATGGTCTCGGGGGTTTTCAGCTTGCCACGGCCCTGACAGGCCAGGCAGGGCTCGCACAGCACCTGTTCCAGGCTTTCGCGTGTGCGCTTGCGGGTCATCTGCACCAGGCCCAGCTCGGTGATGCCGATGATGTTGGTCTTGGCGTGATCGCGCTCCAGCTGCTTTTCCAGCGTGCGCAGCACCTGGCGCTGGTGCTCCTCGTCTTCCATGTCGATGAAGTCGATGATGATGATGCCGCCGATATTGCGCAGGCGCAGTTGCCGGGCGATGGCGGTGGCGGCCTCGAGGTTGGTCTTGAAGATGGTCTCTTCAAGGTTGCGATGGCCGACGAAGGCGCCGGTGTTCACATCGATCGTGGTCATCGCTTCAGCCGGGTCGACCACCAGGTAGCCACCGGACTTCAGCGGCACCTTGCGCTCCAGTGCACGCTGGATCTCGTCCTCGACGCCATACAGGTCGAAAATCGGCCGTTCGCCCGGGTAGTGTTCGAGGCGGTCGGCGATTTCCGGCATAAGTTCGCCAACGAACTGCGTGGTCTTCTGGAAGGTTTCCCGCGAGTCGATGCGGATCTTCTCGATCTTCGGGTTGACCAGGTCACGCAAGGTACGCAGGGCCAGGCCCAGGTCCTCGTAGATGACCGTGGGCGCACCGCAGGTCTTGATCTGGGTGCCGATCTGCTCCCACAGGCGGCGCAGGTAGCGAATGTCCTGCAGGATCTCTTCAGCGCGTGCGCCTTCGGCGGCGGTACGCAGGATGAAGCCACCGGCGTCCTTGATGTTCTCGCTTTCCATGCAGTCGCTGACTACCTGCTTGAGGCGCTCGCGCTCGGCTTCGTCTTCGATCTTCAGGGAAATGCCGACATGGCTGCTGCGCGGCATGTATACCAGGTAGCGCGACGGGATCGACAGCTGGGTGGTCAGGCGCGCGCCCTTGGTGCCGATCGGGTCCTTGGTCACCTGCACCACCAGGGCCTGTCCCTCGTGCACCAGAGCGGTGATGTTCTCTACCGCCGAGCCTTCGCGCTGGGATATTTCCGAGGCATGGATGAATGCCGCGCGCTCCAGGCCGATGTCGACGAAGGCCGCCTGCATGCCCGGCAGCACACGCACCACCTTGCCTTTGTAGATATTGCCGACGATGCCCCGGCGCTGGGTGCGCTCGACATGCACTTCCTGCAGCACCCCGTTTTCCACCACCGCCACGCGCGACTCCATCGGGGTGATGTTGATCAGGATCTCTTCACTCATGGCAGGCTCTCGTCAAAGGTCTTGGATAATGATGGATGGCGTATGCAGTGCTGGCTACCGCTGGTTTGTTACCTCTGGCGTATGCGCGGGCGATTGCCAGCAGGCAATGCCGAATTGGCCAAGCAGTTCGGCCGTTTCACTGAGGGGCAAGCCGACCACCGCCGAGTAGCTGCCGGAAAGGCCGGTGACGAACACCGCGCCCAAGCCCTGGATGGCATAGCCGCCGGCCTTGTCCGCGGGCTCACCGCTGGCCCAGTAGCGTTGCGCTTCCTCGGCGCTGATCGCACGGAAGCGCACCTTGCTGGTGACGCACAGGCTGTGCACGCGCTGGCCATCGCTCAGGGCGACCGCGGTCAATACCTGGTGCTCGCGGCCCGAAAGGTCGGCCAGCATGGCCAGGGCATCTTCGCGGTTTTCCGGTTTGCCGAGAATACGACCATCGAGCACCACGGCAGTGTCTGCGCCCAGCACCACAGCCGGACCTTCAAGGCAGGCCAGGCCGGCGGCAGCCTTGGCCCGGGCCAGGCGCTCGACGTAGGCCGGGGCGCTTTCATCGGGCAGTGGGGTTTCATCGATGGGGGCACTGACGACACTGAACGGCACACCGATCTGGGCCAGCAGTTCACGACGACGGGGCGAGCCGGAGGCCAGGTATAGCGGGTTCATGCAGACATCTCCCTGTCAGTCGCGGCGGCGCCGTCAGTTGATATGCAAGCGTCGGCGCAGGTCGCGCAGGGCGAAACTGATCCACGGCCAGAGCAAGGCACTGATTACCGCTGACCAGACCAGCGCCAGGGTGGGCAGCCGGTTGCCGGTCAGCGCGCTGAGCCACAGCTGGATCAGCTGGGCAATGCCGAAGATCACCAGAATCACCAGGCTCTGCTGCCACATGGGGAACATGCGCAGGCGCTGCTGCAAGGACAGCACCAGGAAGGTGATGAGGGTGAGGATCAGCGCGTTCTGCCCCAGCAAGGTGCCATACAGCACATCCTCGGCCAGGCCCAGCACGAACGCGGTGGTCATGCCGACCTTGTTCGGTACGGCGAGGGTCCAGAACGACACCAGCAAGGCCAGCCACATGGGCCGGAACACTTCCATGAACTGCGGCATGGGCGAGACGCTGAGCAGCAGGCCGATGGCGAAAGTCAGCCAGATGACCCAGCCGTTGTTGCGGCGTGATGCAGCCATCATTGCCTCCGGGTGTGAGCGGGTGCGGCAGGCGCTGCAGCCGGCGTGGCAGGTGCGGCCACCGGAGCTGCAGGCTGCGCAGCCGGGGCTGTCGGGGCCGCTGGTGTGGCCGGCGTGGCAGGGGCACTGCCAGCTGGTGCGCCCTGCTCGCCCGTCGTGGCCGGCTGGCCTGGGGCCGAGGTGCCCTTGCGGTCAGCCTCCTC
Organism: Pseudomonas sp. ABFPK; assembly: GCF_001586765.1. Classification (NCBI taxonomy): domain Bacteria; kingdom Pseudomonadati; phylum Pseudomonadota; class Gammaproteobacteria; order Pseudomonadales; family Pseudomonadaceae; genus Pseudomonas; species Pseudomonas sp. ABFPK. The sequence goes on along the minus strand of NZ_LQXW01000034.1, from coordinate 107,400 downwards.
CTGGGCAATGGCGGCATCGGTGGCGCGCTGTTCCGGGCTGCGCCGGTCGCTGAACACCAGCAGCATGTAGCGGCTGCGGTTGAGCGCGGCGGTTGGGATGGCACGAACGATGGCGAACGGCTGGCCGGAATCGTGGATCACTTCGTTGACCGTAGCCACCGGGTAACCGGCCGGGAACCGTTGCCCCATGCCGGAACTGACCAGCAGGTCGCCTTCCTTGATGTCGGCGGTATCGGCCACATGGCGCAGCTCCAGGCGCTCCGGGTTGCCGGTGCCGCTGGCGATGGCGCGCAGGCCGTTGCGGTTGACCTGCACCGGGATGCTGTGGGTGGTATCGGTCAGCAACAGTACCCGCGAGGTGTACGGCATCAGCTCGACCACCTGGCCCATGAGGCCACGGGCATCGAGCACCGGCTGGCCAAGGAACACGCCATCACGCTCGCCCTTGTTGATCAGGATGCGGTGAGTGAACGGGTTGGGGTCGACACCGATCAGCTCGGCCACTTCGACCTTTTCGTTGACCAGCGCCGAGGAGTTGAGCAGTTCGCGCAGGCGCACGTTCTGCTCGGTCAGGGCCGCCAGCTTCTGCAGGCGCCCCTGCAGCAGCAGGGCTTCGGTCTTGAGCTTTTCGTTCTCGGCGATCAGTTCCGTACGGCTGCCGAACTGGCCGGCCACACCTTGCCACGCACGCTGCGGCAGGTCGGTGATCCAGTACGACTCCATGAGTACCAGGCCCATCTGGCTGCGCACTGGTTTGAGCACGTCGAAGCGCGCGTCGACAACCATCAACGCGACCGACATCACCACCAGGACGAGCAGGCGAACGCCCAGCGAAGGGCCCTTGGAGAAAAGCGGTTTAATGGGCCGTTCCTCGTGGACGACTCAGGAGGTCATTGGACATGGGAAACGCACCAGCCTGGTTGCGGGTTGACGGATACGGCGCCCCGAACGGGCGCCAGCCCAGCACATACAGGTAGCACTGTGCGTACTACCTGTAAACCGGGCGCTCGTGAACAGCGAGCGGAATCACTCGCTGGAGAGCAGGTCCATCGCGTGCTTGTCCATCATCTCCAGGGCGCGACCGCCGCCACGGGCGACACAGGTCAGCGGGTCTTCGGCGACGATCACCGGCAGGCCGGTTTCCTGGGCCAGCAGCTTGTCCAGGTCACGCAGCAGTGCGCCACCACCGGTCAGCACCAGGCCACGCTCGGCGATGTCCGAAGCCAGCTCGGGCGGCGATTGCTCCAAGGCACTCTTGACTGCCTGGACGATGGTCGCCAGGGACTCCTGCAGCGCTTCGAGCACTTCGTTGGAGTTCAGGGTGAAGGCACGCGGTACGCCCTCGGCCAGGTTGCGGCCGCGCACGTCGACTTCACGTACTTCGCCGCCCGGGTAGGCAGTACCGATTTCCTGCTTGATGCGCTCGGCGGTGGACTCGCCGATCAGGCTGCCGTAGTTGCGGCGCACGTAGGTGACGATGGCTTCGTCGAAGCGGTCACCGCCAACGCGGACGGATTCGGCATAGACCACGCCGTTCAGGGAGATCAGCGCGATTTCAGTGGTACCACCACCGATATCGACGACCATCGAACCGCGGGCTTCTTCGACCGGCAGGCCGGCACCGATGGCCGCGGCCATCGGCTCTTCGATCAGGAACACTTCACGGGCACCGGCACCCAGCGCCGATTCGCGAATGGCGCGGCGCTCTACCTGGGTCGACTTGCACGGCACGCAGATCAGCACGCGCGGGCTCGGCTGCAGGAAGCTGTTTTCGTGAACCTTGTTGATAAAATATTGCAACATTTTTTCGCAGACGCTGAAGTCGGCGATGACGCCGTCCTTCATCGGACGAATGGCAGCAATGTTGCCAGGCGTACGGCCCAGCATGCGCTTGGCTTCGGTACCGACGGCGACGACGCTTTTCTGGTTGCCATGGGTACGGATGGCAACAACCGAGGGCTCATTCAGGACGATACCGCGCTCACGCACGTAAATAAGGGTGTTGGCAGTACCCAGGTCGATGGACAGATCGCTGGAAAACATGCCACGCAGTTTCTTGAACATGGGAAAGTGACCCTGGGGAAAGCGTGGGTAAAAAAGTGCGGCAAACTCTAACAATGGCAGGGATTTTGGGCAAGGAGCCAATATGTTAAATTGGCTGTTTTTCCGAGCACGCCAGCAGAATTTCGCGGCCGTTAGACCGCCAGAAAGCTGACATGTTCCTCACTGCGGACCCGAATTCCGGTCTTTGTTTCCCCTGGAGATCCCCATGGCGCTTGAACGCTGCGACGTGGAAAAGATCGCCCATCTGGCCCGTCTGGGCCTGAATGATGGCGAACTGCCACGCATTACTGACGCACTGAACAGCATTCTCGGGCTGGTCGACCAGATGCAAGCGGTCGACACTACTGGCATCGAGCCACTGGCCCACCCCCTGGAGGCCAGCCAGCGCCTGCGTCCCGACCAGGTCACCGAGAGCAACCAGCGCGACGCCTACCAGGCCATCGCGCCGTCGACCGAAAGCGGTCTGTACCTGGTTCCCAAAGTCATCGAGTAAGGGATAGTGCCTGCCATGCATCAATTGACCCTGGCCGAGATCGCCCGCGGACTCGCCGACAAGTCGTTTTCCTCCGAAGAGCTGACCGGCGCCCTGCTGGCGCGAATCAAGCAGCTCGACCCGCAGATCAACAGCTTCATCAGCGTCACCGAAGACCTGGCCCTGGGCCAGGCGCGTGCCGCCGACGCCCGTCGCGCCGCTGGCGAAACCGGCGCGCTGCTGGGTGCCCCGATCGCCCACAAGGACCTGTTCTGCACCAACGGCGTACGCACCAGCTGCGGCTCGAAGATGCTCGACAACTTCAAGGCGCCGTATGACGCCACCGTGGTTGCCAAGCTGGCCGAAGCCGGCATGGTCACCCTGGGCAAGACCAACATGGACGAATTCGCCATGGGTTCGGCCAACGAATCCAGCCACTACGGCGCGGTGAAGAACCCATGGAACCTTGAGCACGTCCCGGGCGGCTCGTCGGGCGGTTCGGCCGCGGCAGTGGCTGCACGCCTGCTGCCAGCCACCACCGGCACCGACACCGGCGGCTCCATCCGCCAACCGGCGGCACTGACCAACCTCACCGGCCTCAAGCCAACCTACGGCCGCGTGTCGCGCTGGGGCATGATCGCCTACGCCTCCAGCCTCGACCAGGGTGGCCCGCTGGCCCGTACCGCCGAAGACTGCGCCCTGTTGCTGCAAGGCATGGCCGGTTTCGACGCCAAGGACTCCACCAGCATCGAAGAGCCGGTGCCGGACTACAGCGCCAACCTGAATGCTTCGCTGCAAGGCCTGCGCATCGGCCTGCCGAAGGAGTACTTCGGTGCCGGCCTCGACCCACGCATCGCCGACCTGGTCCAGGCCAGCGTCAAGGAGCTGGAAAAGCTCGGCGCGGTGGTCAAGGAAATCAGCCTGCCGAACATGCAGCACGCCATCCCGGCCTACTACGTGATCGCCCCCGCTGAAGCCTCGTCCAACCTGTCGCGTTTCGATGGCGTGCGCTTCGGCTACCGCTGCGAGAACCCGAAAGACCTCACCGACCTGTACAAGCGTTCGCGTGGCGAAGGCTTCGGTGTCGAAGTGCAGCGCCGCATCATGGTCGGCACCTACGCCCTGTCGGCCGGCTACTACGACGCCTACTACGTGAAGGCGCAGCAGATCCGCCGCCTGATCAAGAACGACTTCATGGCCGCCTTCAACGACGTCGACCTGATCCTCGGCCCGACCACGCCAAACCCGGCCTGGAAGCTCGGCGCCAAGAGCAGCGACCCGGTCGCCGCCTACCTGGAAGACGTCTACACCATCACCGCCAACCTGGCGGGCCTGCCGGGCCTGTCGATGCCGGCCGGCTTCGTCGATGGCCTGCCGGTCGGCGTGCAGCTGCTGGCGCCATACTTCCAGGAAGGCCGCCTGCTCAACGTCGCGCACCGCTACCAGCAAGTGACCGACTGGCACACCCGCGCCCCCAACGGCTTCTGAGGAATTCACACATGCAATGGGAAGTTGTGATCGGGCTGGAAATCCACACTCAGCTCGCCACCCAGTCGAAGATCTTCTCCGGCAGCGCCACCACCTTCGGTTCCGAGCCGAACACCCAGGCCAGCCTGGTTGACCTGGGCATGCCTGGCGTACTGCCAGTACTGAACCAGGAAGCCGTGCGCATGGCGTGCATGTTCGGCCTGGCCATCGATGCCGAGATCGGCAAGCGCAACGTGTTCGCGCGCAAGAACTACTTCTACCCGGACCTGCCCAAGGGCTACCAGATCAGCCAGATGGACCTGCCGATCGTCGGCAAGGGCCACCTGGACATCGCCCTGGAAGACGGCACCATCAAGCGCATCGGGGTAACCCGCGCGCACCTGGAAGAAGATGCCGGCAAGAGCCTGCACGAAGACTTCAGCGGCTCCACCGGCATCGACCTGAACCGTGCCGGCACCCCGCTGCTGGAAATCGTCTCCGAGCCCGACATGCGCAGCGCCAAGGAAGCCGTGGCCTACGTCAAGGCAATCCACGCGCTGGTGCGTTACCTGGGCATCTGCGACGGCAACATGGCCGAAGGCTCGCTGCGTTGCGACTGCAACGTGTCGATCCGCCCGAAAGGCCAGGCCGAGTTCGGCACCCGCTGCGAGATCAAGAACGTCAACTCGTTCCGCTTCATCGAGCGCGCGATCAACAGCGAGATCCAGCGCCAGATCGACCTGATCGAGGACGGCGGCAAGGTGGTACAGGAAACCCGCCTGTATGACCCGAACAAGGACGAGACCCGCTCCATGCGCAGCAAGGAGGAAGCCAACGACTACCGTTACTTCCCCGACCCGGACCTGCTGCCGGTGGTGATCGAGGACAGCTTCCTCGAAACCGTCCGCGCCGGCTTGCCGGAACTGCCGACGCAGAAGGTCGAGCGCTTCCAGAACCAGTACGGCCTGTCGGCCTACGACGCCAACGTGCTGGCTTCCAGCCGCGAGCAGGCGGACTACTTCGAGGAAGTGGTGAAGATCGGTGGCGATGCCAAGCTGGCTGCCAACTGGGTCATGGTCGAACTGGGCAGCCTGCTGAACAAGCTGGGCATCGAGATCGACCAGGCGCCGGTCAGCGCCGCACAGCTGGGCGGCATGCTGCTGCGTATCCGTGACAACACCATCAGCGGCAAGATCGCCAAGACCGTGTTCGAGGCCATGGCCGCCGGTGAAGGCGATGCCGACAGCATCATCGAAAGCAAGGGCCTGAAGCAGGTCACCGATACCGGTGCGATCGACAAGATGCTCGACGAGGTGCTGGCGGCAAACGCCGAGCAGGTCGAACAGTACCGCGCGGCCGACGAGGCCAAGCGTGGCAAGATGTTCGGCTTCTTTGTCGGCCAGGCGATGAAAGCCTCCAAAGGCAAAGCCAACCCGGGGCAAGTGAACCAATTGCTCAAGGCCAAGCTCGAAGGGTGACTGTTTTTCCCCTGTAGTCCTGCGAGGGCTTCGCCCTCGTTCGCGGCTAAAGCCGCTCCCACAGGTACAGCGCCGCTCGCCAGTGCAGCGCCGTACCTGTGGGAGCGGCTTTAGCCGCGAATGGCCGCACCGGAGCATTCGAATTGCTAAAACGATCCCTGAGCACCCTCGCCCTCTTCTCCCTGCTGGCCGGCTGCGCCAGCCAGGACATCGACCCCGACGGTTACGACAAGACCGGCACCGCCTCCTATTACGGCTCTCGCCACCACGGCAAACGCACCGCCAGCGGCGAACCGTTCAACCAGCGCGGCCTCACCGCCGCCCACCGCAGCCTGCCCTTCGGCACCCGGGTACGGGTGACCAACCTGGCCAACCAGCGCAGCGTCGTGGTGCGCATCAACGACCGTGGCCCACACACCCGCGGCCGCCTGATCGATCTTTCACGTGCCGCCGCAGAAAAAATCGGCATGATCCGTAGCGGAACCGCGCGCGTGCGAGTACAAGGGCTTAGCGACTGACGCGACAGGAGTCCGACCATTTTCGACCTGGCTACCCTACCTACCTCCAGCCTCCTGCAACTGGGCATCGCCCTGCTGTTGCTGATCGGCGGTGCCGAACTGCTGGTTCGCGCAGCCCTGCGCCTGGCCCAGCGCCTGCACGTACGCCCGCTGATCATCGGCCTTAGCCTGGTGGCCTTCGGCAGCACTGCCCCGCAAATGACCGTGAGCCTGCAGGCCGCCTACCAGGGCGCGCCGGACGTGGCGGTGGGCAGCGTTATCGGCAGCAACATATTCAACGTATTGGTCATTCTCGGCCTGGCCGCACTGATCATCCCGCTGCGCGTGTCGCGGCAACTGGTGCGTCTGGACATTCCACTGATGATCGTCGCCAGCGGCCTGGTCTACGCGTTATCCGCCAACGGCCACCTGGGCCGGGCCGAAGGGGTGTTGCTGCTGACCGGACTGGTCGGCTACCTGGCAATGCTTTGGCACCAGTCGCGCCACTACGCCCGCACCTACCCCGCACCGACCACCATCACCAGCAGCGCCGGGCGCTTCTGGTCGGGCACGCTGTTGCAGGTGCTGGCCGGCCTGGGCCTGCTGAGCCTGGCGGGTCACTTGTTGCTGGAAGCCGCCGTGGAGGTGGCCACCGACCTGGGCCTGTCCGAGCGCATCATCGGCCTGACCGTCGTTGCCATTTGCACCTCCCTGCCGGAACTGGCCGCTGCGCTGATCGCCGCCCTGCGCGGTGAGCGGGAAATCGCCGTGGGCACAGTGATCGGCAGCAACCTGTTCAACCTGCTGGCCGTGCTGGGCCTGACCGCGCTGGTCACTCCCGAGCCGCTGTCGATCTCGCCCAACGCCTTGGCCTTCGATCTGCCGGTAATGCTGGGTGTTGCTGCGCTGAGCCTGCCGGTGTTCTATTCCGGCTACCGCATCACTCGCGCCGAAGGCCTGGTGTTCCTCTGCCTGTACCTGGCCTATGGGCTGCACGTGGCGGCATTTACCATGGGCATGCCACTGGCCGGCCGCCTGGAGCGGTTGATGCTGTTCTACGTACTGCCGGTGCTCGCCATGGTGTTGCTGTACACCACCGCACGAGCCTGGCGCCGCCAACACTAAGGAAAACAACATGGCTGATAGCAAGAAAACCGGCGAACAGATTCGGCGGCAGGTGATGGGCGATGCGTTCGTCGACCGCGCCCTGGGCAATGCCACCGACTTTACCCAGCCGCTGCAGGACTTCGTCAACGAACATGCCTGGGGCAGCGTGTGGGCCCGCGATGGGCTGCCGTTGAAAACCCGCAGCCTGATTACCCTGGCCACGCTGACCGCACTCAAGTGCCCGCAGGAGCTCAAGGGGCATGTGCGCGGGGCGCTGAACAATGGCTGTACGGTGGAGGAAGTTCGCGAAGCGCTGCTGCATTGCGCGGTGTATGCAGGGGTGCCGGCGGCGATTGATGCGTTCCGTGCGGCACAGGAAGTGATCGACAGCTATCAAGGCTGACCCAGCCTTTTTCAGGCCCGGCCTCTTCGCGGGTAAACCCGCTCCCACAGGTACTGCACAGGTCTTAGAGCCTGTGGAATCCCTGTGGGAGCGGGCGTGCCCGCGAAGAGGCCGGTACTGTGTTACCTACCTGGTCTGGCGAGCCTTCTTCATCTTGAAGGCCACCCACAGCACCAGGATCCACCCCGGAATCAGCATCACCGAGATGCGAATCGGCGGGGTCAGGTACATCACCACCAGGATCAGCACGATGAACGCCAGGCACAGGTAGTTGGTTATCGGGTGCCCCCAGCTCTTGTAGAACGGGGTAATCCCGGCCGCCAGCTTGGCCTTGCGGAACTTCAGGTGGGTGATGCTGATGCTCGCCCAGTTGATCACCAGCGCCGACACCGCCAGGGCCATCAGCAAACCAAAGGCTTCACCCGGCATCAGGTAGTTGATCAGTACGCATAGCCCGGTGGCAAAAGCCGACACACCCAGCGCGGTCAGCGGCACGCCGCTACGGCTTACCTTCAGCAACTGACGCGGTGCATCGCCCTGGCTGGCCAGGCCGAACAGCATGCGGCTGTTGGCGTACACGCAGCTGTTGTACACCGACAGCGCCGCCGTCAGCACCACGATATTGAGGATGGTCGCCACCAGGTCACTGTCCAGTTCATGGAAGATCATCACGAACGGGCTGCCACCCTGCACCACCTTCTGCCATGGGTACAGCGACAGCAGCACCGCCAGGGCACCGATATAGAAAATGAGGATACGGTACACCACCTGGTTGGTGGCCTTTGGGATGCTCTGACGCGGGTTGTCGGCCTCGGCGGCGGTGATGCCCACCAGCTCCAGGCCACCAAACGAGAACATGATCACTGCCAGTGCCATCACCAGGCCGGTGACGCCGTTGGGGAAGAAACCGCCGTACTGCCAGAGGTTGGCCACGCTGGCGTCCGGGCCGCCATGGCCGCTGGTCAGCAGCCAGGCGCCGAAGCCGATCATGCTGACGATGGCCACCACCTTGACCAGGGCGAACCAGAACTCCATCTCGCCGTAGACCTTAACCTGGGTGAGGTTGATCAGGTTGATCACCACGAAGAAGATCGCCGCCGTGGCCCAGGTCGGGAAGCCGGGCCACCAGTACTGCACGTAGATGCCCACCGCGGTAAGCTCGGCCATGCCGACCAGTACGTACACCACCCAGTAGTTCCAGCCCGAAACAAACCCGGCAAATTCGCTCCAGTACTGGTGGGCGAAGTGGCTGAAGCTTCCGGCCACGGGCTCTTCAACAACCATTTCACCGAGCTGGCGCATGATCAGGAAGGCCATCAGGCCGGCAATGGCGTAGCCCAGCAGGACGGAGGGGCCCGCCAACTGGATGGTCTGGGCAATGCCCAGGAACAACCCGGTACCGATGGCCCCGCCCAGCGCGATCAGCTGGATATGGCGATTCTTCAGCCCGCGCTGTAACCGCTCGGGCGTGCTCTGGTCTTGCATGAAGTGTCCTTTAGCTCAGTGAGGCTGTGTTTTTGTGTTGTTTGCAGTCAAGGATCTAGATCCATCCGCCCCACTGCAAGATGAAAATACCAATGTTGGTGGTGATCGCCGCCATTAGCGTGGTAATCACGATGATCGATGCAGCCAGCTCATGGTTGCCATTCGCCGCCCGCGCCATGACGTAGCTGGCAGCTGCAGTCGGGCTGCCGATGTACAGGAACAGGATGCCCAGCTCGGCGCCGCGGAAGCCGCATAGCCAGGCACCGAGGGTACCCAGCAGCGGTAGCCAGACCATCTTCACCAGGCTGGCGTCGATGGCCAGCCTGCCACTGTCGCGCAGTGCCGCCATCGACAGCGTGCCACCGATGCAGATCAGCGCCAGCGGCAGGGTCATCTGCGCCAGGTAATCGCCCGAGGTCAGCAGCCAGTTGGGCAGCGGCACCTGGCCGTAGGCCATGGGCGCGGCCACCAGCACACTGATGATCAGCGGGTTGCTGAAGATGCTCTTGCAGATGCTCCACGGGTCGGACTTCAGGTCCGGGCTGTAAACCGCCAGCACCACTGCCGACAACGAGTTGTACATGAGGATGACCAGGCCGGCGAGTACCGCCCCCAGGGAGATGCCGTAGTCGCCGTAGAGACTGGCGGCCAGGGCCAGGCCGATCACGCCGTTGTTCCCACGGAATGCGCCCTGGGTATAGATGCCCCGGTCGGCCAGCGGGCTGCGCCAGATGGCCATGCCCCAGGCAATGGCGAAGCCGGCCAGGGTGGCGACGATGAAATAGAGAAGGACGCCGGGTTTGACCGCCGTGGCCAGGTCGGCGTGGTAGATGCCGAGGAACAGCAACGCCGGCATGCACACGTTGAACACCAGTTGCGAGGCTACGCGGTTGAAATTGTCGTCGATCAGGCGGATACGTTTGAGCAGCACGCCCATGAACAGCATGGCGAAGACCGGGGCCGTGATGTTCAACGTCTGGATAAGAAGGGCGAGCATGCGCAAGCGATCCTGGAAGGGTTGCCGTTAGGGGGCTAATGATACGCCAACGGCCGGGACTTGCGGGGATCGCGGGGTGATAAAGAGAAGTTTCTGGCAGTTACGGCCCTTTCGCGGGTAAACCCGCTCCTACAGGTACTGCACAGGTCTGGAGGCCTGTGAACACCTGTAGGAGCGGGTTTACCCGCGAAGAGGCCGGCACTGCCAGTACTGAATCAGCGCCGAACCGGGCGCTTCTGCAGTTTGCGCTGCAAGGTCCGACGGTGCATGCCCAGCGCCCGCGCGGTGGCCGAGATATTGCCCTCGTGCTCGTTCAGCACGCGCTGGATATGCTCCCACTGCAGGCGGTCGACCGACATCGGGTTTTCCGGCACCAGGCTGTCCAGGTCGGTGTGCTCTGACAGCAACGCAGCCAGCACATCATCGGCATCGGCCGGCTTGCACAGGTAGTTGCAGGCACCGCGCTTGACCGCTTCCACCGCAGTGGCAATGCTCGAGTAACCGGTCAGGATCACCACGCGCATTTCCGGGTCCAGCTCCAGCAGCTTGGGCAGCAGCACCAGGCCGGAGTCGCCTTCCATCTTCAGGTCCAGCGTGGCGTAGTCCGGCAGGTCCTGCTGGGCCAGGATCAACCCTTCTTCGGCAGAGCTGGCGGTACTGACGCGGAAACCGCGGCGGCTCATGGCCCGGGCCATGACCCGGGTGAAGGTGGCATCGTCATCCACCAGCAGCAGGTGCGGCAGCTCTTCGCCTTCGACCTGGTTTTCTTCGCTCATCATTCATCTCCTCGCTTGCCATAGGGCAGGCGCAGTTCGGTCAGGGTGCCACCCTGTTCATGACTATAGAGTTTCACCGAACCGCCCGCACGGGTCACGCTGGCCTTGCTCAAGAACAGGCCCAGGCCGAAGCCTTTGCCCTTGGTGGTAATGAAGGGTTTGCCGATGGCCTCGGCGATCGCCGGCGGTACGCCAGGGCCGTGGTCACGGATGCTGATGACGATGTCATGGGTGTCCCAGTCCAGGCGCACTTCAAGGTCGTCGGGGCAGGCATCGGCGGCATTGTTCAACAGGTTCAACAACGCTTGGGTCAGGTCCGGCGGCGGGGTCAGGCGCGGCACCTGGCCGTCGCGCAAGCGCTGGAAGCGGTAGCTGGCTTCCGGGCGCATCAGGTGCCAACGGTTGAGCGCTTCGTCCAGCCAGGCCGTGACATCCTGCTCCACCACGGCCAGGCGGCGGTTGGCTTCGGCGGCGCGTACCAGCTGTTGCAGGGTTTCCTTGCACAGCTTCACCTGGTCCTGAAGGATCTGCAGGTCTTCCTGCAGCAAGGGGTCGGCGTGGTCCTGGCGCATTTCGTTCAGCAGCACGCTCATGGTCGCCAACGGTGTGCCCAGCTCATGGGCGGCACCGGCGGCCTGGGTGGCCACGGCCAGCAGCTGCTCGTCGCGCAGGCTTTCTTCACGCCGCTCGGAACGCAGTTGCTCCTGGCGGCGCAGCTCTTCGGCCATGCGTGCGGCAAAGAAGGTGATCACCGCCGCGGCCAGGGCAATACTCAGCCACATGCCATACACCTGCATCTTGTCCCGCGCCATCGGCAGGCCTTCGAGCGGGTAGAACTGCACCAGCAGCAGGCTGTAGGCGGTCAGGGCAATGCCGGACAGGATCAGCGAATACAGCCACGGCAAGGTAACTGCGGCAATCGCCAGCGGCACCAGGTAATACGAAACGAACGGGTTGGTCGAACCGCCGGAGTAGTACAGCAAGGCACTGTGGATCAGCAGGTCGCAGGCCAGTTGCAGGGCATATTCCAGCTCGGTGACTGGCAGCGACAGGCGCAGGCGCAGAGCCGTGAAGGCGCACAGCAGCGAAGACAAGGCCAAGGTGCCGGCCAGCGACAGCCAGGGCAAAGGCAGCAGTTCGGTCCAGTAGGCGACGCCCACGGAGCCGGCCTGGGCAGCCAGGACCAGGACCCGAATGACGGTCAGGCGCCAGAGGTTCTGGCGAGTAGCAGACAGCGGTTGTACGGCGGCGAGCATGAGCTCTCCTGATGAGTGCTCCAGAAAAATCGGCTGGAGTATACCGAAGCCAGGCGCCTCGCTGCAGCGATGCGGCAAAGCGCCACACTTTGTCACAGGTTCATGATGGCACTTTTGAACCCACTACACTGTTGCCGGTCTGATGGGCCATGCGTGGAATGGATGGCCACAACCCACGCCTTATATTGCCAAGGAGTACCACATGCAAATCCCACGTCGCGGCACCGCCCTGATCCTGTCCTGCGGCCTGCTCGCCAGCCTGCCGGCGCTGGCTGCCGATGAGCCGCGCTACAATCAGGTCTCGCTGCGTGCCGAGGTCAGCAAGGAAGTGGCGCGCGACCTGATGGTCGTTACCCTGTACAGCGAAGCGCAGAACACCGACCCGGGCAAGCTCGCCAAGCAGATCACCGAGACCATGAACAAGGCCGTACAGCAGTCGCGCCAGGTCAAGGACGTGAAGATCAGCCAGGGTAGCCGCAACAGCTACCCGGTATATGACAGCAAGGGCCAGAAGATCACCGGCTGGCGCGAGCGCGCCGAGTTGCGCCTGGAAAGCGCCAACTTCCCTGCCCTGTCGCAACTGACCGCCGACTTGCTGCAAGAGCTGAAGATGGGGGGCATGGACTTCTCCATCGCCCCGGCCACGCGCAAGGCCAGCGAGGATGCACTGCTCAAGGATGCGGTGGATGCCTTCAAGGCACGCGCGCAACTGGCTACCGAGGCACTGGGTGGCAAGGGCTACAAGGTGGTCAGCCTGAACCTCAACAGCAGCGGTTACCCGCGCCCTTACCTGCGCAGTGCGCCGATGGCGATGAAGGCCATGGGGGCTGATGAGTCGGCACCGGCGCCGGATATCGAGGCAGGGACCAGTGAAGTGAGCATGAATGCCGATGGCCTGATCGAAGTGCAGATGCCTTGAGTTCGCCGGGGGCGCATTGCGCCCCTATCGCCGGCAAGCCAGCTCCCACAGATACACCACAGGTTTCAGCCCTTGTGTTGTACCTGTGGGGCTGGCTTGCCGGCGATGAGGTCAGTCGAAAAAGCGCAGATTCAGACATTTCCTACGCACCAATAAGGTGCTTCCTACGCCAACCCCGCCTCGAAATATCCCGCAAAAAGCCATCATTTTGCCTACGCAAACGTTTAACTTCTTCGAAAGTTATATCAATGCGACATCCATGTACGCCCGTACCACTTTTCTGGCGCCAACTATCCCTCCGCATATTGCATTGGGAACACCCCCTGCATAAGTATCCGCAGGTCGGCTCACGAGGCCACCTCAATCGAAAAATGACAACAATGAGGCCACCATGCTCAAACACGCAGTCATTCCGTTCCTGCTAGGCGCAGGCTTGCTCTCCGGCGCACCGTCGGCCCTCGCAGCGTCCAACCTGGTGTTCTGCTCCGAAGGCAGCCCGGCCGGCTTCGACCCGGGCCAATACACCACAGGGACTGACTTTGACGCCTCGGCCGAGACCGTGTTCAACCGCTTGACCCAGTTCGAACGTGGCGGCACGGCAGTCATCCCGGGTCTGGCAACCAAGTGGGAAGTCTCCGACGACGGAAAGACCTACACCTTCCACCTGCGCGAAGGGGTCAAGTTCCACACCACCGACTACTTCAAGCCCACCCGCAACTTCAACGCCGATGACGTGCTGTTCACCTTCAACCGCATGCTCGACAAGGACCACCCGTTCCGCAAGGCCTACCCCACCGAGTTCCCATACTTCACCGACATGGGCATGGACAAGAACATCGCCAAGCTGGAAAAGCTCGACGAACATACCGTCAGGTTCACCCTCAACGAAGTCGACGCCGCATTCATTCAGAACCTGGCCATGAGCTTCGCCTCGATCCAGTCCGCCGAATACGCCGACCAGTTGCTCAAGGACGGCAAGGCCGCCGACATCAACCAGAAGCCGATCGGCACTGGCCCGTTCGTATTCAGCAAGTACCAGAAGGACGCGCAGATCCGCTTCAAGGGCAACAAGGACTACTGGCAACCTGATGACGTGAAGATCGACAACCTGATCTTCGCCATCACCACCGACGCCTCTGTGCGCATGCAGAAGCTGAAGAAGAACGAGTGCCAGGTCACCCTGTTCCCGCGCCCTGCCGACATCCAGCCGCTGAAACAGGACCCCAAGCTGCAGATGCCGCAGCAAGCCGGTTTCAACCTCGGCTACATCGCCTACAACGTGATGGACAAGGTCAAGGGCAGCAACGAGCCCAACCCGCTGGCCCAGCTGAAAGTCCGCGAGGCGCTGGACATGGGCGTGGACAAGAAAAAGATCATCGAGTCGGTCTACCAGGGCGCCGGCCAACTGGCGGTCAACGCCATGCCCCCGACCCAGTGGTCCTATGACGACAGCATCAAGGACGCGCCATTCGACCCTGAAAAAGCCAAGCAACTGCTCAAGGAAGCCGGCATCAAGGAAGGCACCGAAATCACCCTGTGGGCGATGCCCGTGCAACGCCCGTACAACCCCAATGCCAAGCTGATGGCCGAGATGCTGCAATCCGACTGGGCCAAGGTCGGCATCAAGGCCAAGATCGTCAGCTATGAATGGGGCGAGTACATCAAGCGCTCCAAAGGCGGCGAACAGGGCGCCATGCTGATCGGCTGGAGCGGTGACAACGGTGACCCGGACAACTGGCTGGGCACCCTGTACGGATGCGACGCCATGAACGGCAACAACTTCTCCAAATGGTGCTACAAGCCCTACGACGACCTGATCAAGCAGGCCAAGGCCACTTCCGACCAGGCCAAGCGCACCGAGTTGTATCAGCAGGCACAGCACATCCTCAAGGAGCAGGTGCCGATCACCCCGATCGCCCACTCCACCGTGTACCAGCCCATGAGCGCCAAGGTGAAGGACTTCAAGATCAGCCCGTTCGCGCTGAACTCCTTCTACGGCGTCAGCGTGGACAAATAGGCTAGCCAAGGCACCCGCCGAGCGGCGGGTGCCCCGCCAACCTCGTCCCCCTCCATGTCGTCCCGCCGCCATCCGCAGCGGGGTCGGCGACCTGTTGCCGCCATTCTTACCCCGAGGCGGCGCAAACAGACGTAAAAGGACTTGCCATGCGCCATACCACCCGAGTTTCCGCCCTGCTGGCCCTGGGCCTGATCAGCCAATCGCCGGCCCTGCTGGCCAACAATCTGGTGTTCTGCTCCGAAGGTAGCCCCGCCGGCTTCGACACCGCCCAGTACACCAGCGCCACCGACAATGACGCCGCCGAACCGATCTACAACCGCCTGGTCGAGTTCGAACGCGGCGGCACTGCCGTGCACCCTGCCCTGGCGACCCGCTGGGAGGTGTCCGAAGATGGCCTGCGCTACACCTTCCACCTGCGCGAAGGGGTGAAGTTCCACAGCAACAAGGCCTTTGCACCGAGCCGCGACTTCAACGCCGACGACGTGCTGTTCACCTTCAACCGCATGCTCGACAAGAACCACCCGTTCCGCCAGGCCTACCCGACCGAGTTCCCCTATTTCATCAGCATGGGCCTGGACAAGAACATCGCCCGTGTCGAAAAGACCGGTCCACTGACCGTGGTGTTCACCCTGAACAAGGTCGATGCCGCGTTCATCCAGAACCTGGCCATGAGCTTCGCCTCGATCCTCTCTGCCGAATACGCCGAACAGTTGATGACCAGCGGGCGCCCCAGCGACATCAACCAGCAACCGATCGGCACCGGCCCGTTCGTGTTCCAGCGTTATCAGAAGGATTCGCAGATCCGCTACAAGGGCAACAAGGCCTATTGGTCACCGCAGGACGTGAAGATCGACAACCTGGTGTTCTCGATCAACATCGACCCTTCGGTGCGCATCCAGAAGCTGCGCCGCAACGAATGCCAGGTCACCCTGAACCCGCGCCCCGCAGACCTCCCGGCGCTCAAGACCGACAGCAAACTGCAGGTGCTGCAACAGCCTGGCTTCAACCTCGGCTATATCGCCTACAACACTCAACACCCACCGTTCGACCGGTTGGAAGTGCGCCAGGCAATGGATATGGCAGTGAACAAGCAGGCGATCATCCAGGCTGTGTATCAGGATTCCGGCCAGCTGGCAGTCAACGCCATGCCGCCAACCCAGTGGTCCTATGACGACAGCATCAACGACGCCCCCTTCGATCCGGAAAAGGCCAAACAGCTACTGCAGCAGGCCGGAGTCAAGCCGGGCACCGAGATCACCCTGTGGGCCATGCCGGTGCAGCGCCCGTACAACCCAAACGCCAAGCTGATGGCGGAAATGCTCCAGGCCGACTGGAGCAAGCTCGGCTTCAAGGTGCGCATTGTCAGCTATGAATGGGGCGAGTACCTCAAGCGCATGAAAAGCGGCGAGCACGATATTGCCCTGATCGGCTGGACCGGGGACAACGGCGACCCGGACAACTGGCTGGGCACCCTCTACAACTGCGATGCCATCGGCAGCAACAACTACTCGCTGTGGTGCGATCCGCAGTACGACAGCCTGGTCAAGCAGGCCAAGCAGGTCACCGACCGCGCGCAGCGCACCGCCCTGTACCAGCAGGCCCAGCAGCGGCTCAAGCAACAGGTGCCGATTACCCCGGTGGCACATTCAACGGTCAACCAACCGCTGAGCATCAAGGTTTCCGAATTCAAGGTCAGCCCTTTCGGGCGCAACGATTTTTCCGGTGTGAGTGTTGATTGATCTTTAACCCTCAAGGGCCTCTTCGCGGGTAAACCCGCTCCCACAGGTACGGCGCACATGCCGAAACCTGTGGTGCCCCTGTGGGAGCGGGTTTACCCGCGAAAGGGCCGGCACAGCCAACACAACGCCCCGATTCTGCCCGGTGACCCCGGGCAACCCTGGCAACACCGCAGCAAGAAGCCCGGCCCACAAGGTCAGGCAATAACTAGAAGAACAGAAAGGGAGCTTTAACCTTGAGACTATTCACCTTGACCGCACTGGCGTTATCCATCAGTGCCTTATCCACCGTGACCCAGGCCGACCCGCAAAGCCAGGAATACGTGCCCATCACACTAAAAGGCAGCAGCGAGCAGGAGCAGGCCAGCGGCTTCGTCGACGGCCAGAGCCTGTCCGGCAGCACCCGCAACTGGTACGCCCGCGAGCGCGCCACACGCGCCCCGCTGTGGAAGTACTACAAGAGCGACGGCACCCGCCACGACACCCACAGCCGCGAGAACTGGGTGCAGGGCACCATCCTCAACTACAGTTCCGGTTTCACCCAGGGTACCGTCGGCTTCGCCGTCGAAGCCGCCGGTTACAATGCCATCGCCCTGCTGCAGAACCGCGAGGACGTCGCCGGCCCCAACAACCGCACCCTGACCCACAGCGACGGCGACCCGGTCGGCCAGTGGAGCAAGATGGGCCTGGCCAACGTCAAGGCGCGGGTGTCCAACACCACGCTCACCGTCGGCCGCCAATCGGTGGACACGCCGATGATCGCCTACATCGGCAACCGCGCTCTGCCCTCGAGCTTCCAGGGCGCGTTCCTGCACAGCGCCGAATTCGACAACCTGAGCTTCGACCTGGGCACCTTCGACCGCGTCTCGCCACGTACCGAACAGAGCCTCAGCAAGTTCCGCACCGAGTACAGCGCCACTGGCGTGGAGACCGACCGCGCCAGCACCGCCGGCATCAACTATCAGCCGTTCAAGAGCCTGAGCACCAGCCTGTACGCCACCAAGGTCGACGACTTCTGGAACCAGTACTACTTCGGCGCCAACCATGTGCTCGGTGATAGTGCGGTGCTAAGCCTGAGCACCGGCCTGAACTACTACAAGACCGTCGACGCAGGCAGCAAGAAGATGGGCGAGATCGACAACGACACCTACAGCCTGTCGTTCGGCCTGACCCACCAGGCCCACACCCTCAGCGCCTCCTGGCAGCAGGTCAACGGCAACGAGTACTTCGACTACCTGCACGAAACCAACGGCATCTACCTGGCCAACTCGCTGCTGTCGGACTTCAACGGCCCCAACGAGAAATCGCTGCAGATTTCCTACGTGCTGAACATGGCGCCGTACGGCGTGCCGGGCCTGAAGTTCAACCTGTACAACGCCCGCGGCTGGGGCATCGATGGTACCCATTACCGCGGTACCGCCTACGACGTGAACGGCCTGGATGGCGAAACCCACTACGAGTGGGGCTTCGGCACCAGCTACGCGGTACAGAGCGGGCCATTGAAAGACACCAGCATCCGTGCCACCTACACCGCGCACCGCGCCAGCAAGGCCCAGGGCGATGGCAGCCTGGATGAGTTCCGGGTGGTTACCACCATTCCATTCAACATTCTCTGACCGCCGGCGCCACGGCCTGCTTCGCTGCGGGCCGTGGCGGCTACGCTGGAATCAATGCAAGCAGGGAGTCCACCCATGCAGAGAGCTTTCATGAAATCGCTACCGCTACGCCTCGCCCTGGCAGCGCTGGTACTGGGCAGCGCCACGCAGCTGGCGGCCAAGCCGCTGGTAGTGTGCACCGAGGCCAGCCCGGAAGGGTTCGACGTTGTCCAGTACACTACGGGGGTCACCTTCGATGCCACCTCCGAAGCGCTGTTCAACCGCCTGGTCGACTTCAAGCCTGGCACCACCGACGTCCAGCCGGCCCTGGCCGAACGCTGGGACATCGCACCGGACGGCCTGACCTACACCTTCCACCTGCGCCAAGGGGTGAAGTTCCACAAGACCGACTACTTCACGCCCACTCGCGAATTCAATGCCGATGACGTGCTGTGGAGCCTGCGCCGTCAGCTCGACCCGGCGCACCCGTGGCACGACAAGACCAGCGTCGGCTACCCGTACTTCGAAAGCATGTCCTTCAAAAGCCTGCTCAAGTCGGTGGACAAGACCGATGACCACACCGTGGTGATCACCCTCACTCGCCCGGAAGCACCGTTCCTGCGGGACATGGCCATGGGCTTCACCTCGATCTACTCCGCCGAATACGGCGACCAGTTGCTCAAGGCCGGCAAGACCGCCGAGCTGAACAGCAAGCCGATCGGCACCGGCCCGTTCATCTTCCAGCGTTACAACAAGGACGCCCAGGTCCGCTTCAAACCCAACCCGGACTACTTCCGCGGCAAGCCCCCGGCCGACGCCCTGATATTCGCCATCGCCACCGACAGCAACGTGCGCCTGCAAAAGCTGCGCGCCAACGAATGCCAGGTGGCGCTATACCCCAAACCGGAGGACGTGCCGACGATCAAGGCCGACCCCAAGCTCAAGGTCGCCGAGACCGAAGCGCTGGTTACCGGCTATATCGCCATGAACACCCAGCACAAGTACCTCAGCGATGTGCGCGTGCGCAAAGCCATCAACATGGCCTTTGACCGCCAGACACACGTCGACCAGCTGTTTGGCAAGGACAACGCGCTGGTGGGCGTGAACCCATACCCGCCGACCATGCTCGGTTACAACACCACCAACCAGAACCCGCCTCGGGACCTGGCCAAGGCCCGCGCCCTGCTCAAGGAAGCTGGCGTACCGGAAGGTACCGTGATCACCCTGTTCACCCGCAACGGCGGCGGCATGACCAACCCCAACCCACGCCTGTCCGCCGAGATGCTGCAGGCCGACCTGAAACAGGTCGGCCTGCAGCTGGATATCCGCGTGATGGAGTGGGCCGAAATGCTGCGTCGTGCCAAGAACGGCGAAGCCGACCTGGTCTCCACCGGCTGGGCAGGCGACAACGGTGACCCGGACAACTTCCTCACCCCGCTGCTGAGCTGCGAGGCCGCCAAGAACGGCGAGAACTACGCCCGCTGGTGCAATCAGCAGTTCCAGGAACTCATCACGCGTGCACGGCAGATGACGGATGACAATGAGCGCCGATGGGTCTATGCCGAGGCTTTAAGGGTGTACGATGACGACCAACCCTGGATCAGCATGGCCCACCCCAAGGTGTTCGCCGCCATGCGTGACAACGTGGAGGGCTACGTGATCAGCCCTCTGGCCAACAACAACTTCGCCACCACCAAGGTGAAGTAGAACAACAACGACCGCCGGCAACCCACACGGGGACCGGCGGCACCCCGTAGCGTGCTGCTAGCCGCACGGCCTGATGAGGTAACCCAGACAATGTTGAGCTTTATTGCCCGGCGCCTTGGCCTGCTGATACCGACCTTTTTCGGTATCACCTTGCTGACCTTCGCGCTCATACGCCTGATCCCCGGCGACCCGGTGGAAGTGATGATGGGCGAGCGCAGGGTCGACCCTGAAATGCATGCCCAGGCCATGGAGCGCCTGGGCCTGAACAAGCCGCTGCCGGTCCAGTACCTGGACTACGTCGGCAAGCTGGCCCAGGGTGACCTCGGTGAATCGCTGCGCACCCGCGAGAGCGTGTGGAGCGAGTTCCTCACCCTGTTCCCGGCCACCCTGGAACTGGCCTTTGCCGCCCTGTTGTTCGCAGGCATCGTCGGCCTGCTGGCAGGGGTGATCGCTGCGCTCAAGCGCGGATCGCTGTTCGACCACGGGGTAATGGGCATTTCCCTGGCCGGTTACTCGATGCCGATCTTCTGGTGGGGCCTGATCCTGATCATGTTCTTCTCGGTAAGCCTGGGCTGGACCCCGGTGTCCGGGCGCATCGACCTGCTCTACGACATCGAGCCGAAGACCGGCTTCATGCTCATCGACACCCTGCTAAGCGACGAGGAAGGCGCGTTCAAGGACGCGGTGATGCACCTGATCCTGCCGGCCATCGTGCTCGGCACCATCCCGCTGGCGGTGATTGCCCGCATGACCCGCTCGTCGATGCTCGAAGTGCTGCGCGAGGACTACATCCGCACCGCCCGCGCCAAAGGCCTGTCGCCGGCCCGCGTGGTGTTCGTGCACGGCCTGCGCAACGCGCTGATCCCGGTACTGACCGTATTCGGCCTGCAGGTCGGCACATTGCTGGCCGGTGCGGTGCTGACCGAAACCATCTTTTCCTGGCCGGGCATCGGCAAGTGGCTGATCGAAGCCATCGGTGCCCGTGACTACCCCGTGGTCCAGAACGGCATCCTGTTGATCGCCTGCCTGGTGATCCTGGTCAACTTCGTCGTGGATATCCTCTACGGCCTGGCCAACCCACGCATCCGTCATCAGCGCTGAGGCCTTCGCCATGACTAGCCCGATTCCGAAATCCGTCACACCGGTCAGCCCGGTGGACCAGAGCCTGCTCTACCCCTCGCCATACAAAGAATTCTGGCAAGCCTTCGCTCGCAACAAAGGTGCGGTGATGGGCCTGGCCTTCATGTGCCTGGTGGTGTTCTGCGCGCTGTTCGCGCCATGGGTCGCCCCGCACGACCCGAGCGAGCAGTACCGCGAATTCCTGCTGACCCCACCGGTGTGGCTCGAAGGTGGCAGCTGGCAGTTCATCCTCGGCACCGACGAGCTGGGCCGCGACCTGCTTTCGCGGCTGATCCAGGGCGCGCGGCTTTCGCTGCTGATCGGCCTGTCGTCGGTGGTGATGTCGCTGATCCCTGGCATCCTGCTGGGCCTGCTGGCCGGTTTCTTCCCGCAACTGCTCGGCCCGTCGATCATGCGCCTGATGGACGTGATGCTCGCCCTGCCCTCGCTGCTGCTGGCGGTGGCCATCGTCGCCATCCTCGGCCCAGGCCTGATCAACACCGTGATCGCCATCGCCATCGTGTCGTTGCCATCCTACGTGCGCCTGACCCGCGCCGCCGTGATGGGCGAGCTGAACCGCGACTACGTCACCGCCGCACGCCTGGCTGGTGCCGGGCTGCCACGGCTGATGTTCGTCACCGTGCTGCCCAACTGCATGGCACCGCTGATCGTGCAGGCCACCCTCAGCTTCTCCTCGGCCATCCTCGACGCCGCCGCCCTGGGCTTCCTTGGCCTTGGCGTACAGCCGCCGACCCCGGAGTGGGGCACCATGCTGGCTTCGGCCCGTGACTACATCGAGCGCGCCTGGTGGGTGGTGAGCCTGCCCGGCCTGACCATTCTGCTCAGTGTGCTGGCAATCAACCTGATGGGCGACGGCCTGCGCGATGCGCTGGACCCGAAACTCAAGAACGCCGCCTGAGGAGAACGCCATGTCACTGTTGCAGATCAACAACCTGAACGTGCGCTTCGGCGACACCAATGCGGTACCGGTGGTCGATGGCCTGGACCTGACGGTGGAAGCCGGCGAGATCCTGGCCATCGTCGGCGAATCCGGCTCGGGCAAGTCCGTGACCATGATGGCCCTGATGGGCCTGATCGACGCGCCCGGGCGCATCACCGCCGACTCGCTCACCTTCGACGGCACCGACATGCTCAAGCTCAGCGGTCGCCAGCGACGCAAAGTGGTGGGCAAGGACATCGCCATGGTTTTCCAGGACCCGATGACCGCGCTCAACCCCAGCTACACCGTGGGCTACCAGATCGAGGAAGTGCTGCGCCAGCATCTGGGCCTGAAGGGCAAGGCCGCGCGCCAGCGTGCCCTGGAGCTGCTGAAGAAGGTCGAGATCCCGGCTGCGGAAAGCCGCCTGGACGCCTACCCGCACCAGCTGTCCGGCGGCATGAGCCAGCGCGTGGCGATTGCCATGGCGATTGCTGGCGAACCCAAGCTGCTGATTGCCGACGAACCCACCACTGCGCTGGACGTGACCATCCAGGCGCAGATCATGGAGCTGCTGGTCAACCTGCAGAAGGAGCGCAACATGGCGCTCATCCTGATCACCCACGACCTCGCCGTGGTCGCCGAAACGGCCAGGCGGGTGTGCGTGATGTACGCCGGCCAGGCCGTGGAAGTGGGCCAGGTGCCGGAGCTGTTCGACGTGCCCGCCCACCCCTACAGCGAAGCGTTGCTGGCGGCGATCCCCGAGCACAGCATTGGTGCCGAACGCCTGGCCACCCTGCCCGGCATCGTCCCCGGCCGCTACGACCGCCCCGTGGGTTGCCTGCTGTCACCGCGCTGCCCGTACGTGCAGGACAACTGCCGGCGCCAGCGCCCGCCCCTCGATCCCCAGGCCCATGGCCTGGTGCGTTGCTTCTACCCGCTGAACCAGGAGGTGGCGTGATGGCCGTCGTTCTATCCGCCCGGGAGCTGACCCGGCATTACGAAGTCTCCCGCGGGCTGTTCAAGGGCCACGCCCTGGTCCGCGCGCTGAATGGCGTGTCGTTCGAACTGGAGGCCGGCAAGACCCTGGCCGTGGTCGGCGAGTCCGGCTGCGGCAAGTCGACCCTGGCCCGCGCCCTGACTCTGATCGAAGAGCCGTCGTCCGGCTCGCTGCAAATTGCCGGCACCGAAGTGAAAGGCGCCAGCAAGAGCGAGCGCAAGCAACTGCGCCGCGACGTGCAGATGGTGTTCCAGAGCCCCTACGCCTCGCTCAACCCACGGCAGAAGATTGGTGACCAGCTGGCCGAGCCGCTGCTGATCAACACCTCGCTGAGCAAGGCCGAGCGGCGAGAAAAGGTGCAGAAGATGATGGAACAGGTCGGGCTGCGCCCCGAGCATTACCAGCGTTACCCGCACATGTTCTCCGGTGGCCAGCGCCAACGT
This sequence comes from Pseudomonas sp. ABFPK, assembly GCF_001586765.1. Taxonomy (NCBI): domain Bacteria; kingdom Pseudomonadati; phylum Pseudomonadota; class Gammaproteobacteria; order Pseudomonadales; family Pseudomonadaceae; genus Pseudomonas; species Pseudomonas sp. ABFPK. Next base: position 83,925 of record NZ_LQXW01000034.1, on the reverse strand, counting down.
ATTGCCCTGGCACGGGCAATGATGCTGCAGCCCAAGGTGCTGGTGGCGGACGAGCCGACCTCGGCGCTGGACGTATCGATCCAGGCCCAGGTGCTGAACCTGTTCATGGATTTGCAGAAGGAGTTCAACACTGCCTACGTGTTCATCTCGCACAACCTGGCGGTGGTGCGGCATGTGGCCGATCAGGTGCTGGTGATGTACCTCGGCCGACCGGCGGAGATGGGGCCCAAAGAAGATATCTACGAAAGGCCGTTGCACCCGTATACCCAGGCGCTGCTGTCGGCGACGCCGGCGATTCACCCGGACCCTTTGAAGCCGAAGATCCGCATTGCCGGGGAGTTGCCCAACCCGCTGAACCCGCCGGATGGGTGTGCGTTTCACAAGCGCTGCCCGTATGCGACCGAGCGGTGTGCCAAGGAGGTGCCAGCGTTGCGGCAGGTGAGTACCCGGCAGGTGGCTTGTCACTATGCCGAGCAATTTCTCTAATCTTGTGAGGTGATACGCGAAGGGGACGAGAAAGCCGATGAGGCTGCCGGGGTGGTGTTGAACTGCTACGGGCTTCGGTCCCCTTCATCGAAACGCTGATAAGGAATGATGCGTTACTGAGCGGTGTGCAACTGCTCCAGCAGCTACGACTTTTCTGACAGACGCCTCTGAAGTTCAAGAAAATACAGACTTCGGGCATAAAGCCCCTCCCCGCCCTACAGCCCGGAACACTCCTGAGGCATGGCTTTATGACACTACGCCAAACCGGGCATAGCCCTTGTCGTACTTGGCTTTCGCATCGTTGACAGAGCGGCGCACGGGTCTATTTACTTGGCACCTTTCACGGAAGATTACACGGCAACTGGATTGAATATTTACCGTGCATTTCAGGGAGCTGCCCATGATCATGGATCCGCTCGGCCGGGTCGCACGTTGTCCCGTATTTGGCGAACAGGAGTAACCTCTCATGTTCGAAGCGGCCAGGTTCGGCGACGAAATATCACATACCGGCGCATTGGGCGGCTTCCTGCTGGGCGCTGCCCTGGGTATCGCACTGGTGGCCACGGTGGCCATCGCCACCTTCACCTGCGGGTTAGGCGTGGCTTTGCTGGCCGGCATCGCGGCAGGTCTCGGGGGCAGCTTGCTGACCGCTGCCGGCGAGGCACTGGGCAGTCTGTTCTCATCCCCCTCAGGGACGATAACGACTGCCTCACCCAACGTGTTCATCAACAGCCGCAAGGCCGCCCGCGTCGAAAAAAGCATCGGCGCCTGCGACAAGCACCCGGGCCCGGTGCAGATCGCCGAAGGCTCGACCAATGTCTTCATCAATGGCGTCGCGGCGGCGCGCAAGGGCGACAAGCTGACCTGCGGCGCGACCATTTCCGGGGGTTCGAACAACGTCTTCATCGGCGGTGGCACTTACCGCTACCTGCCCGTGGATGACGAAGTCCCGGAGTGGCTGCGCACCACCGTGGATGTGCTGATGGCGATTGCTGGCGCAGCCAGTGGCCTTGCGAATGTGCTCAAGATGGGTACCCAGGCCGGTATGAAGGCCGCCCTACCTTGTGCCCTGAAATTCACGGCCGGCTTCATTGCTGGCGAAGTGGCCGCCCGCTACATGGTCGAGCCTGTGGCACGCAGGGTGTTGGGTGGACTGGTTGGCAACCCGGTCGACCTCACCACCGGTCGCAAACTGATCCCCGATGAAATTGACTTCAGCCTCCCGGGCTTGATGCCGATCGAGTGGTCACGTTTCTACGCCAGCGACCTTACCGTCGACAGCGTGCTCGGGCGCGGCTGGGTGCTGCCCTGGGAGCAAAGCCTGCGTCGGCGGGGCTCATTCATTTACCTCACCGACAACCAAGGCCGCAAAGTTCCGTTCGTGACCCTGCAACCGGGCGAACGGATCTACAACCCGCACGAGCAGGTGTACCTGGTATGCACCGAGGGCGGCCACTACATCCTGCAAACGCGGGACAACCTGTTCTTCTACTTCGGCGAAGTGCCAGACACCAACACCGAAGTGCCGCTGCAGCGCATCGAGAACGTTCTCGGTCACTTCCTGCATTTCACCCGCACGCCTGACGGTACGCTGACCGACATCAGCGCCACCGGCGGTACCCGCGTGCACCTGCACTACGACCACCCGCTGGGCCGCCTGACCGACATCAAACGCGTGGTGAACGACCAGGCGGTCGAAACGCTCACCCAGTACCGCTACGATGAACACGGCCAGCTGAGCGCGGTGATCAACCGCAACGGCCACACCGTGCGCAGTTTCAGCTACGCCGAAGGCCTGATGGTGACCCACAGCAACGCGCTGGGCCTGGGCTGCCATTACCGCTGGGAAACCCTCGGCGGCCAGCCGCGGGTGGTCGAGCACTGGACCACCGATGGCGAACGCTTCCACTTCCGCTACGACCTCGATGCCCGCACCAGCTGGGCCACCGACGTGCTCGGCCGCGAGCTGGAAGTGCAGTACAACCCCGACCACCGGGTGATCGCCAGCCGCGACTACGGCGGCGAACGCTACGCCACCGAGCTGGACGACAATGGCAACATGGTCGACCTGACCTTGGCGGACGGTAACCGCCTGCAATTCAAGTACGACGAATTCTCCCGTCTGCTCGAAGAAACCGACCCGCAGGGCCGCAAGACCACCTACGAATATCACCACCTGACCACGCTGGTGACCCAGGTCAGTTACCCGGATGGCAGCACCTGGCGTGCGCGCTACGACGCCAAGGGCAACCTGCTCGCCGAATTCGATGCCCTGGGTCAAATGACCGAATACCTGAACAGCGACGACGGCCTGCCGCACACCATCATCGACGCGACCTACAAGTCCAAGTACCTGTGGTGGAACACCTTGGCCCAGGTCGAGCGTTACCAGGATTGTTCGGGCAAGAACACCTGGTACCGCTACGACGAACGCCAGCACCTCGTCGCGGTAACCGATGCGCTGAACCAGACCACCACGCTGGAGCGCAAGCCCGACGGTGAGGTGCTGCGCATCAGCCATCCCGACGGCACGGCGGAAACTTTCACCTACAACGACCTTGGTCAGGTGCTCGACCACACCGATGGCAAAGGCCAGATCACCCGCCTGCTACGCACTTCCCGTGGTTTGCCGAGTAACCGCCGGGACCCGAAAGGAGGTGTGGTTCGTTACGAGTACGACAAGGCTTGGCGCCTGACCGGGTTGGTGAACGAGAACAACGCCACGTACCGCTTTGCCTACGACGCCTCGGATCGGCTGATTGAAGAGGTGCGGATCGATAACCTGACCCGGCGTTTCAGCTACAACCTCGGCGGCCATCTGACCCGGCTGGATGAGATTGGCTATGGCGAAAATGCCGAGCGGCCGGAGCGTCATACGCTGTTCGAGCGTGACACCATGGCCGGTTGGTCGCCAAGATCAACCGTGATGCGCGCCAGACATTCGTGTACGACGACGGCGACCGGTTGCTGAGCATCGAGCGGCAACCGACCGGGATCGGCAAGCAGCTTGGGATCAGCGAAGAAAAGCTGGAGTACACCTACGATCTGCTGGGGCGGCTGACCAAAGAAATCACCCCCGACGGCACGCTCGGCTACGAGTACGATCCGCTCGGCAACCTGACCACGCTGACCCTGCCGGATGGTCGCAAGGTCAACCACCTGTACTACGGCAGCGGGCACCTGCACCAGCTGAACCTGGACGGTCAGGTGATCAGCGATATGGAGCGCGACGACCTGCACCGCGAGGTGTACCGGACCCAGGGCAAGCTCACCAGCTGCTTCGGTTATGACGCGATGGGGCGCAAGGCCTGGCAGTTTGCCTCGACTTTGCCGGCCGACAAGCTCTCGCAGGTGCACAACACCGGGATCAATACCTCGTTGCTGGTGGAGCATGCGTATAACCCGATCCACCGTCGCTATCAGTACGACCCGGCGGGTGAACTGGTGCGCACGCTGGACAAGCTGCGTGGCGAGATCAAGTACGAATACGAAGCTAACGGGCAGTTGCGCCGCCGTGATACCGGCTCGCTCGTGGGCAGCGAGGAGTTCCGCTACGACGCGGCGGCCAACCGGCTGGACTTCAATGCGCGGCAGTTCGACAAGGTCAAGGACAACCGGATCAAACAGTGGCGGGATCAGGAGTACCGCTACGATCCGTGGGGCAATCTGATCGAAAAATGCTCGGAATATGGCAACCGGTTGCAGCGCTTCGGTTATGACGGTGAAAACCGGCTGGTGCGGGCGGAGACATGGGTCAATGGCAAGCTGGAGAGTGCCGGGCACTACCGTTATGACAGCCTGGGGCGGCGGGTGGCCAAGCTGGCTGAGATCAATGGGCAGGTCGAGCAGAAGCGCTTCCTCTGGCAAGGGCTGAGAATGCTGCGGGAGGAGACGCCGGGGCAGAGCATCCTGTACCTGTATGAGCCGGGCAGCTATGCGCCGTTGGCGCGGGTCGATCAGGCGGAAGGGGAAGAGCAGAAGGTCTATTACTTCCATACTGACCAGATTGGTACGCCGCTTGAGGTCACGGACAGTGACGGTAAGATCGTCTGGCAGGCGACGTATCGCTCGTGGGGTGCAATAGAGAGTCTGCCCATCAATGAGATCGAGCAGAGTCTGCGTTTCCAAGGTCAGTACTTTGATAGCGAAACGGGACTGCACTACAACACGTTCCGCTACTATGATTCGGAGGTCGGTAAATATATATCGCATGACCCAATAGGCTTGTTAGGCGGAATAAACTTATATCAATATGCGCCGAACCCTGTTAGCTGGCTGGATCCTTTGGGATGGATTACTTATAACACGATGCCTGCGATAGATGGTTTCCAGAAGCATCATATTATCCCGCAGCAGCTATCTAATCATGCGGCCATGCAGGCGGGTGAGGTGAATATTCATAAGCTGCCCAATATTATTTATCTGCCTAAGTATGAGGAGAACCATCCGGTGCGAACGGTGCATCGTGGCTCTCACGCGCAATATAATTCGGCCGTAGAGAAGAAACTGGATATTATTCACGAATACGGCAAGAAAAATGGCTGGACCAAAGCGGACTACCAGAAGGCTATTCACGGAGTCATGCTTGATGAGAGAAAAGGTCTGCGTGCAGGTAAAACGATGCTGAATAAAAACTCTGTTCGGGGAGCGACTTGTGGCTAAAAATTTTATACTTTCTATTTCAGATGACTATCCTGAAAGTTATTGGCTGAAGACAAAGATGTTGTCTGGTGAGGATTCTGGGATTTTCAAAGAGTGCGTGGTTGTAAGCAAGGATATAAAAGTCTGTTTCGAGGGATCGAAAAGGGTCAGTACTTCCAAGCTCCTTAGCTATGATTTTTTTTTCAGTGACGGGCCCAATTTGATTTCGCCGCGACTCTACGAACTAATGAGGAAAGAAAGTATTTCTGGTGTTCAGTTTGTGGATGCGGATCTACTGATAGGTGAGGCTTCCTATACTGGTTACAAGATATTCAATATTATAGGTAAATCACCATCCTTTAACTTGAAAGAATCTGTTAGTGAGCCGTTACTTAGCTATATGCCATATGGTCCGAGGTGGTTCAGCAAGATAGTTTTGGATAATGAGGCGGTGCTTTCTAGTGATGTCGTTAGGGCTGAAGAGGACAGCCCTACGATTGTGGTGACTGCTCGCGTCAAGTCTGTTTTTGAGAATGGCTTGGTCCGCGGGGTGCAGTTTAAGGATTAGATGCCTGTGCCGTCGAGTTTTCCCGAGAGTTATTTTCTGCGTAAATTTTTTGTTGTACGACTTTGATGGCGTAATCTTTAACAGTTAAAATGGACTGGCTCTGCCAAAGTGCTGGCGGAGCCAAATATTTTTAGGGCAAATACGGCCAGCGCAACCCGCACGAGCAGGTGTATCTGGTGTGCACCGAGGGCGGCCACTACATCCTGCAAACGCGGGACAACCTGTTCTTCTACTTCGGCGAAGTGCCAGACACCAACACCGAAGTGCCGCTGCAACGCATCGAGAACGTTCTCGGTCACTTCCTGCATTTCACCCGCACGCCTGACGGTACGCTGACCGACATCAGCGCCACCGGCGGTACCCGCGTGCACCTGCACTACGACCACCCGCTGGGCCGCCTGACCGACATCAAGCGCGTGGTGAACGACCAAGGGACCGCAATCTTCTGTAGGAGCGGCCTGGTGTCGCGATGGGCCGCAAAGCGGCCCCACAATTTCAATGCATGAAGAACCAGATCAGGATAATCACCGGAATCGGCACCCCAATCATCCAGAGCAGTATCGAGCGCATGGCCTTTCTCCTTGTTCGATGTTGAACAGACCGGTGCACTCGCCATGCCATCCCTTTCAAAAAATCAGTCTCAACAAAATCAACGACTTACGCCCCAGACCGCTTGGCAGAACCGTGCAATATGCCGGATCCGCCCCCTTGCAGCTGGGTGTTCTGCAATGCACTATCAGGCTCATGACCGCCACCACCCTCCGCGACAGCCCCGAGCAGACCCCGCTCACCGCCGACACCGTGCTGCGCTACCACCTGTGCTGGAAGCACCGCGACCTCGACGGCATCATGGCGCTCTACCACCCCGACATTCAGTACCACGACTTCTTCCAGAACCGCGTGCTCGGCTACCAGGAACTGCGCGACTACGTGCGCGCCTGCCTGCCCCATGAAGCTGGCGAAGATATCGTGCACAGCGACCGCATCCGCGTCGATGGCTGTACCGCGTTCATCCAGTACCAGGTCACGGTGCAGGGCGGCGATGGCCTGGTGGCGTTCCAGTCCAGCGAGGCGATTACCGTCAAGGACGGCCTGATCTGGCAGGTCAACGAATATGCCACGCTGGTCCGCCGCAACGGCAGCGGCCACGCCAGCAGTGGCCCACGCCCGGCCACCAGCCGCCTGGGCCTGTCGCCGAGGCAGTTGTCGACCATGGCCCAGGACCTGGAACACTACTTCCAGCGCCAGCGCCCCTACCTGGACCCGGAACTGGACCTGCAGCAGGTGGCCGACGCCAGCGGCTACAGCCGCAACCAGATCTCCTACCTGCTCAACCAGGTGCTCGGGCAAAGCTTCTACCGCTACGTCAACCAGGCCCGCCTGCAGCACCTGATGGCCAGCCTCGACGACGACAGCATCGAGGCCACGATCGACGAACTGGCGTTCAATGCCGGTTTCAACTCGTTGTCGGCGTTCTACAAGTGTTTCCGCGAACACACCGGGCTTACGCCCAAGGCGTACCTGAAGCAAATTTCCCTGCGTGCACGCACGTAGGACAGCCGCCCGCCGACACCACTAGGATCGCCCACAGACCTTGACGGATGTGGAGCCGAACCCGATGCAACCCTTGCGCACGCTCAGCCTGTGGATGGACCAGCTCGACGAGCCGTTGTGCGCCCGCCCGGCCCTGCGCGAGGACCTGGACGCGGATGTATGCATCATCGGCGCAGGCTACACCGGCCTGTGGACCGCCTACTACCTCAAGCGCCAGGCGCCACAGTTGAACATCGCGGTAATCGACGCCAACATCGCTGGCTTCGGCGCCTCGGGGCGCAACGGCGGCTGGCTGATGGGCAACCTGCTCGGCGAAGACCGGCTGCTGGCCACCCTGTCACCGCAACAGCGCCGCGCCAGCATCGACCTGCTGCATGGCATTCCCGATGAAGTACACCGCGTACTGCATCGCGAGAGCATCGACTGCGACTACCGCAAAGGCGGCGTGCTGTACTGCGCCGCGCGCTACCCGGAACAGGAGCGCAGCCTGCGCGCCTACCTCGACGACCTTTATCGCCAAGGCATGACCGAGGACGACTACCGCTGGCTGCGCCCCGAACAGCTTGACGCCCAGTTGCGGGTCAGCAACGCCTATGGCGCCATCTACAGCCCGCACACCGCAACCATCCAGCCCGCCAAGCTGGCGCGTGGCCTGGCCCGGGCGGTAGAAGCGCTTGGCGTGACAATCTACGAAAACACACCCGCCCTCGACTGGCACCCCGGTGAGGTGAGTACCCCGTTGGCGCGCATCCGTTGCCAATGGACGGTACCCGCCGTGGAGGGCTACGCCGTCAGCCTGCCGCCGCTGGGCAGACATCAGTTGCCGGTACAGAGCCTGCTGGTGGCCACCGAACCACTACCGGAGGCCACCTGGGAACAGATCGGCCTGAACCAGGGCCAGGCCTTCAGCGAGAGCAGCCGGCAGGTCACTTACGGCCAGCGTACCGCCGACGACCGCCTGGTATTCGGCGCCCGTGGCGGCTACCGCTTCGGTGGCCGCCTGCGCGAAAACTTCAACCTCGACGAACAGGAAATCGAGCTGCGCCGCTACCTGTTCAGCGAGTTGTTCCCACAGTTGAAGCACGCACGCATCACCCATTCCTGGGGCGGCAACCTGGGCATGGCGCGGCGCTTCCGCCCGCACATGCTCTGCGACCGTCAACGCGGCATCGCCCTGGCGGGCGGCTACGGCGGCGAAGGCGTCGGCGCCACCAACCTGGGCGGGCGCACCCTGGCTGCGCTGATCCTCAACCAGCACAACGAACTGACCGCGCAACCCTGGGTGCTCGACAACCGCCCGCTTTCAAGCCTGGCCAGCTGGCCACCCGAGCCCTGCCGATGGCTGGGCTACAACGCGATCATCCAGAGCTTCGTCCACGAGGACCGGACCCTCGCCAACCCCGCCAGTGCGCCCTGGAGGCGGCGCCTTGCCAGCAATCTTGCGGACTTCATGGAAGGCTTCATGCGCTGATTTTTCCCCCTCACTGACACAGGATTTACCGGTCATGAGCATCACCCATTTCAAGAACACCGACAGCGCCGTGCTCGACAGCTCCAACCCGGTCGCGGTGCCGCTTGGCGACCCCGTTGCAGTGACTTCGGTCACCTGCGTGGAACGCAGCGACGGCGTCGAAACCGGCATCTGGGAGTGCACCCCCGGGCGCTGGCGGCGGCAGATCGTGCAGCAGGAGTTCTGCCATTTCATCAAGGGCCGCTGCACCTTCACTCCCGACGGTGGCGAGCCCCTGCTCATAGAAGCCGGAGACGCACTGATGCTACCGGCCAACAGCACGGGCACCTGGGACATCCAGGAGACCGTGCGCAAGACCTACGTTCTTGTCTTCTGATCCGCTGATCGCCTGCCTTCGATAACAACACACAAAGCAAGGTAACCCCGACATGCGCACGCTCCTTCTCGCCCCCCTGATGCTGGCCGCCAGCGTGGCCGGCGCCGCCGAAACGGTGAAGATCTACAACTGGTCCAGCTACGTTGCCCCCGACACACTGAAGAACTTCCAGCAAGCCAGCGGTATCGTGCCCACCTACGACGTTTACGACAGCAACGAAACCCTCGACGGCAAGCTGATGACCGGCAACTCCGGCTACGACGTGGTGTTTCCGTCCAACCATTTCATGGCCCGGCAAATCCAGGGCAAGGCCCTCAAGCGCCTGGACAAGTCGCAATTGCCCAACTGGCACAACCTCAACCCGGTGCTGCTCAAGGCGCTCGAAGTGAACGACCCGGGTAACCAGTACGGTTTCCCATACCTGTGGGGCAGCACCGGCATCGGCTACAACATCGACAAGGTCAAGGCAGTGCTGGGCGACAATGCCCCGGTGGACTCCTGGGACCTGATCTTCAAGCCCGAGTACATGAGCAAGCTGAAAAGCTGCGGCGTCGCGGTGTTGGACAACGGCCCTGAACTGTTACCGATCGCCCTGCACTACCTGGGCCTGCCGCACCACAGCCAGGACCCGGCGGACTATGACAAGGCCAAGGCGCTGCTGATGCAGGTGCGACCGTATATCAGCTACTTCCACTCCTCGAAGTACACCGGCGACCTGGCCAATGGCGACATCTGCGTGGTGGTGGGCTTCTCGGGGGATGTACTGCAAGCGAAGAACCGCGCCGAGGAGGCGAAGAACGGGGTGAAGGTGGGCTACTCGATCCCCAGGGAAGGCGCGCCGATGTGGTTCGACATGGTTGCCATACCGGCCGATGCACCGGATGAGAAGGCCGGGTATGCCTACATGAACTACCTGCTGCAGCCGGAGGTGATGGCCAACATCAGCAACCATGTGCAGTACGCCAACGGCAACCTCAAGGCGGACGGGCTGGTGGATCCGGCGATGAAGGGTAATACGATGATTTACCCGAGCGAGGAAGTAATGGGCAAGCTGTATGCGCTGGAGGCGATGCCGGCCAAGATCGACCGTATTCGAACGCGGATCTGGACCAGTATCAAGGCCGGGAATTGATTTCGGCCTTAACACGGTCCCTGTGGGAGCGGGTTCACCCGCGAATGCGATGTTGAGTTTACCGACGCATTCGCGGGTAAACCCGCTCCCACAAGGGTCAGGAGCAGGCCCTGAAAATCAGGAGCAAGCTCTCGAAATCAGTGATGCTCGCGGGTAGCGCGGAACTTGATGTCCGGCCACCGTTCTTCCATCAGCGACAGGTTGACCCGGGTCGGCGCCAGGTAGGTCAGGTGCCCGCCACCGTCGATGGCAAGGTTCTCCATGGCCTTGTTCTGGAATTCCTCGAGCTTCTTCTTGTCGTCACAGCCGATCCAGCGGGCCGACCACACGGTGATCGGCTCGTAGGCGCACTCAACCTTGTACTCTTCCTTCAGGCGGCTGGCGACCACGTCGAACTGCAGCACACCGACCGCACCGAGGATGATGTCGTTGCTGCGCTCGGGGAAGAACACCTGGGTAGCACCTTCTTCGGCCAGCTGTTGCAGGCCTTGGCGCAGCTGCTTGGATTTCAGCGGGTCCTTCAGGCGCACGCGGCGGAACAGCTCCGGGGCGAAGTGCGGGATACCGGTGAAGCCCAGTGCCTCGCCTTCGGTGAAGGTGTCGCCGATCTGGATGGTGCCGTGGTTGTGCAGGCCGATGATGTCGCCGGCATAGGCCTCTTCCAGCTGCTCACGCTCGGAGGAGAAGAAGGTCAGCGCATCGCCGATACGCAGGTCCTTGTTGATGCGCACGTGGCGCATCTTCATGCCCTTCTCGTACTTGCCCGAGCAGATACGCATGAAGGCGATGCGGTCGCGGTGTTTCGGGTCCATGTTCGCCTGGATCTTGAACACGAAACCGGTGAACTTCTCTTCCACAGGCTCCACGGTGCGCTCGTGGGCAACACGGCCCAGCGGGCGCGGCGCCCAGTCGACGACGGCGTCAAGCACATGGTCGACACCGAAGTTGCCCAGCGCGGTACCGAAGAACACCGGGGTCAGCTGGCCGTTGATGAACTCTTCCTGGTTGAACTCGTGGCAGGCGCCCTGCACCAGCTCCAGCTGTTCGACGAACGAATCGTACTGGTCGCCCAGGTGGGCACGGGCTTCGTCCGAGTCCAGCTTCTGGATGATCTTGGCTTCGGTGCGCTCGTGGCCGTGGCCCGGAGTGTAGACCACGATGTAGTCACCGGTCAGGTGGTACACGCCCTTGAAGTCGCGGTAGCAACCGATCGGCCAGGTGATCGGCGCGGCCTTGATCTTCAGCACGGCTTCGATCTCGTCCAGCAGCTCGATCGGGTCGCGGATGTCGCGGTCGAGTTTGTTGATGAAGCTGACGATCGGCGTGTCGCGCAGGCGGCACACGTCCATCAGGGCGATGGTACGTGGCTCTACACCTTTACCGCCGTCGAGCACCATCAGCGCCGAGTCCACCGCGGTCAGGGTGCGGTAGGTGTCTTCCGAGAAGTCTTCGTGGCCGGGGGTGTCGAGCAGGTTGATCATGTGCTCGCGGTACGGGAACTGCATCACCGAGGTGGTGATGGAGATGCCGCGCTGCTTCTCCATTTCCATCCAGTCGGAGGTGGCGTGGCGGTCGGACTTGCGCGACTTCACGGTACCGGCGACGGCAATGGCCTTGCCCATCAGCAGCAGCTTCTCGGTGATGGTGGTCTTACCGGCGTCGGGGTGGGAAATGATTGCGAAAGTGCGGCGCTTCGCGACTTCGGCGGCCTGGTTGGTCATGGGAAATCGCCTGACTGGGGGATTAAAAAGGGGCGATATCATACCTGAAGTTGGGCCGGGACCAAAATTTGCTGAACCGGCGGTGCCTGTTCCGGCCTCTTCGCGGGTAAACCCGCCCCCACAGGTATCACACCGCCTTTGAAACCTGTGCAGGACCTGTGGGAGCGGGTTTACCCGCGAAAGCGCCCGCCCAGAGGCCACAAATTCGCCAGGCAATCGCTTTATCACGACAAATGGCCCAAGAGCAGTTATTTCAACGCCTACAGAGCACTAACCCGCTGCTTTTTCTCGTCAATTTTCCAACCAACCAGTGATTAACGCTGGCCAAATGCCGCCCCAGATGGGAACCTTTACGCCCACGGAGACGTCCACTCCCCTGCAACCCGCTTCGGTTGGGGAGTTGTTTTCATCAGCATTTTCGGGCCCGACGGGGTTCGGCTCATGGCCTGATCGCAGCCTTCGGCGTGCGTCACGCTGCTACTCGCGAACACACCACCCGCCGCCAGGACTGGCCGGCAACCAAGAAGTGTGCTCGCCGACTACACAAGGAGTCCGCCTGTGGCTAAACGCTACGGAAAAGGGCTGTTGGGATGGGCCGCCGTGCTCGTCATCCTGGCCCTGCTGGTCCACTGGATCGGCATCGACACGATCGCGCGGTATCGCGACGATCTTGGGTTCTACCTGCAAGCGCACCTGGTACTGGTGCTGGCTTCGATGGCGGCGGCGCTGGCCGTGGGCATCCCCGCCGGCATTGCGTTAAGTCGACCGCACCGGGTCGACAAAGCCGAGCGCTTCATGCAGTTCTTCAACGTTGGTAACACCATCCCTCCCCTGGCCGTTCTGGCCATTGCCCTGAGTATCCTGGGCATCGGCGCCGGGCCCGCGATCTTCGCGCTGTTCCTCGCCTCTCTCCTGCCCATCGTGCGCAATACCTACGAGGGCCTGAAAAACGTCCCCGCCTCGCTCAAGGAAGCCGCCACCGGCATCGGCATGACTCCGCGCCAGCAACTCTGGCAGGTGGAGCTGCCCAACGCCGTGCCGATCATCGTTGGCGGTGTGCGCGTGGCCCTGGCGCTGAACGTCGGCACCGCACCGCTGGCGTTCCTGATTGGCGCCAACAGCCTCGGCAGCCTGATCTTCCCCGGCATCGCCCTGAACAACCAGCCACAACTGCTGCTGGGGGCTGCCTGCACCGCACTGCTGGCGCTGGCGCTGGATGCAGCGGTGAGTTTCTCCAGCAAGCGCTGGCTGGAACGTGGCCTGGCTGGATAACGAGAGGGAACATATGAACAAGAGAATCGCTTTATTGTTGGGCGCGGCCCTGCTGTTTGCAGGATTTGCCCAGGCAGCGGAAAAACCACTTGTCCGTATCGGCGCGCGGGTGTTCACCGAACAGACCGTACTCGCCGAAATCACCGCGCAATACCTGCGCGCCAACGGTTTTGATGTGCGCGTCACCAGCGGCCTTGGCAGCAACATCGCACGCCAGGCCCAGGAAACCGGCCAGCTCGACCTGATGTGGGAATACACCGGCGTGTCACTGGTGTCGTACAACCATATCGACGAGCGCATGCCCAGTGCCGAGGCCACCTACGCCAAGGTCAAGGCACTGGACGCGAAGAAGGACCTGATCTGGCTGACCCCGTCGAAGTTCAGCAACACCTATGCGCTGGGCCTGCCCAAGCAGGTCGCCGAGGCCTATCCGCAGATCAATTCGATCAGCGACCTCAACCAGGTACTGCGTGACGAAAGCCACCGCAACCACCTGGTGGCGCTGGACACCGAGTTCGCCAACCGCCCGGATGGCCTGGTAGGCCTGAAAACGATGTACGACCTGCAAGTGGGCCGCGCCAACATCCGCCAGATGGATGCCGGCCTGGTCTACACCGCCATGCACAACAACCAGGTGTTCGCCGGCCTTGTGTACACCACCGATGGTCGCCTGAACGCGTTCAACCTCAAGCTGCTGGAAGACGACAAACACTACTTCCCCGACTACACCGCCGCCCCGGTGGTGCGCAAACAGGTGCTCGACGCCAACCCGCAACTGGCCGGCCTGCTCAAGCCTCTGGCCGAGCAACTGGATGACGAAACCATGCGCCAGCTCAATGCCAAGGTCGACGTCGAACACCAGAACCCGACCACGGTGGCCGCCACCTTCCTGCGTGACCACCCAATGCCTGGCGAGGTACAACCATGAGCCTGCTCGACACGTTCGCCCACCTCGACTGGGCCCAGGTACTGCAGCTGACCTGGCAACACATCATGCTGGTCGGCGTCGCCGTGGGCCTGGCGATCATCGTCGGCGTACCGCTGGGCATCCTGATGACCCGCTTCCCGGCCGTCGCCGGCCCTTTGCAGGCCAGTGCCACAGTGTTGCTGACCATCCCCTCGATCGCCCTGTTCGGCCTGCTGCTGCCGTTCTACTCCAAGTTCGGCCAGGGCCTGGGGCCGCTGCCGGCGATCACTGCGGTGTTCCTCTACTCACTGCTGCCGATCATGCGCAACACCTACCTGGCTTTGACCAACGTCGAGCCCGGCATCCGTGAAGCCGCACGCGGCATCGGCATGACCTTCGGCCAGCGCCTGCGCATGGTCGAACTGCCCATCGCCGTGCCGGTGATCCTCGCCGGCGTGCGCACCGCCGTGGTGATGAACATCGGCGTGATGACCATCGCCGCCACCATCGGCGCCGGTGGCCTTGGCGTACTCATCCTCACCTCCATCAGCCGCAGCGACATGTCGATGCTGCTGGTCGGCGCCGTGCTGGTCAGCCTGCTGGCGATCATCGCCGACCTGCTCCTGCAAACCCTGCAACGTGCCCTGACTCCAGAAGGACTGCGCTCATGATCGAACTGAAGAACCTCAGCAAAACCTTCAACGTCAACGGCAAGGACGTCAAAGCCGTCGACTCGGTAAGCCTCACCGTCAACGAAGGGGAAATCTGCGTGTTCCTCGGCCCCTCGGGCTGCGGCAAGAGCACTACCCTGAAAATGATCAACCGCCTGATCACGCCCACTTCCGGCCAGGTGTTCATCAATGGCGAAGACACCACCGGGCTGGACGAGGTCACCCTGCGCCGGCACATCGGCTATGTCATCCAGCAGATCGGCCTGTTCCCCAACATGACCATCGAGGAGAACATCACCGTGGTGCCGCGCCTGCTCGGCTGGGGCAAACAGAAGTGCCATGAACGCGCCCGCGAGCTGATGCACATGATCAAGCTGGAGCCCAAGCAGTACCTGCAGCGCTACCCGCGCGAGCTGTCCGGCGGGCAGCAGCAGCGTATCGGCGTGATCCGTGCCTTGGCGGCGGAAGCGCCGGTGCTGCTGATGGACGAGCCGTTCGGCGCGGTCGACCCGATCAACCGCGAGATGATCCAGAACGAGTTCTTCGAGATGCAGCGGGCGTTGAACAAGACCGTGATCATGGTCAGCCACGACATCGACGAAGCGATCAAGCTGGGCGACAAGATCGCCATCTTCCGCGCCGGCAAGCTGTTGCAGCTGGACCACCCGGACACCCTGCTGGCGCACCCGGCGGATGATTTCGTCAGCAACTTCGTCGGCCAGGACAGCACCCTCAAGCGCCTGCTGCTGGTGCGTGCGGAGGATGCGGCAGACAACGCGCCATCGGTGAGCCCGCAGACGCCGGTGAGCGATGCGCTGGAGCTGCTGGACGAGCACGACCGCCGCTACGTGGTGGTGACCGATGCGCAGAACAAGGCGCTGGGCTACGTGCGCCGGCGTGACATGCATCGCCAGCAAGGGACTTGTGGCGACTTTCTGCGGCCGTTCAATGCCACGGCGTCGCATGATGAGCATTTGCGCATCCTGCTGTCGCGGATGTACGAGTTCAACCGGGCGTGGCTGCCGGTGCTGGATGCCGAACAGGTGTTCTTGGGCGAGGTGACGCAGGAGTCGATTGCGGCGTACCTGAGTTCGGGGCGCTCGCGGGGGGCCAAGACCAGCATTGTCTCGCCGGCCGAGGCGGTGGTTTCGTAATCGCCGGGGGCGCACTGCGTCCCCGGCAATCTCGGCTCAGAACCCAAGTAATGGATTGCCTGTGCCGGCCTCTTCGCGGGTAAACCCGCTCCCACAGGGTCGGTGCAAGGCTAAAGACCTGCGCGGTACCTGTGGGAGCGGGTTCACCCGCGAAGCAGGCGACGCGATGTCAGAACCCTACACTGGCCTGCACATAGAAGGTCCGCGGCTCACCCACATAGATGCCGGCATTGTTGTCGCTGGAGCGGGTGAAGTACTGCTTGTCGAACAGGTTCTTCACCCCCGCCGCCAGCTTCAGGTTGGACATCTGGGGCCCGAACTCATACCCGCCACGGGCATGCCAGGTCACATAACCCGGAATATCGCCAAACTGCCCGTCCGCACTCGGCTCGGTGATGTAGTCGCCGTTGAAGCTGCCATCGGCATTGATCCCGGTACCCGGCGCGCGCTGCTTGGATTGGGCGTAGGCATCCAGGTTCCAGGTCCAGTGATTGACCGCGTAACGCACGCCGGCAGTGGCCACCTGGCGTGAATAGAACGGCAGGTCACGGCCCTCGAAGCCAGGAATGTCCCCTTCATAAGTAGCGCGGGTATAGGTATAGCCACCGTTCACCGACAGCCCTTCCAGGCGCGGGTCCAGCCCGTCCAGGTCATAGCGCACCGAGGCCTCGATACCCTGGTGCTTGGTCGCACCGAGGTTGGTCCAGCCCACATCGTTGCTGATGTACTGCAGTTCGTCATCGAAGTCGATGTAGAAAGCCGTCAGCTCACCAGCAAAGCCGCCATTGTCATAGCGGGTACCGATTTCGTAGGTCTTGGCCTTTTCCGGCTCCAGGCCATTGGCCGTACTGTTGCCCGTACCACCCTGGCCCAGCTGGAAGTACTGCAGGCTGCCGAACGAGGTCTCGTAGTTGGCGAACACCTTCCACGCATCGGAGATGTGGTACATCACGCTCAGCGCCGGCAGCGGCTCGTTGCTGGTGATGCTGCGTTTCTTCTCCGGCACCGGCTGGCCGTTGGCACCGAGCACCGGGCGGTCGCGCCAGTCGGTGTTGATATGCTCGAAGCGGATACCTGGGGTGATGGTCCAGTTACCCACGTCGATCTTGTCGTCGATGTAGTAGGCACTGGCCTCGGTACCACCGCTGCGGTCCTGGAACACATGGCCGTCGGAGCCCGGGGCGGGCGTCGGCACGTTGTCGATCAGCGCCAGGCGGGTCGACTGCTCACGCATCGCTTCCTTCAGGTAGCGGTAGCCCACGCTGACTTCCTGGGTGGTCGGGCCGGCGAAGAAGATCCGCGACAGCCGTGGTTCGATGGCAAAGGTATGGTAGTTGCGCGGGTACGACGACAGGGTCTTCATGTCGCGCGAGGCAATGGAGCTGCCGCGGAAGCTGTCGGTGTAGTAGGTCAGCACTTCGAACTGGGTGGCGTCGTCGAGCTGCCGCTGCCACTTGAACGACACGTCCTTGCGCCGGCCGGCGAAGTAGTCGTAGTCGCGCAGCGACTGGTACGGGTTGCTGTCGTACTGCGCCTGGGTCAGGCCACCAGGCATGTCGGCACGGCCGTCGTAGTAGTGGAAGTTGAGCCAGAACTCGTCAACGTCGGTCGGTGCCCAGTGGGTCTTGAGGATGACGTCGTCGATGTCGTTGCCATTGTTGCTTTCACGGTAGCCGTTGCCATTCACCCCGGTGTACAGCAGCGCCACGCCCATGCCGTTGTCCGCCGTACCGCCGACGAAGGCCGACTCGGTGTGCTTCCAGCCGCCATGCTGGGAGGTTTCCAGGGTGGTGGACAGCTCGGCCGAGGGCTTCTCTGGGATTGCCCGGGTAACGAAGTTGATCACCCCACCGACGTTCTGCGGGCCATAACGCACGGAACCGGCGCCACGCACCACGTCGATGCTGTCGAGGTTGCCCGAGGAAATCGGCGCCATCGACAGCTGCGGCTGGCCATAGGGCGCGAAAGCGGCCGGAATGCCGTCGATCAGCACCGTGGAGCGTGGCGACAGGCGCGAAGTCAGGCCGCGAACACCCACGTTCAGCGACAGGTCGCTGCCGCCGGTACCGTTGGAGTCCTGCACCTGAACGCCGGGGATGCCGCGCAGCACGTCACGCACGTTCATTGCGCCCTTTTCCACCATCGCCTCGCGGCGCACCACGGTGCGCGCGCCGGGGTGGTTCTGCACCACGCTCTGCTGGGCATCGCCCAGCCAGTCACCCACCACCTTGACGTCGGTGGGTGCCAGCTCCAGGCTACCGGTGGTGAGGGTGCCATCGGCCTGGGCCGGCTTGACCACCACGGTGCCCTGGGACATCTCGTAGGTCAGGCCGCTGCCTTGCAACAACTGCTGCAGCGCCTGCTCGGGCGCCAGCTGGCCGGACACCGCCGGGGCCTGCTTGCCAGCCACCAGCTCGGGGCTGAAGAACAACTGCAGGTTGGTCTGCTGGCCCAGCTGGTTCAGCGCCGAAGCCAAGGGTTGGGCCTGGATCTGGATGGTGCTGCCGGACTCTGCGGCCTGGCTGTTGACCGCCACGGCACTGACCGCCAGGGCCAGCGCCAGGGCGCGGAAGCGTGGGAAGGGCTTGTTGTTGTTCACGTCGTCGAAACTTCCTGGAATACGGAATAAACGCCAACCGCATGCAAATGGAAATGCTTGGCAGTTGCAGCTGGCGGGGAAGACGAACGAGCGGAAAAAAACCTGAATCTATTTCGCGATTATTTCGCGCGAGCCATCTTCATGGGCCTTGATGGCCACCGGCAGGATGCTCGGCAAGGCACGCAGCAGCGCGTCGGTGTCGTCGGTGCTGAAGGTGCTGGACAGCCGCAGCTGGGCGACTTTACCGGGGGCGACCCGCAGCGGCTGGCTGCGGTAACGCGAGGCCTCGGCCACCACCTCGGCCAGGGTGGCGTTGTCGAACACCAGCCTGCCTTGGCGCCAGGCAGTCAGGGCGCCGGTATTCACCGCATAGGGCGCCGCCACCTGGCCTTGTGCATCTATATGCGAGCCCTGGCCCGCCGTGAGCTGCGCCAGCGAGGCGCCCTTGCCCTGCACACGCACCGAGCCCTGCTCCACCGCCACGCGGGTGCTGGCCGGGTCCAGGCGGACGTCGAAACGGGTACCGGTGACGGTCACGCTGCCCTGGGCGGTGTCGACCACGAACGGCCTGCCACTGTCGTGGGCGACGGTGAACATCACCTCACCCGCCATCAGCCGGACATGCCGCTGGCCGGCGCTGAAAGCGACCTGCACTTGCGTGCTGCCGTTGAGTTCAAGGTGCGAACCATCCGGCAGTTCGACCTGGCGGCGTTCGTTGAAGGCGGTCTGCAAGCTGCCCTGGTGATTCAGTTGCTGGTAGTGCCAGCCGCCCCAGCCCAGGCCCAACGCCAGTGCGGCCACGCTGGCGGCCAAGGCCTGGCGCACGAAGCGCCGACGTGGCAACTGGCGTACCGGTGCCGGCTGGCACAGCGCTTCCAGGCGCTGGCGCGGGATGAAGTCGGTGGCCTGCCACAGGCGGGCGAGCTGCTGGTACTCATCACGGTGCCGTGCATCGCCTTCCAGCCAGGCGTGCAGCTGCGCCTGCAGCCCGGCATCGCGAGGCGCATCCTGCACCCGGGCGAACCACGCGGCCGCCTGCTCGCGGACGGTATCGGTACCGTGCTGTTTCATCGAAAAGGTCTCCTGACTCATCATGCCGACACATCCAGGTGCTCGCGCAGATGCCGGAGCGTGCGGATCATATACTTTTCGACCATGTTCTTGCTCAACCCCATGCGCTCGGCGATCTCGGCCTGGGTCAGGCCTTCGAGCTTCTGCCAGATGAACACCTGTCGGCAATTGAGCGGCAGTTCGGCCAACGCCCGCTCGACACTGTCGGCCAGCTCCAGCGCATGCACGTAGGCCTCGGGGTCGCCACCGCCGCCCATGCTTTCGTCGAAGGCTTCCAGCTCCAGTGCCTGGCGGCGGTCCTCGCGACGGAAACCATCCACGGCAATATTGCGCGCGGTCTGGTGCAGGTAGGCGCGTGGCTGCTCGACCTGCTCGCGCGGGTTTTCCAGTACCCGGACAAAGGCATCGTGGGTGAGGTCCTCGGCCTGCTGTCGACTGCGCAACTTGCGCGTCCAGGTGCCGATCAGCTCATGGTAGTGGTCGAGGAAGCCTTTGGGTCCGGACACGGTCGGGGTCATCAGGGAGGCAGACAAGGGTGCGAATAGTAATGTTTCTCATCAAGGACGGCAATTCCGCCAGTCGGTAACAAAAAATTTATCGTCTTTTTCATGCACGGCAGTGCCAGGGAAATGTGGCCATAAATATGAACACCTGAGGCCCCTTCGCGGGCACGCCCGCTCCCACAGAAACCGCGAGATGCCTGTGGGAACGGGCGTACCCGCGAAGGAGCCAACGCGTTCCATTCCACTATTTTTTACGCTTGAAACACTCCGGGGAACATCAGCCGGTCACATGGGTCGGTTATTCAAATGGCAGGTCGTCGATCCGCGTCGATCACGCCCGGATTGCCTGTTGATTCTGCATTCTTCACGCCCTAAAGTGCGCGCCGAACGTCCATGCTGGAAACGATCCATCCGGCTCAAGTACTGAGTAGGCGAACCAAAGTGGGGATACGGAGGACGTTCAGTTTGCAGCCACTTAAATTTTCAGTTTGCCCATGGAGTCCCTGAGCATGTCGATCCAGGTCGAAGACTATTTCGCGCGTGACACCTTCCAGAAAATGAAGGCGTTTGCCGACAAGCAGGAAACCCCGTTCGTACTCATCGATACCCAGATGATCAGCCAGGCCTACGACGACCTGCGCGCTGGTTTCGAATTCGCCAAGGTGTACTACGCGGTCAAGGCCAACCCGGCCGTGGAAATCATCGACCTGCTCAAAGAGAAAGGCTCGAGCTTCGACATCGCCTCGATCTACGAGCTGGACAAGGTGCTGGGTCGCGGCGTCAGCGCCGACCGTATCAGCTACGGCAACACCATCAAGAAGTCCAAGGACATCCGCTACTTCTACGAGAAGGGCGTGCGCCTGTATGCCACCGACTCGGAAGCCGACCTGCGCAACATCGCCAAGGCCGCACCGGGTTCGAAGGTGTACGTGCGTATCCTCACCGAAGGCTCGACCACTGCCGACTGGCCGCTGTCGCGTAAATTCGGCTGCCAGACCGACATGGCCATGGACCTGCTGATTCTCGCCCGCGACCTGGGCCTGGTGCCTTATGGCATTTCCTTCCATGTCGGCTCGCAACAGCGCGACATCAGCGTGTGGGACGCCGCCATCGCCAAGGTCAAGGTGATCTTCGAGCGCCTGAAGGAAGAAGACGGCATCGAGCTGAAGCTGATCAACATGGGTGGCGGCTTCCCGGCCAACTACATCACCCGGACCAACAGCCTGGAAACCTACGCCGAAGAGATCATCCGCTTCCTGAAGGAAGACTTCGGTGACGACCTGCCGGAAATCATCCTCGAGCCGGGCCGTTCGCTGATTGCCAACGCCGGTATCCTGGTCAGCGAAGTGGTACTGGTTGCACGCAAGTCGCGTACTGCCGTCGAGCGCTGGATCTACACCGACGTGGGCAAGTTCTCCGGCCTGATCGAAACCATGGACGAGTCCATCAAGTTCCCGATCTGGACCGAGAAGAAAGGCGAGACCGAAGAAGTGGTCATCGCCGGCCCGACCTGCGACAGCGCCGACATCATGTACGAGCACTACAAGTACGGCTTGCCGCTGAACCTGGCCATCGGTGACCGCCTGTACTGGCTGTCGACCGGTGCCTACACCACCAGCTACAGCGCAGTGGAATTCAATGGCTTCCCGCCGCTGAAGGCTTACTACCTGTAACGCAAAACGGGGCCGAAAGGCCCCGTTTTCATTTGTGCTTTCCGCCCTCAGGCCTGTGCAACTACCTGTAGGAGCAGCCTTGTGCTGCGAAGAGGCCATAACTGCCAAAGGCCCTCTTTTGTCATGCCGGCCTCTTCGCAGCACAAGGCTGCTCCTACAGGCCTTGAGGGAGCCTCAAGCTTCGCGCCGTTCGATCTCCTCGGCATACCGCGCCGCAAAGGCCATCAACACCGGCCCCGCCCCCTGCAAGGTCACCAGCGCGCTGCGCAGGAAATTCATGTTCCCCTCGACCCGCGCCCGCTCCAGCCAGGGCCCGGCTTCCGCCACCTGCCCCCGCTCGACAAGCACCAGCGCCAGGCTGAACATGCCACGAAAGTCCCCCGCCTCGGCCGAGCGCCGATACCAGCGCACCGCCCGTGTCGGATTGGGCGCCGTGGCGATGCCTTGTTCCAGGTAACGCCCGTACAGGTTCATCGACTTGGCATGCCCCATGTGCGCGGCCTTCTCGTAGCACATCAGCGCCTGTGCCTGGTTGGCCGGTATGCCGCGCCCGGTGGCCAGCAAGTTGCCCAGGTTGTACAGCCCCCAGTCCAGCCCGGCATCGGCCGCACGCGCATAGTGAATGGCCGCCTGCGTCTGGCTTGGCTCACCGCCCCAGCCATGCTCCAGGCAACGGCCCAGCATGTTGTGCGCCATGGCACTGCCACCCTGCGCGGCGATGCCGAACCAGCGCCTGGCGACGGCGGCATCCGCCTGAATGCCGCGCCCGTCGAGCAGGATCTGCCCTAGCAGCAACTGTGCCTCGACCGCGCCCTGCCCTGCCGCCGCCAGGATCGCCTGGGCGGCCTTGCCAGGGCTTTCTTCCAGCATGGCCCGCAAACCGGCCACATCCACCACTTCCTCACGCCGCAACTGATAGGACACGGCTCAGACCTCGGCCCAGCGACGCAGCAGATTGTGGTAGGTGCCGGTCAACTGCAGCAGTGACGGATGGTCCGGCACATCGGCAGTCAGTTGCTGGATGGCATTGTCCATCTCGAAGAGCAACGCCCGCTGGCTGTCCTCGCGTACCAGGCTCTGGGTCCAGAAGAACGCGGCGTAACGCTGGCCACGGGTCACCGGGTTGACCTTGTGCAGGCTGGTGCCGGGGTACAGCACCAGGTCACCGGCAGCCAGCTTGACCTGCTGCTCGCCGTAGGTGTCCTGAATCACCAGCTCGCCGCCGTCGTAGCTGTCCGGATCGCTGAGGAACAGTGTGGAAGACAGGTCGGTACGCACCCGCTCCGGGCTGCCCTTGGGCTGGCGCAGGGCGTTGTCGATGTGGAAGCCGAAACTGCCGCCTTCGCGGTAGCAGTTGATCAGCGGCGGGAACACCTTGTGCGGCAAGGCTGCAGACATGAAGCGCGGGTTCTGCCACAGGCGGTCGATCAGCGCGCTGCCGATTTCCTTGGCCAGCGGGTGGCCTTCCGGCAGTTGCAGGTTGTGCTTGGCCTTGGCCGACTGGTAGCCGGCCGTGATCTTGCCGTCGGCCCAGTCGGCCTGCTCCAGCGCCTCGCGGATACGGGCCAGTTCATCGGCGTGAAACAGGCCGGGGATGTGAAGCAGCATGGCGACAGCACCGTCGGAAAATGTAAGGCGACAATGATATTGATTCCCTTTTGCGCTTCACAAGCCCCAATTGCCGCTTAAGACGTTTCAGCTTGATGAAACCGTAAAGGCAAATTGTAAAGATTGTAAATTCTTCACGAATGGTAACGACTCTCAATTGTGAGTCACAATTGCTTACATTAAGATCCGCGGCCTTACCACCTTGGGGAAGGTCCTTAGCAATGCGCCAGTACGTACCATCTGCAGTGAGTTCACCACGCCTGATCGTGTCTGCCATCGGCGTAGCCCTCAGCGCTTCGTCGGTCTACGCCGCCGACCCGGTCGCCAGTAGTGCTATCACCCTCGACGCCACCAGCGTCAACGGCAAGGCTGAACAGGCCAGCACCGATTACAAGGTCGACCAGGCATCCTCGCAGAAGTACACCGCGCCGCTGGTGGATACCCCGCGCTCGATAACCGTGATCCCGCAGCAAGTGATCAAGGACACCAACGCCCTGACCCTGCAGGATGCACTGCGCACTGTGCCGGGCATCACCTTTGGTGCCGGCGAAGGCGGCAACCCGCAAGGCGACCGCCCGTTCATCCGCGGCTTCGACGCCCAAGGTGACACCTACCTGGACGGCGTGCGTGACACTGGCGCTCAAACCCGCGAAATCTTTGCCATCGAATCGGTGGAAGTGGCCAAGGGCCCGAACTCGGCCATCGGCGGCCGTGGTGCCGCCGGCGGCACCATCAACCTGGTGAGCAAACGTGCACACATGGGCAACTCGCTCGACGGCGCCTGGACCTGGGGCAGCGACCAGACCCAGCGCTACACCTTCGATGGTAACTACCAGTTCAGCGATACCGCTGCCGGCCGCTTGAACCTGATGACCCACGAAAGCAACGTCGCCGGCCGCGACAAGGTCAACTACGACCGTTGGGGTATCGCCCCATCGCTGGCCTTCGGCCTGGGTACTCCGACCCGCGTGAACCTCGACTACTACCATCTGGAAAGCGACGACCTGCCGGATTCGGGCATTCCGTACACCATCCCGACCGGCGGCAACACCGCACGCACCTCGGCGCACCCGAGCAAGCCGACTGACGGCGGCGACAGCGACAACTTCTATGGCCTGACCGGCCGCGATTTCCGCAAGACCCGCGTTGACATCGCAACCATTGGCATCGAGCACGACCTCACGGACTCGCTGACCATCAAAAACACCCTGCGTCACGGCAACAGCATGCAGGACTATATCCTGACCCAGCCTGACGACAGTGTTGGCAACGTCAACAACAACGGGGTCTGGCGTCGCGCCAACACCCGTGTTGGCAACACCGCCACCACAACCAACCAGACCGACCTGTTCGGTGAGTTCTTCGTCGGCGGCTTCAAGAACAATTTCTCCACCGGTATCGAGTTCACCAAGGAAGAGTCCGACCGCCAGAGTTACACAGTCACGCCAAACAGCAAACTCAGCTGCACTGGGCCTGGCAACGGCGGTAGCTGCACCTCGCTGAGCGACCCGAACCCGGATGACGCTTGGGACGGCACGGTCTCGCGCAACTACGCCGGTACCAAAACCAGCGGCAAGACACGTGCGATCTATGCTTTCGATACACTGGAGCTCACGCCCCAGTGGCTGCTGAACATGGGCCTGCGTTACGACCATTTCGATACCAAGTTCCGTACCTACGACGCCAGCGGCGCAACCGTCGTGAACAAGAACGGCGTACCTACCAAAGGTCGCGACAAGAGTGAATTCTTCACAGGCCAGTTGGGTCTGGTCTGGAAGCCTGCCGAGAACGGCAGCATCTATGTTTCCTACGCCACGTCCGCGACCCCGCCAGGCGCCATGCTCGGTGAAGGTACCGAAACCAACACTCTGCCAGGCACCACTGACCGCAGCGGCAATATCTTGGGCAGTGACCTGGAGCCGGAAGAAACCACCAACTACGAAGTAGGTACCAAGTGGGACTTGCTGGACGAACGCCTGTCGCTGGCAGCAGCGATCTTCCGCACAGAGAAGGAAAACGCCCGCGTTCAGGTGGACACCACCACCTACGAGAACGTCGGCGAAACTCGTGTACAGGGCATCGAGCTGTCGGCCAGCGGCAAACTCACCGACAAGTGGCAGGTATTCGCTGGCTACACCTACCTCCAGGCGCGTCAGATCGACGGAGGCCCGCTGAACAAGGCTAACGACGGCAACCAGCTGCCAAACACGCCGAACAACAGCGCCAGCCTGTGGACCACCTACTCCATTACGCCGAAGCTGACCATCGGTGGCGGTGCGTTCTACGTCGATGACGTGTATGGCAACGTAGCCAATACCACAATGGTGGACAGCTACGTGCGCTACGACGCCATGGCCGCCTACAAGCTGACCAAGAACATCGACCTGCAACTGAACGTGCAGAACCTGACCAACGAGGTGTACTACGACAAGGCCTTCTCTACCCACTTCGCCAACCAGGCGGCGGGGCGGACGGCTCTGTTGACCACCAGCGTCCACTTCTGATGCCGGGATCGGGTTGATCTGTTGAATGGGCTGCGCCTGTGCCGGCCCTTTCGCGGGTGAACCCGCTCCCACAGAAATATCACTGGACCTGAGGTCAGTGCAGTACCTGTGGGAGCGGGTTCACCCGCGAAGAGGCCGGTACAGACAACACAAGCCTGACTGACTAGCCCACCCTGCCCCGTTCATTCCCGTGAGCGGGGCTTTTGCGTATCAAGGCATAATGCACGCCGCGCAGTGTGCGGCAGAAACACAAGGTGATCATGTGGTGAAGAAGACGCTGTTCCAATTGCACTGGTTCTTTGGCATCACCGCTGGCCTGGTGCTGGCCTTGATGGGTATCACCGGGGCCTTGTACTCGTTTCAGGAAGAACTGCTGCGCGCGCTGAACGCCGATGTCCTGAAGGTCGAGGTGCGCCCGGAGGGCGTGCTGCCCCCGGCCGAACTGGTCCAGCGGGTCGAGGCCCAGCAGCACGACAAGGTGGCAATGCTGTGGGTCGATGTACGCGAAGGCAACGCCGCACGCGTCTTCTTCACCCCACCACCAGGCGAGCGCCGCGGCCAGCTGCGCTATGCCGACCCGTACACCGGCGAACTCAAGGGAGAAGTGGCCGGGCAAGGCTTCTTCAACCTCATGCTCAACCTGCACCGTTTCCTGGCCACGGGCGACAGCGGCCGGCAGATCACCGGTGCCTGCACCCTGATGCTGGTGTTCTTCTGCCTCTCCGGCCTGTACCTGCGCTGGCCGCGCAAGGCGCTGGACTGGCGCACCTGGCTGACCTTCGACTGGGCCAAGAAAGGCCGCGCCTTCAACTGGGACCTGCACGCGGTGGCCGGCACCTGGTGCCTGCTGTTCTACCTGCTGTTCGCTCTGACCGGGCTGTTCTGGTCCTACGAGTGGTACCGCGAGGGCCTGAACAAGCTGCTGGCCGACGCGCCGATCGCCGGCCAGCAGCAAAAGCGCGGCGAAGGCCGTGGCCGCCACGGGCCGCAGAAAATCGACAAGAACGCCCCGCCGCTGGTGGTCGACTACGACGCAATCTGGGCCAACCTCAAGGACGCTGCAGGCCCGGGCCTGGCCATGTACAACCTGCGCCTGCCGCCGGTAGGCGGCCAGCCGGCCAACCTGTTCTACCTGCTGGATAACGCCGGCCACCCACGTGCCTTCAACACCCTGGTACTGGACCCGGCCAGCGGCCAGGTGAAAAGACATGACCGCTACACCGACAAGTCCTTCAAGGCCCAGCTGCTCCAGAGCGTCTACGCCCTGCACGTGGGCGAATACTTCGGCCTGCCGGGGCGCATCATCGTCACCATCGCCAGCCTGACCATGCCGCTGTTCTTCGTCACCGGCTGGCTGCTGTACCTCGACCGCCGTCGCAAGAAGCGCCAGGTACGTGCCGCCCGTGGCAACGTCACCAGCAACACTGCCAGCGGCGATAGCTGGCTGATCGGTTTTGCCAGCCAGAGCGGGCTTGCCGAACAACTGGCCTGGCAGAGCGCCGGGCAGCTTCAGGCCGCCGGCCTGCCAGTGCAGGTACGCGCCCTGGCAGAACTGGGTGAAAGCGACCTGCGCCAGGCCCGCCGTGCGCTGTTCGTGGTCAGCACCTTCGGCGACGGCGAAGCCCCCGACAGCGCTCGCGCCTTCGAGCGCAAGGTGCTAGGCCAGCCTTGGCCGCTCGACAACCTCAGCTACGCCCTGCTCGCCCTCGGTGACCGCCAGTATCCGCACTTTTGCGGCTTCGCCCGCCGCCTGCAGGCATGGCTGGGTGAGCGCGGGGCCAGCAGCGCATTCAGCCCGGTGGAAGTGGACAACGCCGACCAGGCCGCGCTGCAGCAGTGGCAGCAGGAACTGGCGCAACTGACCGGCGCCCAGCCAGTGGCCGCCTGGCAGCCGCCGAGTTTCGGCAACTGGTCGCTGGTGCGCCGCGAACTGCTCAACCCGGGCAGCCAGGGCCAGCCGGTGTACCTGCTGGGCCTGCGACCGGAGCAGCCCGCCAGCTGGGAAGCCGGCGACCTGGTGGAGATCCTGCCGCTCAACGGCCAGCCGAGGATCGACGCCTTCCTCGATGGCATGGCGCTGGACGCCGGGGCCAAGGTGCAAGTGAATGGCTTGGCCGAAACCCTCGCCCAGGCCCTGGCCGGCCGCCAGTTGCCGACCCGTCGCGATCACCTGGTCGGTTTGCAGCCGCAGGCGCTGGTCGACGCACTGGTGCCGATCGGCAGCCGCGAATACTCGATTGCCTCGATCGCCAGCGATGGCGTGCTGGAGCTGATCGTGCGCCAGGAACGCCATACCGATGGCAACCTGGGCCTGGGTTCCGGCTGGCTGACCGAATACCTGCCGCTTGACGGTACGCTAAGCCTGCGTTTGCGGCGCAACAGCAGCTTCCACCTGCCGGAAACGGCTGCACCGCTGGTGTTGATTGGCAACGGCACCGGCCTGGCCGGCCTGCGCAGCCTGCTCCGCGCGCGGGTGAATGCTGGCGAGCAGCGCAACTGGCTGCTGTTCGGCGAGCGTAACCGGGCGCATGACCTGCTGTGCGGCAACGAGCTGCAAGGCTGGCTGGACAACGGCGACCTGGCACGCCTGGACCTCGCATTTTCGCGGGACCAGGCCGAGAAGGTGTATGTGCAGGATGTGTTGCTGCAGCAGGCTGAAGAGTTCAAACGCTGGGTCGCGGATGGCGCCTGTGTGTATGTCTGCGGCAGCCTGCAAGGCATGGCTGCCGGTGTGGATGCGGCGCTCAACGGCATCCTCGGGGAAGCGGTTGTGCAACAGCTGATCGAGGATGGGCGGTATCGGCGGGATGTGTACTGATCGGAAACTGATGTAACCAGCACAGACTTCTTCGCGGGTAAACCCGCTCCTACAGGTACTGCACAGAATTCAAAAACTGTGGGGGGACCTGTGGGAGCGGGTTTACCCGCGAAGAGGCCGATACAAGCTGTCAGTGAAGCTCGAAGGTGTCGGCATCCAGGTTGGCCGGGAACTTGGTCCGGTAGGCCGCCAGCTCCGCCGCGCTCAACACCACGGTGAACACCCCGTCGGCCTCCCCGGCACTGAGCAGGCTCTCGCCCTGGAAGTCCAGCACCTGGCTGTCGCCAGAATAGGCAAAGCCCTTGCCGTCGGTGCCCACGCGGTTCACCGCCGCCACATAGCACAGGTTCTCGATACCCCGCGCCGGCAACAGGCGGTTCCAGTGCTGGCGGCGCGCAGCCGGCCAGTTGGCTGTGTACAGCAACAGGTCGGTGTCCTGGGCATCGCGGCTCCACACCGGGAAGCGCAGGTCGTAGCAGATCAGCGGGCGAATCCGCCAGCCCTTGAGCTCGAACTGCACCTGGCGCTCACCCGGGGTGTAATGCTTGTGCTCACCGGCCATGCGGAACAGGTGACGCTTGTCGTAGTGCAGGATCTCGCCATCAGGCCGAGCCCACAGCAGGCGGTTGCGGTGGCTGCCATCGGCGGCCTGGATGATCACGCTGCCGGTAATCACCGTGTTGTACTTCTTCGCCTGGGCCTTCAGCCATTTGTAGGTCGGGCCGTTTTCCGGCTCGCACAGGCTTTCCGATTGCATGGAAAAACCGGTAGTGAACATTTCCGGCAGGATCACCAGGTCCACTTCGCCTACCTGCTCCAGCAGCACTTCGAAGTGCGCATAGTTGGCCTCGCGGTCGTGCCAGGCCAGAGTGGTCTGCACCAGGGCGACTTTCAGATTCGGCAGTGTACTCAGATCGCGCATAGTTTTTCCGCTGCCTGACGCAGCGTCTCCTCTCGTTTGGCAAAGCACAGGCGGACCAGGCGTTGCTCGGGGATGGGTTGCTGGTAGAACACCGACACCGGGATGGTCGCCACGCCGTGCTCACGGGTCAGCCACAGCGACATGTCGACATCGTTCAGGTCCGGGCGGATCTGCGAATAGTCCACCAGCTGGAAATAGGTACCCGCCGTGCGGGTGAAACGGAACCGCGAGCCCTCCAGCAAGCCGCAGAACAGGTCTCGCTTGGCCTGGTAGAAGGCCGGCAGTTCATCGATATGCTCGGGGTGCTCGGCCATGAAATCGGCCAAGGCGCACTGCAGCGGGGTCACACCGCAGAAGTTGACGTACTGGTGCACCTTGCGCAGCTCGGCACTCAGCGCCGGCAGGGCGACCACGTAGCCGGTCTTCCAGCCGGTGACGTGATAAGTCTTGCCGAACGAGCTGACCACGAAGGCGCGCTGGTACAGTTGCTCGTGGGCCAACACGCTGGCATGGCGTACACCGTCATAGACCAGGTGCTCGTAGACCTCGTCGCTGACCAGGTAGATATCGCGGTCAGCGATAAGCCGGGCCAGTTGGTCCAGGTCTTCTTGGGTAATCAGCGCACCGCTGGGGTTGTGCGGCGAATTGAGAATGACCATGCGCGTGCGCGGGCTGAGGGCATCGCTGAACTTCTGCCAGTCGATGCGGAAATCGCCATCGCTCAGCTGTACATGCACGCAGCGCCCACCAGCCAGTTCCACGGACGGCTCGTAGCTGTCGTAGCAAGGGTCGAAGACGATTACCTCGTCACCGGCATGCACCACAGCCTGGATGGCGCAGAAGATCGCCTCGGTGGCGCCAGGGGTGATGGTCACTTCCTGGTCGGCATCCACCTGCGCGCCATACAGCCGCGCGACCTTGGCCGCCACCTGCTGGCGCAGGGCCGGCAGGCCGGTCATCGGCGAATACTGGTTATGCCCGGCGGCCACATGCCGGCCGACTGCATCGAGCAGCGCCTGCGGGCCATTGAAGTCGGGGAAGCCTTGCGACAGGTTGAGCGCGCCCGTCTGCACGGCGAGCTGGGACATGGTGGTGAAGATGGTCGTGCCGACATTCGGCAGTTTGCTGCGGATCATGGAGCCCTCTTTCCTGGGGTGTATCCGGCACGGGGTGGAGTCCGAGCATAGCGGATCGAGCGGTCAGGAAAAAGGTTGAAACAATAGGGGGATTTGCGCTGGATCAAAGGGCCTCTTCGCGGGTAAACCCGCTCCCACAGGTCCTGCACAGATTTCGAAAACTGTGGGTCCTGTAGGAGCGGGTTTACCCGCGAAGAAGTCGACGCGGAATCAGCGCTTGTCGCGGCGCTTCTTCTCGGCCTTCTTGTGGTGCGACATCAGGCGGCGCTTCTTGTTGACCTGGCGGTCGGTGAGGGTGTTCTTCTTGCCCTCGTACGGGTTCTCACCGCCCTTGTACTCGATGCGGATCGGCGTACCGACCAGCTTCAGCACACGCCGGTAGGTGTTCTCCAGGTAACGCGAGTACGACTTCGGAATCTTGTCGGTCTGGTTGCCGTGGATCACGATCAGCGGCGGGTTGGCACCACCAAGGTGGGCATAGCGCAGCTTGATGCGGCGGCCGTTGACCAGCGGCGGCTGGTGCTCGCTCACGGCATCTTCGAGGATCTGCGTCAGGCGGCTGGTCGGCCAACGGGTTACCGCCGACTTGAACGCGGCCTGCACCGACTTGTACAGGTGGCCCACGCCGGTGCCGTGCAGGGCGGAGATGAAGTGGATGTCGGCGAAATCGACGAAGAACAGCCGGCGCTCCAGCTCGGTCTTCACGTAGTCACGCTCGCCCGGCTCCATGCCATCCCACTTGTTCAGGGCGATGACGATGGCGCGGCCAGCTTCCAGGGCGAAGCCCAGCAGGTTCAGGTCGTGATCCACCACGCCTTCGCGGGCGTCCATGACGAAAATCACCACGTTGGCGTCCTTGATCGCCTGCAGCGTCTTCACCACCGAGAACTTCTCGACTTCCTCGTGGATCTTGCCGCGCTTGCGCACGCCGGCCGTGTCGATGAAGGTGTACTTCTCATCATCGCGCTCGAACGGGATGTAGATACTGTCGCGGGTGGTGCCCGGCTGGTCGTACACCACCACGCGCTCTTCGCCGAGCATGCGGTTGACCAGCGTCGACTTGCCGACGTTGGGGCGGCCGATGATGGCGATCTTGATGCCATCCTTTTCGCTCGGGCCCGGGATGCGCACCGCTTCCTCGCCTTCGGCGACTTCGGCGTCCAACGCTTCCTCGACCTGGTCGCGTGGCAGGTGGCCGAGCACGGCCTCCATCAGCGCATTGATGCCGCGGCCTTGGGAGCCGGCCACCGGGATGGCGTTGCCCATGCCCAGCGGCGAGAACTCGGCGCGAGCCACATCGGCGTCGATGTTGTCGATCTTGTTGGCAACCAGGATCGCTTCCTTGTTCCGCTTGCGCAGGTGCTCGGCGATCATCTGGTCGGCAGCGGTCATGCCGGCACGGGCATCGACCAGGAACAGCACATAGTCAGCTTCTTCGATGGCCATGAGCGACTGCTCGGCCATTTTCTCATCCATGCCCACTTCGTCACCGGTGATACCGCCGGTGTCGATCAGGATGAAGGAACGACCCTGCCAGGTGGCATCACCATACTGGCGGTCACGGGTCAGGCCCGACAGGTCACCGACGATGGCATCGCGGGTCTTGGTCAGGCGGTTGAACATGGTGGATTTGCCGACGTTCGGGCGGCCCACCAGGGCGATTACGGGAACCATTCGGCTCTCCACTCTTGAATTCTTGAAAATGCAAAGGCCGCTGCAAGGCAGCGGCCGGAGTTCGGGCGGCGTGTCCTACGCCGCGGCTTGAAGCCCGCCAAGGCTTCAAGCATAGCTTCAGCGGATGGTCAGTGCCTCGAGCTTGCCGCTGTTGCCGAAGACGTAGATGGTGTCGCCGACCACAAGTGGGCGGGCGCGCAGGCCATCACTGTCGATACGCTCACGGCCGACGAAGCGGCCATCGACCTGGCTCAGCAGGTGCAGGTAACCCTCGAAGTCGCCCACCGCCACGTAGCTGGAGAACACTTCAGGCGCGGTCAGCTGGCGGCGAGCCATGGTGTCGTTGGTCCACAGGGCGCTGGACGAGCGCTCGTCGACGCTTTCGACAGTACCGGAAGCTTCGCTGACATAGACGTTACCGTAGCCCTGGGCGACACCCACGTAGCTGGAGGCATCACGCTGCCACAGCACGCGGCCGCTTTCCAGGTCCAGGCCCGCGACGCGGCCCTGGTAGGTGCTGACGTACAGGGTACCACCCGACAGCAGCAAGCCGCCGTCGATATCGACCACGCGGTCCAGCTCGGAACGACCCTGCGGGATTGCCACACGGCTTTCCCACACCGGCACGCCGTTGTTGATGTCCACCGCCACCACCTTGCCGGTGGACAGGCCGGCGACGGCCAGGCGATTGGTGGCGATCGGTGCGCCGGTGCCACGCAGGGTCAGCACGGCCGGGGTGTTTTCGTAGATCCAGCGGCGGTCGCCAGTGGCGGCATCCAGGCCGATCAGGCGATCGTCCTGGGTCTGCACCACCACCACGTCACCGTTGTTGGCAGGTGGGGCCAGTACTTCGCTGGTCACGCGGGAGCGCCAGCGCTCCTCACCGGTGCTGGAGTCCAGGGCGATGACTTCACCCTTGAGGGTACCGATCATGACCAGGCCGTAGCCCACACCGACAGCGCCGGAAACCGGCAGCTCGAGGTCCTTCTTCCACACCACGTCGCCGGTGATGCGGTCGAGGGCGAAGACTTCGCCGTTGACGTCGGAGGCGTAGATACGGTCGTTCTCGATAGCAGGTACGAGGGTATTGTAGGTCTCGCCCTGGCCGTCACCGATCGAACGGCTCCACTGCTTTTTCAGCACCACTTCCTCGGTGAACTTGGTCAGCTCGGCCGGAGGCAGTTCCTTCTTGCTGTTGCTGCTGCAACCCGCGGCCAGTACGGCCAGGGTCAGCACTGCTGCATGTTTCCAACCGATCACTTACGCGTCCCCTTTGGCCAAGTCATCCAGCTTCAATTGCAGGCCACCGACCGCCGCCTCATCGGACAACGCAGCCTTGGCTTTCTCGTAAGCGCTGTGCGCGTCGTCGGCGCGACCCAGTTGCACCAGCAGGTCACCTTTCAACTCTTCGCGGCTGGCCAGGAAGGCTTTGTCGGCGTCGCCGTCGAGCAGCTTGAGGGCATCCTCGGCCTTGTTCTGGGCGGCCAGCACACGAGCCAGGCGCTGACGCGAAATCTCGCCCAGAGTGGCATCGGCCGGCTTGTCCAGCACGCTCTTCAACTCGGCAGCAGCGTCGTCGAGCTTGCCGCTCTCGACCGCGACCTTGGCAACGAACAGGCTGCCGTACTGGGCGTAGGCGGTACCGCCGAACTCGCTCTTGAGCTTGCCGGCCAGTTCCGCGACCTTGGTCGCGTCAGGCTGGCCAGTCGGCGTCAGGCTGGTCTCCAGCAAGGCCTGGTACAGCTGCGAGGCACCTTGCGACTGATTGTTCTGGTACTTGTGCCAGGTATTCCAGCCCAACACCACCACGCCAGCCAGCAGGGCACCGGTCAACAGCGGCTTGCCGTTGCGGTTCCACCAGTCCTTGACCCCTGCCAGTTCATCATCGGTACTCGACACCCCAATACTCCTTTTCGCCTATTCGCTTGTTGAACCGCGTTACGCCTGCGCGATCGCGGTTTCCAGGTGCTCAGCCAGAGCATCCCAGGCAATGTTCTGTTGTTCGCCCTGACCACGCAGGGGCTTGAAGCCGATCTCTTGCTTGGCCAGTTCGTCGTCACCGAGGATCAGGGCGAACAGCGCGCCGCTCTTGTCGGCTTTCTTGAACTGGCTCTTGAAGCTGCCACCGCCGGCGTTGACTGCCAGGCGCAGGCCCGGCAAGCGGTCGCGCAAGTTTTCGGACAGGCGCAGGCCGGCCAGCTCCGCCTGTTCGCCAAAGGCGCACAGGTAGACGTCGATCTGGCGGCTGATGGACTCGGGCACCTTGCCAAGGGTTTCCAGCAGCAGGATCAGGCGCTCGATGCCCATGGCGAAACCGACGCCCGGGGTCGGCTTGCCGCCCATCTGTTCGACCAGGCCGTCATAACGGCCGCCGGCGCAGACAGTGCCCTGGGCGCCGAGCTTGTCGGTGACCCACTCGAACACGGTCTTGCTGTAGTAGTCCAGGCCACGCACCAGCTTGGTGTTGATCACGAACGGGATGCCAGCAGCGTCCAGGCGAGCCTTGAGGCCCTCGAAGTGCATGCGCGACTCTTCGTCCAGGTAGTCTTCCAGCTTCGGCGCGCCGACCAGCACCGCCTGGGTGTTCTGGTCCTTGCTGTCGAGAATGCGCAGCGGGTTGCTCTTCAGGCGGCGCTGGCTGTCTTCGTCCAGTTGCTCCAGGCGCGCCGAGAGGAACTCGACCAGCGCATCACGGTAGCGTGCACGGGCTTCGCTGGTGCCCAGGCTGTTGAGCTCCAGCTTGACCGCGTCCTGGATGCCCAGCAGGCCCCACAAGCGCCAGGTCAGCATGATCAGCTCGGCGTCGATGTCCGGGCCATCCAGGTTGAACACTTCCACGCCAATCTGGTGGAACTGGCGGTAGCGGCCCTTCTGCGGGCGCTCGTGGCGGAACATCTGGCCGATGTACCACAGTTTCTGCACCTGGCCGTTGCCGGTGATGCCATGTTCGAGCACGGCACGCACGCAGGCCGCGGTGCCTTCGGGGCGCAGGGTCAGCGAATCGCCGTTGCGGTCCTCGAAGGTGTACATCTCTTTTTCGACGATGTCGGTCACTTCACCGATGGAGCGCTTGAAAAGCTCGGTGAACTCGACGATCGGCGTGCGGATCTGGCTGTACCCGTAGGTGTCCAGCAGGCCGGCCACGGTGCCTTCGAAGTAGCGCCACAGCGGCGACTGTTCTGGCAGGATGTCGTTCATGCCACGGATGGCTTGCAGCGATTTGCTCACGAAAAGTCCTTACGAATTCTGTGTGTCAGCCACGGACGATCAGCGCCGCGTCGGCTTCGGCCTTTTCGGCCGCTTTCTGGCGGATGAGCTTTTCCAGTTCATCGACCAGGTTGTCGTTGGTCAGCTTCTGCGCCGGCTTGCCGTCGATGTAGATCAGGTTCGGCGTGCCGCCGGTCAGCCCCACATGGGCCTCCTTGGCTTCGCCCGGGCCGTTGACCACGCAACCGATCACCGCCACGTCCAGCGGCACCAGCAGGTCTTCCAGGCGCCCTTCCAGCTCGTTCATGGTCTTGACCACATCGAAGTTCTGCCGCGAGCAGCTCGGGCAGGCGATGAAGTTGATGCCACGCGAGCGCAGGTGCAGCGACTTGAGGATGTCGTAGCCGACTTTCACTTCTTCGACCGGGTCGGCCGCCAGCGAGATACGGATGGTATCGCCAATGCCTTCGGCCAGCAGCATACCGAGGCCGACAGCGGATTTCACCGTCCCCGAACGCAGGCCACCGGCTTCGGTGATGCCCAGGTGCAGCGGCTGCACGATCTGCTTGGCCAGCAGGCGGTAGGCTTCGACGGCCATGAACACATCGGATGCCTTGACGCTGACCTTGAAGTCCTGGAAGTCCAGGCGGTCGAGGTGCTCGACATGGCGCAGGGCCGACTCGACCAGCGCCGCCGGGGTCGGTTCGCCATACTTCTTCTGCAGGTCCTTTTCCAGGGAGCCGGCGTTGACGCCGATACGGATCGGGATGCCCCGGTCGCGGGCGGCATCGACCACCGCGCGTACACGGTCTTCACGGCCGATGTTGCCCGGGTTGATGCGCAGGCAGTCGACGCCCAGTTCGGCCACGCGCAGGGCGATCTTGTAGTCGAAGTGGATGTCGGCAACCAGCGGCACGCTGACCTGCTGCTTGATACGGCCGAACGCCTCTGCAGCGTCCATGTCCGGCACCGAGACGCGCACGATGTCCACGCCGGCATCGACCAGGCGCTGGATTTGCGCCACGGTGGCGGCCACATCGTTGGTGTCGGTGTTGGTCATGCTCTGCACCGCGATGGGGGCATCACCACCCACCGGTACATTGCCGACCCAGATTTTGCGGGATTCGCGACGTTTGATCGGAGATTCGCCGTGCATGATTACTGTCCCAACTTCAGGCGAGCGGTCTCGCCACTGGTGAACGGGGCAACATCGACGGCCTGGCCGTTGTAGCTGACCTGGGCGCCACGGGCAAAGCCCAGGCGTACCGAGAACGGCGGCTTGCCGGTCAGCTCGAGGTTGTCCCCCTTGCGCTTGATGGCGCTGAACAGCACCTTGCCGTTGCCGTCGGTGACCTGGGTCCAGCAATCGGCGACGAACTGGATGGCGACCTTGGCGCTGCCAGCCGGCACTGCGGCGGCGGCAGGCTCGGCAGCGGCCACGGCCGCTACAGGTGTAGCAGGTGCAACAGCCGCCGGGGCCGGGGCAACCGGTGCTACCGGCGCAGGCGCGGCAGCAGGTGCGCTGGCGATCGCTGGCGCAGGCGCCTGCTGGGCCGGTGTCGGTACTACGGCAGCGGTATCGGCAGGTGCCGGGCTTGCCGGTGCCGGTACGGCGGCGGCAGGCTGCTCGGCTGCGCCCTGCTCAAGCGGCAGCGGCGCACTCTCCGGCTGCTGGTCAGCGGAAACAGCCTGGTCTTCAGGCTCATCGAGCGGGTGAATCTGGGTGGTGCCGTCGGCGCTTTCGACTTCGACGTGCTCCAGGGCAATCTTGGCCAGCTCCTTGCCACGCAGGCTGCCCTGGTCCTGCCACCAGACGAAGCCGCCGCCGACCACTGCCACCAGCAGCAGCAGGCTGACGCCACGCAGAATGTTGTGCGACAGGCGCACGGGCTCTTCGATACGGCCCAGCGAGTGCACATCGCTGCCTTTGGCGTGGGTGCCGGTGTAACGGTCGAAGGCGTCCACCAGGGCAGCCTGGTCCAGGTCCATCAGCTTGGCATAGGCGCGGATATAACCACGGGCGAAGGTATGCCCCGGCAGCTTGTCGAAGGCGCCGGTTTCCACGTGGTTCAACGAACTGACAGTGAGGTTGAGCTTGCGGGCCACCTCGGCTTGTGACCAGTCCCGGTTCTCACGGGCCTGACGCAAAAGCTCACCGGGGTTCTGGCCAGGCGCTACTGCTACTTCGGGATGCGCGGCTTTCATCGTTGCTCCGACAGGTATTGCTGATATTCCGGCGTACCGGGATAAAGTCGTTGTAATTGCTGGCCCAGCTCGGCCAGTGTGCCTTGCTCGTCGAATACCCTGGCAAGGCGGCTGCCCAGCAGCAGGCTACGGGCATCGTGGTCGCTCAACTGGCTGAAACGATCGTAGTAGTCCCGGGCCGGCACATAATGCCTGTTTTCGTAGGACAACTCAGCCATTTCCAGCAAGGCTTTCGGCTGCCGCTGGTTGAGTTGCAGAGCTTTCAGCAGATACGCATGCGCCTGGTCGCGGCGCTCGAGCTTCAGGGCGGTCAGGCCCAGGTTCTCGTAAACGCGTGAGCGCTCAGGATACAGGGTATCGGCGCTGGCAAGGCGAAACATCTGCTCGGCCTCGGCAAATCGGCCCTGAGCATAAAGGAAACTGCCGTAATTGTTGCGAATTCGCGTGTCGCCGGTGCGTGCCTTCAGCGCCTTGCGGAAGTGCGTTTCGGCCAGCGCGGGCTCGCCTTCGGCCTGAAAGACCAGCGCCAGGGCGGCGTGCGCATCGGCATCACCACCATCCAGGGCCAGGGCCTTGCCCAGCGGCGCCTTGGCCTGCTCGGTCAAACCCTGTTGCAAATAACCCAGCCCAAGCTGCACATAGGCCCGCCCCGCCTCTGCCCTGCCCTGACGGCTGGCCAGGGGGTCGCCCGCGCCGCCCGACACGCAGCCGGCCAGCAGCGAAAGCGCAAGGATCGACAGCGCGGCGCGCAGGCTCATGGGCAAGGTCCCGGTCAGTGGCTGGCGGGGCTGTCTTGCAGCTCGGCGTCCGCGGACAGCTGGCGCACAGCGATGTAGCGCTCGCTGCGGCGGGTGCGGTCGTTGACCTGGCCGACCAGCTGACCACAGGCAGCGTCGATGTCATCACCACGGGTGGTGCGGGTGGTGACGTTGAAGCCACCATGGTGCAACAGATCCTGGAAGCGGCGAATGGCGTTGTTGCTCGGCCGCTCGTAGCCCGAGTGCGGGAACGGGTTGAACGGGATCAGGTTGATCTTGCAGGGTACGTCGCGCAGCAGCTCGATCATTTGCGCAGCATGCTCAGGCTGGTCGTTGACGTCCTTGAGCAGGGTGTACTCGATGGTCAGCACGCGCTTGCCACCCAGGGTGGACATGTAGCCCATGCACGATTCCAGCAGCATCTTCAGCGGGTACTTCTTGTTGATCGGCACCAGCTTGTTGCGCAGTTCGTCGTTCGGTGCGTGCAGCGACAGGGCCAGCGACACGTCGATGTGCTTGGCCAGCTCGTCGATCATCGGCACCACGCCCGAGGTGGACAGGGTGACGCGACGCTTGGAAATGCCATAGCCCAGATCTTCCATCATGATCTTCATGGCGGCGATGACATTGTCGAAATTCAGCAGGGGTTCGCCCATGCCCATCATGACCACGTTGGTAATGGCGCGGTCGATCTTGGCCGGAACGGTCCCGAAGGATTTGTTGGCAAGCCACACCTGGCCGATCACTTCGGCGGCGGTGAGGTTGCTGTTGAAGCCTTGCTTGCCGGTGGAGCAGAAGCTGCAGTCCAGGGCACAGCCGGCTTGCGACGACACGCACAGGGTGCCGCGATCGTCGGTGGGGATGTAGACGGTCTCGACGCAGCTGCCGGAGGCAACGCGGACCACCCACTTGCGGGTACCATCGGCGGAAATGTCTTCACTGACCACTTCCGGGCCCCGAATCTCGGCAACGGCCTCGAGCTTTTCGCGCAAGGCCTTGCCGACATTGGTCATGGCGGCGAAATCGTCGACGCCATAGTGGTGAATCCATTTCATGACCTGACCGGCACGAAAACGCTTCTCTCCGATCGACTCGAAGAATTTTTCCATTTCCTGCAGGGTCAGGCCCAACAGGTTGATCTTGCCAGTCATGTCACTCATGGAATCACCCAAGACCTGCTTCGCTTAGCGAATGCGGTCGCACAGCTCGGTAGCGGAGAAGAAGTAAGCGATTTCGCGGGCAGCCGAAGCTTCCGAGTCGGAACCGTGAACAGCGTTTTCGTCGATGGAAACGGCGAAGTCAGCACGGATGGTGCCGGCAGCAGCTTCTTTCGGGTTGGTGGCGCCCATCAGCTCGCGGTTGGCCAGAACGGCGTTTTCGCCTTCCAGAACCTGAACGATGACCGGGCCGGAAGTCATGAAGGCAACCAGATCACCGAAGAAGCCGCGCTCTTTGTGTTCGGCGTAGAAGCCTTCGGCTTCGGCCTTGGACAGTTGCTTCATTTTCGAAGCGACGACGCGCAGGCCGGCTTTCTCGAAACGAGTGGTGATCTCGCCGATGACGTTCTTGGCAACGGCGTCAGGCTTGATAATGGAGAAAGTACGTTGAACAGCCATGGAAAACTCCAGAAAAATGAGTGTTGCGAAAAATTAAACCCGCGAATTATACGCGGGTTCCAGGGGATTGCCTAACCTGCAGGACGCGTTCAGTCGGCTTCTTCGATCCAGGCCGCCTGGATGGCCTCGAGCACTTTCTCACCGCCGCGTGACGGATCGTCGCTGAATTCTGGCAAGGCCAGCACCCAGCGGTGCAGATCGACGAAATTCACATAACGAGGATCGACTTCCGGCTTGCTTTCTGCAAGCTGGATGGCGATCTCAAGTACATCAATCCATTTCAGGCTCATGGGGTAAACCTCAGTGCGGCGCTTCGGCGGCGTGGTTGAGCGAATACTTGGGGATCTCGATGACCAGGTCCTGGTCAGCGACAACCACCTGGCAGCCGAGGCGCGATTGAGCCTCCAGGCCCCAGGCCTTGTCCAGCATGTCCTCTTCCAGTTCGTCGGCTTCTTCGAGCGAGTCGAAGCCCTTGCGCACGATGCAGTGGCAAGTGGTGCAGGCCTTGACGCCGCCGCAGGCGCTTTCCATCTCGATGTGATGGTCGTGGGCCAGCTCCAGGATGTTGGTCCCGGGCTCGACTTCCACGGTCAGCCCTTCGGGGCAGAACTTCTCGTGCGGCAGGAATGTCACCAGCGGCATCGGTTACTCCTCGATCTCATTCAGGTTGCGCCCGGCCAGTGCGGCTTTGACCGTCGAATCAAGGCGACGGGCGGCAAATGCGTCGGTCACCTGCGACAGACGCTTGGTCTGTTGCTCGATGGCTGCGCCATCGGTGCCGGCCAGCAAATCACGTAGTTCTTGCATCTGGAATTCGATGGCGTCGCGCTCGTCACTGCTGAGCAGGCGCTCGCCGTCGGCGTCCAGGGCGCCCTGTACCGCTTCGAGCAGGCGCTCGCCGTCAACCTGGTGCTCACGCAGCTGGCGGGCCTGCTTGTCGGAACCTGCGTGTTCGAAGGAGTCCTTGAGCATGCGGGCGATTTCGCCGTCGGTCAGGCCATAGGACGGCTTGACCTGGATGCTGGCTTCCACGCCCGAGCCCAGCTCGCGTGCGGCGACGCTGAGCAGGCCATCGGCGTCGACCTGGAAGGTGACGCGGATCTTTGCCGCACCGGCGACCATGGCCGGGATGCCACGCAACTCGAAGCGCGCCAGCGAGCGGCAATCGCTGATCAGCTCACGTTCGCCCTGCAGCACGTGGATCATCATGGCCGACTGGCCATCTTTATAGGTGGTGAACTCCTGGGCACGCGCCACCGGGATGGTGGTGTTGCGCGGGATCACCTTCTCCATCAGCCCGCCCATGGTCTCAAGGCCAAGCGACAGCGGGATGACATCCAACAGCAGCAGTTCGCCACCTTCGCGGCGGTTGCCGGCCAAGGTATCGGCCTGGATGGCGGCACCGATGGCCACCACCTGGTCGGGGTCGATCGAGGTCAGCGGGGTGCGACCGAACAGTGCTCCGACGGCTTCACGCACACGCGGTACGCGGGTCGAACCACCGACCATGACCACGGCGCTGACTTCTTCCAGCTCGATACCACTGTCACGCACGGCGCGACGGCAGGCCTTGAGGCTGCGGGCGACCATGGGCTCGATCATGGCTTCGAAGCCAGCGCGGCTCAGCTCGCCCTGCCAAGTGCCATGGCTGACGCTGACCACGTCGGCGTCGGTCAGGGCTTCCTTCGCGGCGCAGGCGGTCTGCAACAGTGCGCGCTGGGTGGCCGGGTCCAGGTCGGATGACAGCCCGGCCTGCTCGATGATCCAGCCAGCGATGGCGTGGTCGAAGTCGTCACCGCCCAAGGCGGTATCGCCACCGGTGGCCAGCACTTCGAATACGCCGGCAGTCAGGCGCAAAATGGAAATGTCGAAGGTACCGCCGCCCAGGTCATAGATGGCCACCACGCCTTCGGCGTTCTGGTCCAGGCCATAGGCCACGGCAGCGGCGGTCGGCTCGTTGAGCAGGCGCAGCACGTTCAGGCCGGCCAGGCGCGCAGCGTCCTTGGTGGCCTGGCGCTGGGCATCGTCGAAATAGGCCGGCACGGTGATAACCGCACCCACCAGCTCACCACCAAGGGTGGCTTCGGCACGCTCGCGCAGCACCTTGAGGATATCGGCGGACACTTCCACCGGGCTTTTCGGCCCCTGCACGGTGTCGATGAACGGCATGTGCGACTCACCGCCAACGAAGCGGTACGGCAGCTGCTCGCCCAGTTGCTTGACGTCGGCCAGGCCGCGCCCCATCAGGCGCTTGACCGACAGCACGGTGTTCAGCGGGTCGCTGGAAGCGGCATCGCGTGCAGCCTGCCCCACTTCGTTGCGCCCTTCGAGGTAGCGCACCGCGGACGGCAGAATGACATTGCCCTGCGCGTCGGGCAGGGGCTCGCTACGGCCGCTGCGCAGTGCGGCGACCAGGGAGTTGGTGGTACCCAGGTCGATCCCCACCGCCAGGCGGCGCTGATGCGGCTGAGGGCTTTGACCGGGTTCGGCAATCTGCAGTAGGGCCATGCTTATCTGAATACCTTAGGTGCTATCACGGGCAGCACCGGGTTAATCGTCGAGGCGCTCTTCCAGTTGGCGCACTTCTTGGGCGAGCTTGTCGAGGAACTGCATGCGGCGCATCAGGCGTTCGGCCTTGTCGCGCTCGCCTGGGGCGTCCCAGCAGGCGGCAAAGTCCTCGTTCAGCGTGTCCTGGGCGACCTTCAGGCGCTTCTTGAACACGGCCACGCCATCGAGGTCGGCTTCGTCCTGCAGTTCTTCGAGCTCTTCACGCCACTGCATCTGCTGCAACAGGAAGTCAGGGTCGTGGACCGTGACCTCCTGAGGCACTTCGTGGCCGCCGATGGCCAGCAGGTAGCGGGCGCGACGCGGCGCACTGCGCAGTGTCTGGTAGGCGTCGTTGAGGGCCGCGGACTTTTCCAGCGCCACGCGCTGCTCGCGCTCGGAGGCGTCGGCAAAGCGGTCGGGATGGACTTCGCGGGCCAGCTCGCGATAACGAGTGGCCAGCTTGTCGAGATCCAGGCGGAAGCTTGGCTGGAGGTCAAACAATGCGAAATGACAAGGAGTACCCACAGCCAGCCTCAAACGTTGAAGCTTTCGCCGCAGCCACACTCACCGCGCACGTTGGGGTTGTTGAACTTGAAGCCTTCGTTCAACCCTTCCTTGACGAAGTCCAGCTCGGTGCCATCGAGGTAGACCAGGCTCTTGGGATCGATGATCACCTTGACGCCATGGTTCTCGAACACCTGGTCCTCGTCCGCCAGCTCGTCGACGAACTCCAGCACGTAGGCCAGGCCCGAGCAACCGGTGGTGCGCACGCCCAGGCGAATGCCTTCGCCCTTGCCGCGCCCTTCCAGGGAACGCCGCACGTGGTTGGCGGCGGCTTCTGTCATGCTGATAGCCATCAGGACTCCTTACCTCGCAACAGGCGACTTAGATCAAGCCTTTCTTCTGCTTGTAATCGCGAACGGCTGCCTTGATGGCATCTTCGGCGAGTACCGAGCAGTGGATCTTGACCGGCGGCAACGCCAGTTCTTCGGCCAGCTGGGTGTTCTTGATGGTTTCGGCTTCGTCCAGGGTCTTGCCCTTCATCCACTCGGTGGCGAGGGAGCTGGAAGCGATGGCCGA
Organism: Pseudomonas sp. ABFPK; assembly: GCF_001586765.1. Lineage (NCBI taxonomy): Bacteria > Pseudomonadati > Pseudomonadota > Gammaproteobacteria > Pseudomonadales > Pseudomonadaceae > Pseudomonas > Pseudomonas sp. ABFPK. The sequence continues at coordinate 40,051 of NZ_LQXW01000034.1, read as the reverse complement.
ACCGCAGCCATAGGTCTTGAACTTGGCGTCTTCGATCACGCCCTGCTCGTTGACCTTGATCTGCAGGCGCATCACGTCACCGCAGGCCGGGGCGCCGACCATGCCGGTACCGACGTCCGGGTCTTCGGCGTTCATCTTGCCGACGTTGCGCGGGTTTTCGTAGTGGTCGATGACCTTTTCACTGTATGCCATGGTGCAATTCCTTCCTCATCAGGGAGCCGCTCTTGCTGGCGACTGCTTAGTGGGCGGCCCACTCGATCTTGGAGATGTCAACGCCGTCTTTGTACATGTCCCACAGCGGCGACAGCTCACGCAGTTTGTTCACGGCCTCGCAGACTTTCTGCGCGGCGTAGTCGACTTCTTCTTCGGTGGTGAAGCGGCCGAAGGAGAAGCGGATCGAGCTGTGCGCCAGCTCGTCATTGCGGCCCAGGGCGCGCAATACGTAGGACGGCTCGAGCGACGCGGAGGTGCAGGCCGAACCGGACGATACGGCGATATCCTTCAGCGACATCAGCAGCGATTCGCCTTCGACGTAGTTGAAGCTCAGGTTCAGGTTGTGCGGTACGCGGGCAGTCTTGCTGCCGTTGACGTACAGCTCTTCGAGGTCCGAGACCTGCTTGAAGAAGCGGTCGCTCAGGGCCTTGATGCGTACGTTTTCCGCGGCCATTTCCTGTTTGGCGATGGCGAAGGCTTCGCCCATGCCGACGATCTGGTGGGTCGGCAGGGTGCCCGAACGCATGCCGCGCTCATGGCCACCGCCGTGAATGATGGCTTCCAGGCGTACACGAGGCTTGCGGCTGACGTACAGCGCGCCGATGCCTTTCGGGCCGTAGACCTTGTGCGCCGAGAACGACATCAGGTCGACCTTCAGCTTTTGCAGGTCGATTTCGACCTTGCCGGCCGATTGCGCGGCGTCAACGTGGAACAGCACGCCGCGCGAGCGGGTCAGTTCACCGATGGCGGCGATATCGTTGATCGAGCCAACTTCGTTGTTCACGTGCATCAGCGAAACCAGGATGGTGTCGTCGCGCAGCGCCGCCTCGACCATGGCCGGGGTGACGATGCCATCTTCGCCTGGCTCGAGGTAGGTGACTTCGAAACCTTCACGCTCCAGCTGGCGAGCGGTATCCAGGACCGCCTTGTGCTCGATCTTGGAGGTGATGATGTGCTTGCCCTTGGTCTGATAGAAGTGCGCGACGCCCTTGAGTGCGAGGTTGTCGGACTCGGTGGCACCGCTGGTCCAGACGATTTCGCGCGGATCGGCGTTGATCAGTTCGGCAACCTGGCGGCGACCGTTCTCGACCGCTTCCTCGGCTTTCCAGCCAAAGACGTGGGAGCGCGAAGCCGGGTTACCGAAGTTCCCGTCGACCAGCAGGCAGTCGGCCATCTTCTGGGCCACGCGTGGGTCGACCGGGGTGGTCGCGGAGTAATCGAGGTAGATCGGCAACTTCATTTGTCTCTCCTATCAGGCGGTGGCGTCGCTCGTCGTCCCGGAGGGATCAATCGACGGCGGACGTCTCAATCTTGTCCAGCTGGGCGGTTCGGCCTGCGACACGACGCAGGTCCTGGCGCTGGGCGACTTCCTGCACCTCACGGCGCATGACGAGGTCGGCCAGGCTTATACCGCTGAGGAATTCATGGATCTGCTGGCTGAGGTCGCACCACAGGTGGTGGGTCAGGCAGGTATCACCGGCATGGCAGTCCCCGAGGCCCTGACAACGGGTGGCATCGACCGATTCGTTGACCGCATCGATGACCTGGGCCACCTGGATGGTTTCCATGCCCCGCGACAGCTGGTAGCCACCGCCTGGACCACGCACGCTGGAGACCAGGCTGCTGCGGCGCAGCTTGGCGAACAGCTGTTCCAGATAAGAGAGGGAAATGCCCTGGCGCTCGGAAATGTCGGCCAAAGACACCGGCCCACGCTGCGCGTGCAACGCCAGGTCGAGCATGGCGGTCACGGCGTATCGGCCTTTGGTAGTCAGTCGCATGGCTATTGGGTACCACGGGAGTTACAGGATGTGAGCGAGTATGCGATTCCCGAGCATTTAAGTCAACTATTAGACCTAGTGCTTTAGTCGGGTTTGCATCGGGGAGGCGGGCGCGATTGTAGCAGACAGGGGGCGTGAGCACACGCCCCGTATGTCACCATGATTTCAGCGCGGCGCAATCAATGTGACTGAGTGTCGCGCTGAGCCACCTGGGCAACTTCCTTGAAGTCATCTTCCGGCAGGGCTGGCAGTTCCTTGGCGCAGTAATCACTGCCCATCTTGGTCAGAGCGCCGCACATGCCCTCCAGCCGTTCGTCGACTGCCTGCAGGTGGTCGAGCATCTGGCCGATGGCACGGGCCACCGGGTCGGGCATGTCGCCACTGACGCCATAGGCATCGAAGCCGATCTTCTCAGCCATGGCCTTACGCTTGGCCTCGACCTCGTTGTCTTCGCTCTTGACGATGATTCGCCCGGGGATACCAACCGCCGTAGCCCCTGCCGGCACGGCTTTGGTCACCACCGCATTGGAACCGATCTTGGCCCCGGCGCCGACGGTGAACGGGCCCAGCACCTTGGCCCCCGCCCCTACCACCACACCGTTTTCCAGGGTGGGGTGGCGCTTGCCCTTGTTCCAGCTGGTGCCGCCCAGGGTCACGCCCTGGTAAAGGGTGACATCGTCGCCGATCTCGGCGGTCTCGCCGATGACGATGCCCATGCCGTGGTCGATGAAGAAGCGCCGTCCGATGGTGGCGCCGGGGTGGATCTCGATGCCGGTCAGCCAGCGGCCGAAGTTCGACACCAGGCGGGCCAGCCACTTGAAATCACGCTTCCACAGGGCATTGCCCAGGCGGTGCAGCCAGATGGCGTGCATGCCTGGGTAGCAGGTCAGCACCTCAAAGGCGTTGCGTGCAGCCGGGTCACGGTGGAATACGCTTTGAATATCTTCACGCAGGCGTTCGAACATCTGTCAGTCCTTCCGTTTATGCGGCTCGCCCCGGACCACTTTCTGGGTCTCGGTGAGGATGCCGCGCAAAATGCTCATTTCCGAACGTTCGACCGCCACCCGCCCATACAGCCGGCGCAGGCGCGGCATCAGGTGCTTGGGCTTTTCGGGGTCGAGAAAGCCGATACCGACCAGGGTCTTTTCCAGGTGGTCGTAGAACAGCTCCATTTCGTCCATCGTCGCCAGCTCGCTGGCGTCAACCTTCTCGACTTTGCCCGGCGCTGCACCGGCGGCAAGCCAGGCCATGCGCACCTCGTAGGAGAGCACCTGGACAGCGGCGGCCAGGTTCAGCGAGCTGAAGTCGGGGTTGGAGGGAATGTGCACGTGGAAGTGACATCGCTGCAGTTCTTCGTTGGTCAGGCCGGCGTGTTCACGCCCGAACACCAGGGCGATTTCCTCGCCACCGTTGGCATGCTCCACCGCCTTGGCCCCGCACTCGCGCGGGCCGATCAGCGGCCAGGGGATGCTCCGCTCGCGGGCGCTGGTGCCCATCACCAGGTTGCAGCCGACCAACGCCTGCTCGAGGCTGTCGACCACTTGGGCGTTGTCCAGCACATCGTCGGCACCCGAGGCTCGGGCACTGGCATCCACGGCGGGGAACTCTTTCGGCTGCACCAGCACCAGACGCGACAAGCCCATGTTTTTCATGGCACGTGCAGCGCCGCCGATGTTGCCGGGGTGGCTGGTATTGACCAGAACAACACGAATATTTTGCAGCAAGGTGTTGTGCTCACAGATGCAGGAATCAGGGCCTTCGATCTTACAGAACCGACAGACGTAACGCCATGAAAGCAAATGTGACACTTCTGCCGCCAAAGTTTTCTGCTAGAATGATCGGCTTTCTTCTTTAACATCTCCAGGTGACCCGCCCATGCAGCCTATGCTGAATATCGCCCTGCGCGCCGCTCGCAGCGCCAGTGAACTGATTTTCCGCTCCATCGAACGCCTGGATAGCATCAAGGTCGATGAGAAAGAGGCCAAGGACTACGTCTCCGAAGTCGATCGCGCCGCCGAGCAGAGCATCGTCAACGCCCTGCGCAAGGCCTACCCGAACCACTCCATCCAGGGCGAGGAAACCGGCCTGCACGCGGGTAGCGGCGAAGAAGGCAAGGATTACCTGTGGATCATCGACCCGCTGGACGGCACCACCAACTTCCTGCGTGGCATCCCGCACTTCGCCGTCAGCATCGCCTGCAAATACCGTGGCCGCCTTGAGCACGCCGTGATCGTCGACCCGGTTCGCCAGGAAGAATTCACTGCCAGCCGCGGCCGTGGCGCCCAGCTCAATGGTCGCCGCCTGCGTGTCAGCTCGCGCACCAGCCTGGAAGGCGCCCTGCTGGGCACCGGCTTCCCGTTCCGTGACAGCCAGATGGCCGACCTGGACAACTACCTGGGCATGTTCCGCGCCCTGACTGGCCAGACCGCCGGCATTCGCCGCGCCGGCTCCGCCAGCCTGGACCTGGCCTACGTGGCCGCCGGCCGTTTCGACGCTTTCTGGGAGTCGGGCCTGTCCGAATGGGACATGGCGGCCGGCGTGCTGCTGATCCAGGAAGCGGGCGGCCTGGTGAGCGACTTCAACGGCGGCCATGACTTCCTCGAGAAGGGCCATATCGTTGCGGGCAACATCAAGTGCTTCAAGGCCGTGCTGACCGCTATCCAGCCGCACCTGCCAGAGAACATGAAGCGCTAAGCGCGGATTGCCGGCAAACAAAAAAGCACCCCTCGGGGTGCTTTTTTTATGCCTGTCGAAGCCATGCGGCCTTACTGGCCGGCTTCACTCAGGATCAGCTTGCCATTCTTGTCCAGTGGAATGGTCGAACCGGGCTCGTGATCCATCTTCACCTGCCCGACCTTGTCGCCGATGGTGTACTTCACGTTGTAGCCCACCACCTTCTCACTGATATCGTTGACCGTATTGCAGCGGGTTTGCGTGGTGGTGTAGGTGTCACGCTCCTGCATGCCCTCCTGCACCTTGTTACCGGCATAACCACCACCGACCGCACCGGCAACAGTGGCGATCTTCTTGCCGCTACCACCACCGATCTGGTTACCCAGCAGGCCACCGGCAATGGCGCCCACCACGGTACCGGCGATCTGGTGCTGGTCCTTGACCGGCGCCTGACGCGTCACGGCGACGTCCTTGCAGACCTCACGGGGGGTTTTTACCTGTTGTTTGATCGGTTGCACGTCGGTGACCTGTGCATATTCAGGCCCCTTGTTGACCAAGCTGTAGGTAGCGACAGCACCTCCGGCAGTCACACCGACAGCACCCAGTACCGCACCCACAAGCATTGATTTGTTCACATGAACCTCCTGATCATCACCCGCGGGTCCGACCCGCCTTCTCCCAGCCTTGGAGTAAAAAAAAAGGCGCGAGTTCAACACTCGCGCCTTTTTGGCCGCCAAACGGCGTGAAGCACACCTTATGGACGGTCGTCCACACCGTCGGTCTTGGCCGGCGGGATCAGGTCTTCACTGCTCAGGTTCAGCCAGATCAGTACCACGTTGGCGATATAGATCGACGAATAGGTACCGGCCATGACGCCGATGAACAGGGCCAGCGAGAAGCCGAACAGGTTGTCGCCACCGAAGAACAGCAGCGCGGCAATGGCCAGCAAGGTCGAAACCGAGGTGGCGATGGTCCGCAGCAGGGTCTGGGTGGTGGAAACGTTGATGTTCTCGATGAGAGAGGCCTTGCGCATGACGCGGAAGTTCTCGCGCACCCGGTCGAACACGACGATGGTGTCGTTCAGCGAGTAGCCGATGATCGCCAGTACCGCCGCCAGCACCGTCAGGTCGAAGGTGATCTGGAAGAACGACAGGATACCCAGGGTCACCACCACGTCGTGGATCAGCGAGACGATCGCGCCCACGGCGAACTTCCACTGGAAGCGGAAGGCCAGGTAGATAAGGATGCCGCCCAGTGCCAGGAGCATGCCCATGCCACCCTGGTCGCGCAGCTCCTCACCCACCTGCGGGCCTACGAACTCGACACGCTTGACCTTGGCCGGGTTGTCGCCACCGGCCTTCTGCAGGGCTTCAGCAACCTTGTTGCCCAGCTGTGGGTCATCACCCGGCATGCGCACCAGCAGGTCGGTGGTGGCGCCGAAGCTCTGCACCACCGCCTCGTGAAAGCCGGAATTGACCAGCTCGGCACGCACCGCCTTGAGGTCGGCCGGGCGCTCGTAGGTCAGCTCGATCAGCGTACCGCCGGTGAAGTCCAGGCCGAAGTTCAGGCCCTTCTGCCACCAGCTGAACAGCGCCAGCACGGTGAGGAGCACGGTAACGGCGAACGCGACATTGCGCACGCCCATGAAGTTGATGGTTTTCATCGCAGCTCCCTCAAACCCACAGCTTCTTGATGTCACGCCCGCCGCAGGTCAGGTTGACCATTGCACGGGTCACCATGACGGCGGTGAACATCGAGGTGAAAATCCCGAGGGACATGGTGACCGCAAAGCCCTTGACCGGGCCGGTACCCATGGCGAACAGGATGCCGCCGACCAGCAGGCTGGTCAGGTTGGCGTCGATGATCGCGGTGTAGGCGCGGTTGAAGCCTTCATGAATGGCGCGTTGCACCGACATGCCGGCGTTCAGCTCTTCGCGAATACGCGAGAAGATCAGCACGTTGGCGTCCACCGCCATACCCATGGTCAACACGATACCGGCAATACCCGGCAGGGTTAGGGTGGCGCCCAACAGCGACATCAGTGCCAGCAGCAGGACCATGTTGCCTGCCAGGGCGATGGTGGCGATCACACCGAAGGCGCGGTAGATGGCGATGATGAACAGCGAGACGAACAGCATGCCCCACAGCGACGCATCGATACCCTTGGTGATGTTGTCGGCACCCAGGCTTGGGCCGATGGTACGCTCTTCTGCAAAGTACATCGGCGCAGCCAGGCCACCGGCACGCAGCAGCAGGGCCAGTTCGGACGATTCGCCCTGGCCGTTCAGGCCGGTGATGCGGAACTGGCTGCCCAGCGGCGACTGGATGGTCGCCAGGCTGATGATCTTCTTCTCTTCCTGGAAGCTCTGTACGGCAACGTCCTTCTCGACGCCGTCGACGGTCTGCTTGACGTAGCGGGTGACCGGCTTCTGCTCGATGAAGATCACCGCCATGCTGCGGCCGACGTTGCTGCGGGTAGCGCGGGTCATCAGCTCGCCACCGTGGCCATCCAGGCGGATGTTCACCTGCGGGCGACCTTGTTCGTCGAAGCTGGCCTGGGCGTCGGTTACCTGGTCACCAGTGATGATCAGGCCGCGCTCGACCGCGGCGGAACGGCCGCCTTCACGGAACTCGAACACCTCGGTGGTGGCCTTGGATGCGCCTGGCTCGGCACCGAAGCGGAACTCCAGGTTGGCGGTTTTACCCAGGATACGCTTGGCTTCGGCAGTGTCCTGCACGCCTGGCAGCTCGACCACGATGCGGTTGGCGCCCTGGCGCTGTACCAGCGGCTCGGCCACACCCAGCTCGTTGACCCGGTTGCGGACGGTGGTGAGGTTCTGCTTGATCGAGTATTCGCGGATCTCGGCGACTTTCGCCTGGGTCAGCGCCAGACGCAGCACGGCGAGCTCGTTGCGCTCGGTGGTGGTCAGGTCGAAGTCATTGAAATTCTTGCGGATCAGGACACGAGCCTGTTCGCGGGTAGCATCGTCAGCGAAGCCCAGCATGATGCCGCCATCCTGTTGAGGCAGGCTGCGATAGCGGACGCGCTCTTTGCGCAGCAAGGACTTGACCTCGCCTTCGTAGACTTTCATGCGGGCGTTCATGGCCTTGTCCATGTCCACTTCCAGCAGGAAGTGCACACCACCGGACAGGTCCAGGCCCAGCTTCATCGGGCTTGCGCCCAGGTTGCGCAGCCATTGCGGGGTAGTCTGGGCCAGGTTCAGGGCCACGACGTAATCATCGCCCAGTGCCTTGCGCACTACATCCTTGGCTGGTAGCTGGTCTTCCTGATTGGTCAGGCGGATCAGCCCGCTGCCCTTCTCACCCAGGCTCACGCCCTTGACGGCGATCTTGGCATCGCCCAGCGCCTTGCTGACGCGGTCGAGGTCGGCCTGGTTCACCTGCAGCGCCGAGCTGGCACCACTGATCTGTACCGCCGGATCATCCGGGTAGAGGTTGGGAGCGGAATAAATAAAACCGATCGCCAGTACCAGCACGATCAGTGCGTATTTCCACAGAGGGTATTTGTTCAGCATCACGCCGCCCGTTCAAGACGCGGGGCGCTTTGCGCGCCCCGACTGGAAAAATGAAACCGGTAACTCAGATAGCCTTGAGCGTACCTTTTGGCAGGGTGGCCGCGATGGCACCCTTCTGGAACTTCAGCTCGACGTTGTCGGAAACTTCCAGGACCACGAAATCATCGGAAACCTTGACGATCTTGCCAGCGATGCCGCCGTTGGTGACAACTTCGTCACCCTTCTGCAAGTTGCTCAGCAGGTTCTTCTGCTCTTTTGCACGCTTGGCCTGCGGGCGCCAGATCATCAGGTAGAAGATGACCAGGAAACCGACCAGGAAAATCCATTCGAAGCCGGTACCGGCTGGGCCGGCGGCAGGTGCAGCGGCGTCCGCGTAAGCGGCGGGGATCAAGAAGCTCATTGGGCACTCCTAATGTAATTTTCTAATAATGGATGCAGACAGTCAGTCCAAAGGCGGCACAGGAAGCCCGCGCTTGGCGTAGAAGGCGTCGACAAAGGCGGCCAATTTACCTTGTTGAATAGCCTCGCGTAAACCGGCCATCAAGCGCTGGTAATGGCGCAAGTTGTGGATGGTATTCAGCATGCTGCTCAGCATTTCGCCGCACTTGTCCAGGTGATGGAGATAGGCGCGGGAGAAGTTGGTGCAGGTGTAGCAGTCACAGGTCGGATCCAGCGGCGAATCATCGTGGCGATGGAACGCATTGCGAATCTTGATCACCCCTGTATCGACGAACAGATGACCGTTGCGCGCGTTACGCGTCGGCATCACGCAGTCGAACATGTCGACGCCGCGGCGCACACCCTCAACGAGATCTTCCGGTTTGCCTACCCCCATAAGGTAACGAGGTTTGTCAGCAGGCATCTGGCCCGGCAGGTAATCCAGCACCTTGATCATTTCGTGCTTGGGCTCGCCCACCGACAGGCCACCGATGGCCAGGCCGTCGAAGCCGATGTTTTCCAGGCCTTCCAGCGAGCGCATGCGCAGGTCCTGGTACATGCCGCCCTGGACGATACCGAACAGCGCCGCAGTGTTGTCGGCGTGGGCGTTCTTCGAGCGCTGGGCCCAGCGCAGCGACAGCTCCATGGACGCGCGCGCCACATCGTGCTCGGCCGGGTACGGGGTGCACTCGTCGAAGATCATCACCACGTCCGAGCCCAGGTCACGCTGCACCTGCATCGACTCTTCCGGGCCCATGAACACCTTGGCGCCATCGACCGGCGAGGCGAAGGTCACGCCCTCTTCCTTGATCTTGCGCATGGCGCCCAGGCTGAACACCTGGAAGCCACCGGAGTCGGTGAGGATCGGGCCTTTCCACTGCATGAAGTCGTGCAGGCCGTTGTGCTTCTTGATCACCTCGGTGCCCGGGCGCAGCCACAGGTGGAAGGTGTTGCCCAGAATCATCTCGGCGCCGATGGCTTCGATGTCGCGTGGCAGCATGCCCTTGACCGTGCCATAGGTGCCCACCGGCATGAATGCCGGGGTCTCCACGGTGCCACGTGGGAAAGTGATGCGGCCACGACGGGCCTTGCCGTCGGTGGCCAGCAGTTCGAAGGACATTCGACAGGTGCGACTCATGCTTGATCCTCGGGCCCGCGTGGCGCCGGATTGCGGGTGATGAACATGGCATCACCGTAACTGAAGAAGCGGTACCCCTGCTCGACCGCTGCCGCGTAGGCGGCCATGGTCTCGGGGTAGCCGGCGAAGGCCGAGACCAGCATCAGCAGCGTGGACTCCGGCAGGTGGAAGTTGGTGACCAGGGCGTCGACCACATGGAACGGCCGGCCCGGGTAGATGAAGATGTCGGTATCGCCGCTGAAGGATTTGAGCACGCCATCGCGCGCTGCGCTCTCCAGCGAACGCACGCTGGTGGTGCCGACTGCGATTACCCGGCCGCCACGGGCGCGGCAAGCCTCGATGGCATCGACCACCTCCTGGCTCACTTCAAGCCACTCTTTATGCATGTGGTGGTCTTCGATCTTGTCGACCCGCACCGGCTGGAAGGTGCCCGCGCCCACGTGCAAGGTGACGAAGGCACGCTCTACACCCTTGGCGGCAATCTTCTCCAGCAACGCCTCATCGAAGTGCAAGCCTGCGGTCGGTGCGGCGACTGCACCGGCTCGTTCGGCGTACACAGTCTGGTAGCGCTCACGGTCGGCGCCCTCGTCGGGGCGGTCGATGTACGGCGGCAGCGGCATGTGGCCGACACGGTCGAGCAGCGGCAGCACCTCTTCGGTGAAGCGCAGCTCGAACAGCGTGTCATGGCGTGCGACCATTTCGGCCTCGCCGCCGCCATCGATGAGGATGACCGCGCCTACCTTGGGCGCCTTGCTGGCGCGCACATGGGCCAGCACCCGATGGCTGTCGAGCACGCGCTCGACCAGCACTTCCAGCTTGCCGCCGGAAGCTTTCTGGCCGAACAAACGCGCCGGGATCACCCGGGTGTTGTTGAACACCATCAGGTCGCCGGGGCGCAGATACTCGAGCAGATCGGGGAATTGCCGGTGCGCCAGCGCGCCGGTTGGCCCATCGAGCACCAGCAGACGGCTGCCATGGCGCTCGGCCAACGGGTGGCGGGCGATCAGGGAATCGGGGAGTTCGAAGGAAAAATCGGCGACGCGCATGATGATGTTCGGTTCGGCAGGGCCGGGAAGTTTAGCCCAATGTGTGAAAATTGACCATGAAAGCCGATTGACCGACCAGCGGTGGCTCTCTATACTGCGCGCCACAAGCCCTGATGGCGGAATTGGTAGACGCGGCGGATTCAAAATCCGTTTTCGAAAGGAGTGGGAGTTCGAGTCTCCCTCGGGGCACCAAGATCCGGAAAAAACCGACCTTATGGTCGGTTTTTTTTTGCCCGTCCGGTCAGCGCCAGCGATCCAGCTGCCCCTGGGCACGGCTGCTGAAAATCGTCAGCAGCTCGCTCAATGTATGCGGTGACGGTTCGGCAGTGCGGGTGACCGCATACAAGGTAATCGGCAGCGCCGGGGCCAGCGGCCTGATCGCGGTCGCCCCAGGCGCCGCGCCAAGTGCGGTGAAGGGATCGATCACCGCCAGCCCAGCACCGGATTCGACCATCGCCCTGGCCAGTGAATAGGTTTGCACCGCGATGCTCACCCGTGGCGGCGGCTCCACCGCCTTGAGGTAGCTTTCGAGGCGCACCGACAGCGGGTCGGCGCTGGACAGCCCGATCATGGGCGCACCGGCCAGTGCCGCCAACGGCAGCGGCTTGCCTTCATCTTCCAGCGGCCAGTAACCTGCCGGTGCCAATGCCACCAAAACCCCGCTGGCCAGCGCCTGAGCCTTGAGCGCAGGGTGATCTGGCTGTTGCAAGGTCAGGGCGACATCGATCTCCCGCATCAACAGGTTCTGCACCAGTTCGCGACTGTGGGCGCTGGACAACTCGCAGGCGATATCCGGATAACGCTGGGTCCATTCATGAATGGCCGGCGGCAGCAGCGACAGGGCCAGTGCCGGGGTCGCACCGATCCGCAGGCTGTGGCCTGGCGCGCGACGCAGGCTTTGCGCCAGGCGTCGCACCCCTTGCAGGCTCTCCGTGACCTTGTCGACCTCACGCTCCAGCTCAAGCGCTTCGGGCGTGGGCTGCAGCTTGCCGCGCACCCGCAGGAACAACGGGAAGCCCAGTTGCTGCTCGGCGTGCTGCAGAACCTTGGTCACGGCAGGTTGGGAAACGTGCAGCAACTGTGCGGCACCGCTGACCGAGCCGGTCTGGCGGATGGCCTGGAAAATCTCGATATGGCGAAGGCGCATGGCAAGTCCATAACCTTTGTTTATGGCTCAGCGATCTTTATTCATTTTTCGCCACCTGTCACCTGGCCCTAACCTCAGCCTCGTTCCAACCACGACCAAGGACTGACATGGCTCAGCATGTATGCATCATCGGCGGTGGCGTCATTGGCCTGTCAACCGCTTACGCACTGGTACGCGACGGCTTTGACGTGACGCTGATCGAGGCTCGCGATTCGTTGGGCAGTGAAACCAGCTTCGCCAACGGCGGCCAGCTGTCCTATCGGTACGTGGCGCCCCTGGCCGACGCAGGTGTGCCATTGCAGGCCCTTGGCTGGATGCTGCGAGGTGAATCGCCGCTGCGATTGCGCCCGCGCTTCGATCGTGCCCAATGGCGCTGGATGGCAGCATTCCTTGGTGCTTGCCGCTCCTCGGTCAACCGCGCCAACGCAGGCCACCTGTTGCGCCTCGCGCTGTTGAGCCAATCGACCTTGCAAACCTGGCGAGAAGAGGATGGCCTGGACGGTTTCAACTGGCGGCGCAACGGCAAGCTGGTCACCTTCCGCCAGGCCAGCAGCTTCGAACATGCGCGCAAGAACCTTGCCGCGCCCCAGCAACAACTGGTGCTGTCGCACGCCGACTGCACCCGTCTGGACCCGGCACTGGCAGAGGCGCCCTTTGTCGGCGCCATCTATACCCCGGATGAAGAAGTCGGCGATTGCCACAGCTTTTGCCAGCAACTGGCGGCGCGCCTGCAGGCGTCGGGACGCTGCAAGTTCCGCCTGGGCCAGGCGGTGTCCGCAATTCGCCATGCGCATGGCGTGGTGAATGCGATTGAACTGGACGACGAAGTGCTGCCGGTGGAGCACCTGGTGGTTGCGGCCGGCCATCGCAGTGCGTTGCTGGCACTGCCGGGCATCGACCTGCCGCTGTATCCACTCAAGGGCTATAGCCTGACATTACCGATCGGCGCACAGCACAAGGCGCCGGACCTGAGCATCACCGACTACGATCGCAAGATCGTCTACGCCCGGATTGGCGAACAGCTGCGGGTGGCGGCGATGGTTGACATTGTCGGTTTCGATCCGTCGCTGGACCCCAAGCGCCTGGCCCTGCTAAAACGCCAGGCCCGCGAAACCTTCGCCAATGCTGGTGACTACGACTACGCCATCGAATGGGCCGGCATGCGGCCGGCGACCCCCAGCGGCGTACCGCTGCTGGGCGCAACGGCGTATCGCAATCTGTGGCTGAACCTCGGCCATGGTGCACTGGGCTTCACCCTGGCCTGCGCCAGTGCACGATTGCTCAGTGAACTGATCGGCCAGCGCCGCCCCTCCATCGACCTGCAGGGTTTTACGCCCCGCGCAGCTTGAACGCTAACTCCTTAGAAGGACCACCCGATGACCATTAACCGTATCCAGCCCAATCCACGCTTGTCCGGCGCCGTGACCTTCGGCGACCTGGTGTTTCTCTCTGGCCAGGTGCCGGACGACGCCACCGATGCCGGCGGCCAGACTCGCCAAGTGCTGGAAAAGATCGACGCATTATTGGCCGAGGCGGGCAGCGACAAGGATCACTTGCTCAGCGCGACCATCTACCTGAAGGACATCGGTAAAGATTTCGCTGCGATGAATGAAGTGTGGTCCGCCTGGTTGTCGCCCGGCCAGGCACCAAGTCGCACCACCTTGCAGGCCGAACTGGCGCGTCCGCAGGTATTGGTGGAAATAACCGTTATTGCAGCACGTCGCTAACCCCTCACCTACAACGGAGAATAACAATGCGAAAAATCACGTTGATCGGCTGCACCCTTGGCCTGTTGCTAGGCACCCAGGCCCATGCTGACGAAGCAGCGCTGGGGCCTACCCTGAGCAAGATTGCCAGAGCCAACAGCATTACCCTGGGCTATCGCGATGCTTCGGTGCCGTTCTCCTACGTGGGAGACCATTCGGGACAACCCATGGGCTACTCAGTAGACCTGGCGAAAAAGATCGTCGAGCGGGTACAGCAAAAGCTGGCGTTGCCCCAGCTCAAGGTGAAGTACAACCTGGTGACATCGCAAACCCGCATTCCGCTGGTACAGAACGGTACCGTTGACCTGGAGTGCGGCTCGACCGGCGTCACCGCAGAGCGCCAGAAGCAGGTGGCGTTTTCCTATGGGTTCATCTATGTCAAAGGTCAATTACTGACGGCCAAAGACAGCGGGATCAAGAGTTTCGCCGACCTGCGCGGCAAGAATGTGGTAACCACTGCAGGCACCACGAACGAACGCTATCTGAAAAGCTACAACGTTGATAACAAGATGGACATGTACGTGATCAGCGCCAAGGACCATGGTGAAGCCTTCCAGATGTTGCAGTCCGGCCGGGCGGCGGCGTTCTACATGGACGATGCGCTGCTCTACGGCGAACGCGCCAAGGCTCGCGATCCGCACAACTGGGTGGTGGTCGGGAAAGAGCAGTCGCGGGAAATCTACAGCTGCATGGTGCGCAAGGATGACCCGCAGTTCCTCGCGCTGGTGAACGCGTCGCTGGGCGAGCTGTACAGCTCAGGGGAAATCAACGGGATCTACCAGCGCTGGTTCGAACAGCCGATTCCGCCTAAAGGCTTGAACCTGGAGTTCCCGATGACCAGCGAACTCAAGGCCATCTTTGCCAAGCCGGTGAGTGACCCGGTGGAGTAGCATCCAGACGACCAGCCCCTCTGGCTCACGGCCTCGCCAAGTAGTGGAGGCAATGGCCTCGGCCGCTCCGACCGCGCCCCGTTGCCAGCGCAGGAATGACCTGCGATGAAGCTGACCAACCGCCCCGTTCAGCCCTCCGAAATCCCTGTTCTGCTAGCGGGGAACTACATGGGGCTGAACGAGGAGGTCGACCCCCAAGGCACGAATGACTTTCAGCACAGTGTCAAAGCGTGGTTTTGCGCCTGGACTGAGTGCCTTGTACAGACTTTCCCTTCCCAACCCACTCTCGGTGGCGATCTGCGTCATTCCCCGTGCGCGAGCGATATGGCCAAGTGCCCGAATTATTTCCTCGGTATCGCCATCTGCGAGGACCTGACTAAGGTACTCAGTGATGGCCTCATCACTACTCAACAAGGCCGCCATATCAAACGGGATCAACTTTTCGCTCATTTCATCTCCTTCAGCAGTTTTCTGGCTTTGAGGATATCGGTGGCCTGGGTGGACTTGTCTCCGCCGACCAACAGCAGAACCAGCCTCTGGCCCTTTTGCGCAAAATAGACACGATATCCAGCAGCTACATCGATGCGAAGCTCACCGATACCGCCTCCAAGCCATTTGACATCTCCAAGATTCCCCATTGCTGCTCGCTCCAATCTACGACCTATCGCAAGCTGGGCCCTCAAATCTCTCAAGCTGGATAGCCAAACGGCAAAGCTCTCCGTCTGTTCAACGAGATACATCAAGTGGTCACCCAATCGTATCCGTACGGATACACCCATTCAAGTGTTGAAGCGGCCCACTCTGTCGCCTTACCCCTTATATGGGAACTCAGGCATTTCCCATAACGGGGTCAGACTTTTCTCTTCACGGTCATAAAAAACCTTGCAACATTCAACACCCGAACCTTCGCCGCGCCTCGACGTCCGATCCTGCATCACCCGTGTTTCGAGGTACCCCCGCGTGAAAGACATCATTTTCCGCAAGTACCGCCTGGCGGTGAAGACCATCGGCTATATCGGCTGGTCGCTGTTCTGGCTGCTGATCTGGGATGTGCTGGTCACCATCGATTTCATGCTGTTCTTCAACAGCAAGTTCACCCTGCCGTTGATCCCGCTGACCTTGCTTGGCTCGGCGCTGGTGGTGCTGGTGAGCTTTCGCAACAGCAGCGCCTACAACCGCTGGTGGGAAGCTCGCACATTGTGGGGGGCGTTGGTGAACAGTTCACGCAGTTTCGCGCGGCAGGCGCTGACGCTGATCGATGACCCGGATGATGGCCTGAACCCGGTCAAGGCTACCCTGCTGCGTCGGCATATCGCCTATGTGAACTGCCTGGCGGCGCACCTGAAGGGCGAGCGCTGCCCGGATGAACTGATGGCGTTCATTCCGCCAGCGGAATTCGAGCGGCGCAACCGCTCGAACAATTTCGCCAACGACATTCTGAGTGGTTCGGCGGCGTTGCTGGCGCGGGAGTACCAGGCCGGGCGGCTGGACAGCATTCGCCTGGCAAGGCTGGAATCGACGCTGGTGGACCTGTCCAATGCCCAAGGTGGCATGGAACGGATCGCCAATACGCCGCTGCCCTACCCTTACGTGTACTTTCCGCGGCTGTTCATCACCCTGTTCTGCCTGATCGTGCCGGTGGGGCTGGTGGAGTCGCTGGGCTGGTTCACGCCGCTGGCATCGACGGTGGTGGGCTTCATGCTGCTGGCCATCGAGCGGATCGGGACGGATTTGCAGAGCCCGTTCAGGTTCAGTGAGCACCAGATCCAGATGGACAGCATTTGCGAGACGATCGAGCGGAATCTGGAGTCGATGCAGCGGGAGGCGCAGTGTGGGGAGTTGGCTTAGTGCCAGACCTCAACTGCCCTATCGCAAGCCAGCTCCCACAGGGGCCGTGAAATCCTGTGACCTTGCACCGTACCTGTGGGAGCTGGCTTGCCGGCGATAGGGCCGCAACGCGGCCCCGACTATCTGTCAGGCCCGCACATAGCGCTGGCGCAACACATCACTCAACGCATCCACCAGCAACACCAGCACCAGCATCCCCATGATCACCGTGCTGGCCTGGGCCTCCTGGAACAAACTCAAGGTTGTGTACAGCATCTGCCCCAACCCGCCAGCCCCGACAAATCCCAGCACGCTCGCCATGCGGATGTTGTTTTCCCACCGATACAAGCTATAAGCCAGCAACTGCGGCCACAGATTGGGCAAGGTGCCAAAGCAGAATGCCGCCACCTGGCTACCGCCCTGCAAGCGGATGGCAGCTGCGGGCTCCGGCGGTGCGTTCTCCAGCGCCTCGGCAAACAGCCGCCCCAGCACGCCAGCGGTATGCAGCGCCAAGGCCAGGGTACCAGCATTCGGCCCAAGCCCGGCCGCCAGTACCGTCAGCGCCGCCCACACAAGTTCCGGGATGGCCCGCAGGGCATTCAGCAACAACCGCGCACAGGCCTGCAGCGGCCAACCGAACCGGCCAGCGGCCGGCAGCGCCAACAGCATGCCCAGCAGCATGGCCAACAAGGTGCCCAGGCCGGACATGGCCAAGGTTTCCAGCGCCCCATGCGCTACTGCGCGCAGGTGCCCGGCAGACAGGTCCGGGTGCAGGAAACGCCCGGCGTATTCGCCCATCTGCCCCAGCCCACCGTTGCCGACCAGCGCCTGCAAGTCCAGCTCCAGGTAGGCGAACGAGGCCATCACTGCAGCCACGATGGCGCCGAGCACCAGCCAGTTGATGCCCCGGTTCATGCAAGCCTCCAGCGCAGGAAGCGGCTGAGCAGGTCGGCCAGCATCACCAGGACCAGGAAGGTCAGCAGCATGCTTGCCACTTCCGCTCCCGCAAACATGCGCATCGACAGGTCGATCTGCTGCCCCAGCCCGCCAGCACCGACAAAGCCCATCACCACTGAGGCGCGTACCGCGCACTCCCAGCGGTACACGGTATAGGACACCACTTCGGACACCGCACTGGGCAGGATGCCGTAGAAAAACGCAGCCAGGCGGCCACTACCCGCCTGCAGCAAGGCATGGGCCGGGCGCTGGTCGACCGATTCGAAGATCTCGGCATACACCTTGCCGAGCATACCGCTGTAGGTAATGGCGATTGCCAGCACGCCCGCCGTCGGCCCCAGCCCGACGGCCCGCACGAACAGCAACGCCCAGACGATCTCCGGCACACTGCGCAGGAAAATCAGCAACCAGCGCACTGGCAGGCGCAGCAGACGCGACCACAATCCGGCGCGCCCGCCACGTGAGGCGGCACGCAGCGACAAGGCACGGCTGGCCAGCAACCCGGCAGGGACCGCCAGTAGCAACGCCAACGCCATGCCGGCCGTGGCCACGGCCAGGGTCTGCAAGGTGGCCTCATAAAGCAGGGAAAGGAAGTCGGCATCGTGTGCTGGTGGCCAGAAGGCACTGGTGAAACTGGCGATCTGCTGGCGATTCTCCGCTTGCAGCAGGACCGCCGGGTTCAATTCGCTCAGCTGCACGCCAGGCCACAGCACCGCCACAGCCAGCAGCGTCAGCAGCAACCGATGAAACAGCGCCGGGTCGCGGGCATCAAGTTTCAGCATCGCGGTATCTGCACGGTCAGGGTCGGCCCCTGGCTCGGTGGTGAAGCCAGTTGTTCATTCGCATACAACGCATCCAGCAACTGCTCGGTCACCGCTTGCGCCGGGCAGTCGAACACCACCTGCCCTTCGCGGATACCAATCACCCGCGGGAAGTGCGCCAGCGCCAGGTCCACGGCATGCAGGCTCGCCACCAGGGTGACGCCATTGGCCTGGGCGTGGCGGTTGAGCAAGGCCAGGCTGTGGTCGGCCAGCACCGGGTCCATGGCCGACACCGGCTCATCGGTCAGCAACACCTGCGGCCGCTGGTACAGCGCCCGGGCAATACCCACCCGCTGCAACTGGCCACCGGACAATTGCCCGCACTGCACGAACAGTTTGTCGGCCAGGCCCAGCTCGGCCAGGGCTTGGCGCGCTCCCGGCACATCACTGGGGTACAGCAGGTTGAACAGGCCACGCAGCATGCCCCACTGCCCCAGGCGGCCGGCCAGCACTGCCGTCACCACCCGCTGGCGCGGTGGCAAGGGCGGCGCCTGGTGCACCAGGCCTACCCGCGCACGCAGGCGCTGCCGGGCCTTGGCGGACAGCGCCCAGGGCTGTTGGCCGAGCAACTCCAGGCGCCCGCTGCTGGGCTGGACGGCGGTCGCCATCAGGTGCAGCAAGCTGGACTTGCCCGCGCCCGAAGGCCCGATGATGGCGACGCGCTCGCCCTGGCCGATGCTCAGGCTCACGGCATCAAGCGCACGCACCTGGCCATGGCGCAGCCCGGCCCCGTGCAGATGAATAGCCACGTTGGAAGCCACTGTCGATATCACTTGAGCAGGCCGGCCTCGCGCGCAGCCTGCTCGGTGCCCACGTAGTTCTCAGGTTTGGTCTCGATGAAGCGGCTGGCCGCCTGCAGGTCGAGGATCGCCTTGTGCTCCGGGTTGGCCGGGTCGAGGTCGAGGAAGGCTTTCTTGATCTTCTCTTTCAGCGCCGGGTCCATGTTGCCGCGCACGGTCCAGTTGTAGTCGAAGTAGGTCGGGGTGGTGGCGAACACCTTTACCTTGGCGGTATCGACCTTGCCGGCATCCACCAGCTTCTGCCACACGCTGGCGTTGAGCACGCCGCCATCGACCTTGCCGGCCTGCACCCAGGCCACAGTGGCATCGTGGGCGCCGGAGTAGGCAACGCGACCGAAGTAGTCTTCAGGCTTGATGTTGTCCTGCTTGAGCATGAAGTAACGCGGCATCAGGCTGCCCGAAGTGGAGGAGATGGAACCGAAGGCAAACGACTTGCCCTTGAGGTCGGCCAGGCTCTTCACATCAGGGTTGGCGGTGATGAATTTGGAAGTGAACTGCGCATCCTGTTCACGCTGCACCAGCGGCGTGGCGGCAGGGTCCTTCAAATGCACCTGTACGAAGGTGAAGCCCCCCAGCCAGGCCAGGTCCAGGCGGCCGGAGGCCAGCGATTCGACTACCGCGGGGTAATCGGCCACAGGCACGAACTTCACCTCCATGCCCAACTGCTTGGCCAGGTACTCGCCCAACGGTTTGAACTTGCGCTGCAGTTCGGTCGGTGCTTCGTCAGGGATGGCGCTGACCCGCAGAGTGTCGGCGGCCTGGGCGACAACGGCACAGCAAGACAGCACGAGGCCGGCGGCGAGCGCCAGAGGGCGTTTGAGCATGGGGTGTTCTCCGGTTCAATAGCGGGGAAATGTCGGCCTATACGCCGACGACGGGAATTATAAGAGGCGCAGGCGCAAAGGCCAGCTTTGCTACAATCGCGCATCAAATTGACCTCCTGAGGTGCACATGAGCGAGCCGATTCGCCTGACCCAGTACAGCCATGGTGCCGGCTGTGGCTGCAAGATCTCCCCCAAGGTGCTGGATGTGATCCTCGCAGAAAGCGGCGCCCAGGCCCTGGACCCGAAACTGTGGGTGGGCAACGCCTCGCGCGACGATGCGGCCGTGTACGCGCTGGATGACGAGCGCGGCGTGGTTTCGACCACCGACTTCTTCATGCCGATCGTCGATGACCCGTACGACTTCGGCCGTATCGCCGCCACCAACGCCATCAGCGACATCTACGCCATGGGCGGCGACCCGCTGATGGCCATTGCCATTCTCGGCTGGCCAGTCAACGTGCTGCCACCGGAAGTGGCCCGCGAGGTGATCCGCGGCGGCCGTGCGGTATGCGCCGAAGCCGGTATCCCGCTGGCCGGCGGCCACTCCATCGACGCCCCCGAGCCGATCTTCGGCCTGGCCGTCACCGGCGTGGTCAGCAAGCGTCACCTCAAGCGCAACGACACCGCCAGCGCAGGCTGCCGCCTGTACCTGACCAAGCCACTGGGTATCGGCATCCTCACCACCGCCGAGAAAAAGGCCAAGCTGCGCACCCAGGACCAGGGCCTTGCCCGCGACTGGATGTGCACCCTCAACACGCCCGGCAGCCGCTTCGGCAAGCTTGACGGGGTCAAGGCCATGACCGACGTCACCGGTTTCGGCCTGCTCGGCCACCTGGTGGAACTGGCCGAGGGCAGTGGCCTTACCGCTCATTTGGACTATGCCGCCGTCCCGCGCCTGCCCAGCGTCGACCACTACCTGGCCGAGGGCTGCATCCCCGGCGGCACCCTGCGCAACTTCGACAGCTACGGCCACAAGATCGGCGCCCTGAGCGACGACCAGAAGCATCTGCTGTGCGACCCGCAGACCAGCGGTGGCCTGCTGGTGGCGGTTACCCCGGAGGGTGAAGCCGAGTTCCTCGCGGTGGCCGCCGAACTGGGCCTGCAACTGGCGCCGATCGGCAAGCTGGTCGAGCGACAGAGCCACGCGGTCGAGGTGATCTGATGCGCCCCGACTGCACCGACTTCCGCCAGTTGTTCCTCGACGACGTGCCGATGATGGACATGCGTGCACCTGTCGAATTTGCCAAGGGCGCCTTCCCCGGTGCCGTAAACCTGCCACTGATGAATGACCAGGAGCGGCAAAAGGTCGGCACCTGCTACAAGCAGAAGGGCCAGGCTGAAGCCATCGTTCTGGGCCACAAGCTGGTCAGCGGCGAGATCAAGCAGGCACGTCTGGAGGCCTGGGCAAAGTTCGCCGAGGATCACCCGGAAGGCTACCTGTACTGCTTCCGGGGCGGCCTGCGCTCGCATCTTGTGCAGAAAGTGCTGCGCGATGAGAAGGGCATCGACTACCCCCTCGTCGAGGGCGGCTACAAGGCCATGCGCCACTTCCTGCTGGAGACTACCCAACAGGCGGTCGCGCAATGTGATTTCGTGCTAGTGGGTGGCCTGACCGGTACCGGCAAGACCGACGTGCTGCACTTGCTGGACAACGAGCTTGACCTGGAGGGCTACGCCAACCATCGAGGTTCCAGCTTTGGCAAGCGCGCCACTGCACAGCCAGCGCAGATCGACTTCGAGAACAGGCTGGCCATAGACGTGTTGAAAAAACGCGCCCGGGGTATCGAGCAGTTCGTGCTGGAAGACGAAGGCCGAATCGTGGGCAGCTGCACCGTACCGCTGGAGTTGTACCAGGGCATGCAGCAATACCCGCTGGTGTGGCTGGAAGACAGTTTGGCCAACCGCGTGGAGCGTATCCTGCGCGACTACGTGATCGACCTGAGCGCCGAGTTCGTCAGCCTGCATGGTGAAGAAGATGGCCGGCGGCTATTTGCCGAGACACTTCTGCAGAGCATGGGCAGGATTCAAAAGCGCCTCGGCGGCGAGCGCCATCAGCGGCTGTCGGAAATCCTGCGCCAGGCGCTGGACGAGCAGCAGCGCAGTGGTTCGGTGGAGTTGCACCGGGTCTTCATCGAAAGCTTGCTGAGCGAGTATTACGACCCGATGTATGCCTACCAGCGTGCAGCGAAAGCAGAGCGTATCGAGTTTGCCGGGGATGCGGTGGAAGTGCGCGAGTATCTCAAGGCCCGGGCGCTGCGCGAACCACGCAAGTAAAAACGGGGCCGCTTCGCGCCCCATCGCCGGCAAGCCAGCTCCCACAGGTATTGCACTGCCTGACAGGGTATGCGCTCCCTGTGGGAGCTGGCTTGCCGGCGATAGGGCCAGTACTGGCAGTACTCACTGCCCAGGGCTGAGCACGCGCTCCAGCTCCGCCGCCCGGTCGCGGGTCATGTCCATCACACAGGACCCACCTTCCAGCTGTGCCATGGTCCCGCCACTGGCCTGCACATGGAACCCGCAATTGCCATCGCGGTAGGCAAGCCACTTGCGCTGCACATCACGCAGGCTCTTCTGCTGCCCGGCATCCAGCTTGCCCATCAATTGCTTGTACACCCGGTTCAAACGCTGGTCCTGCAACTGCGTCTCGGCCCGAATGCACTCGCTCATGGCCACGGTACTGGACGCCTTGTCCATGCACTGCCCGTATCCCGGCGTGTAGTCATCCGCCTGGGCCAGCGGCAGCACACAGGCCAATGCCAGGCCCGTCAGGTAATGCTTGGTCATAAACTCTCCTTGTGGGCATCACAGCGTCTGCGGCTGTTCCGGCGGCATCAGCACCTTGCCCGGCTCGAAGCGCAGCGACGGCATCTGCGTTGCCGCATAAAACATCACGCCAAGCGCCGCGATCAACACCACATCCAGCCAGCTCCAGCCCGGCATGTCGTCGGCGCTGCGTGCCCTCCAGCAATGCCAGGCCTGGCCCATGCAAAACACCACCATTGCCGCCAGCCACAGGTAGAAACCGGCACCAAAACCGGTCAGGTCATGGAACTCATAGCTCTGATTGTCCGGCAGGCGGTCAATTCCAAAGCTGCTGGCCGCCAGATACACAGCCACCAGCCCGACCAGCAAGGCCAGACGACGAAAGCGCCGATGGGCAAGGATTGCCAGGGCCAGCAGCGGGTTGGCAAACCACTGGTACAACCCGAAGGGCATGCCCCAAGGCCCGTACAACAGCATCTGCAGGGCCGGCATGTGGCGGTCACCACTCATCAGCGCGCCGTCGAAGAACAGTGCGAGCAGGTAAAGCAGCAGGCTGGCGCTCAGGTAGAAAACTGGCAAGAGATTTACTTCCTATGCAACCGGGGGCTCTAGCAGAAGGCCATAAATACCCGAATCGGACAACTCGCCGGCAACGCACCAACGCGCACGCAATGTGCCTTCCAGCACAAAGCCCTGGCGCTCCAGAGTGCGTGCCGAACCTTGGTTGCGCGGGTCGATCTCGCCTTCCAGGCGGCGCATGTGCAGGGTGTGGGCGAGGTAATCGATGAAGCAGGTCAGTGCTTCGTCCATGTAACCCCTGCCCTGCACCGCGCTGGCCAGGCAGTAGCCGATTTCACCACGGCGGGATACATCGTCGATGTTGAACAGCTGGACCATACCGATCAGTTCGCCGTTGTCACGGCGGTACATGCCAAGCTTGAGCTGGTCACCATTGGCATAGGCTTCGCGGTCGGCGGCCAGGGCGCTTTCGGCTTCGGCCAGGTCTTGCCAAGGTGCATGGTGCCAATAGCGCATGACCTCGGGGTCGGCCATGATCGCCAGCCATTGCGCGGCATCGGCATGGCGCATGGGGCGCAATTGCAGACGCGGGCTGTCGAGGCAGAGGTCACTGGGGAAACTGCGGGGTGGGGTCACGCCGGATCTCCTGTCCATTGCTGGGGAGATGACAGTTTAACGTCAAGCGATCGGTTCAAGCATCCCGGGGCTGCTGCGCAGCCCATCGCCGGCAAGCCAGGCTCCCACAGGTGCACCACAGGCCCGGAGCCTTGCACTATACCTGTGGGAGCCTGGCTTGTCGTGGCGACGAACCGCGTCGATGGGCCGCAAAGCGGCCCCAAAAATCGTTCAGGCGCCCCGATTCAAGCCCATTTCCATGTCATTGATCAGCGCCTTGGCCATGGCACTGAGTATGCGCGCCGCGCTGCCGGCGATCTTGTCGCCCTCCATCTCGGCCTCTTCGTTCAAATGCTTGATACAGCCGATCAGCACCGACAATTCATCGAATGCCAGATCAAGCGGTACACCCGGCTCTACCCGGTACAGCTCAAGGAATTTCTCCGCACCTACGGTGGTGCGGGATTTGAGGTGGTCGCTCATGCCTGGGCCTCCTGCGCCTTTATGTGGGCTAACAAGGCGTGCAGCAGGGCAGTTTGCGTCGACATGTTTTCGAGAAAGGTGGAACGCAGGTCCGGGGCTTCTGCGTCGAGGTATTGGAGGATGGTGTTGGAGAGAATGTCCATGACCTGGGTAGCCTGGGACTTCGCGGCTTGGTAAGTAAGGTCTGTAACGGGTGGATCAGGTACAAGTTTTTTCATAGTCATCTCGGAAATATTTTCAGAGGCAACCACTCGCATCCTTCTCACAGATAAGGTGGCAGCCGTACGCGAGGTGAGAAGACCAGTGTCCGAGGCACCGGCCAGACTGAAGCCTGCACGCGCACGGCTGCCATAACTGGCAAGCCATCTCGAAACACCGGGCTTCTCACACCCGATCGCCAATTGTGACGACGCCGAAACGTTATCTCTGAGGTAGCTACTTGCCTATCAGACGGCATCCGACTGAGGCCGTAGGATAATTCCTAATCCCTGGCAACCTGAAGCATTTGGTTGCAGGCTCAGAATCTTCTTACAGCTGATGGCCCTTTCGCGGGTAAACCCGCTCCTACAGGGTACGGTGATACCTGTAGGAGCGGGTTTACCCGCGAAAGGGCCGGTACAGGCTAACGAAATACGATCAGGCCACCTCAGCCCCATCATCCGGCCAATGCGGCTCGTTGGCCCCGGGCGGGGTCAGCGGTGGCAGGCCATACGCTGCCCGCGCATCGTCGCAGCTGGGGTTATGCACCCCACCCTCCCACGACGCCTCGAACTCGCGGCAGGGGCTGGAACGGTTGGCGTAGATGGTGCAAGCCACTTCCTGGCCGATCTCGCCCTGCAGGCTGATGCAGCGGCAGGGTTTGGCATCGGTGCCGATCATGGCAACACGGGTGGGGTTGATCTGTACCACCAGGTCGTCCGGCACAAGGCCCCCGGCGGACTGGCATTCGCCCCAGAAAAAGGACACACGGAAGTACCCGCAGCAGGCGCCGCAGTCAAGGCAAGGGTTGTATTCGGACATGATGGCACGGAGGGAAGGTTGTTGTTATCGGGGCTGGCCCGCAGCGCCATTTTCAATCCAAGCCGGGGCGGCTGGATAGAGGGGAATGCAAAAAATATTTGCCGCTGATCCGGCAATTGAACACGGGCGACCAATGACTTCCCCGGCCGCCCATTCAAGTCAGCGTAATGCCTTGTAGGTGGTGACATCCCAGCGCTGCAGGCCAAGGCCCTCGGTCGGCTCATAGCCATCACCACACACTTTGCTGAAGTGAATGCAGGTCTCGCCGCAATACACCAAGCGGTCGTCATCTTCGCCCTCGGTAAGTACGGTATACGACTCGCTACGCATGGCCTTGTAATGCCCTTCGGCAGCGGCCATGACCATGTGATATCGCATCAAGTGCTCGTCGCTCAGGAACAGGCGCCTGTCCAGTTGCACACCCCAGCGGGTCAGGCAGACCTCGGCAAAATGACGAACGATCAATCCCGGCTCCGCCAGTACCTTGCCATCACTCGCACCGTCGATGGAGGCGTTGCCCACCAGTGTGGCGTGGCGGCCTGGTATCGGGTAGATGCATATCCGTGTACTCGGTTCGACCGAAGGGATCACGCAGGCAAAGCCTTTGGATCGCTCGTCCCGCGAATAGAAACCCACATACTCGCGGACATTGCCCGCCAAGGTTACCCGCTGGCTTTGCAGGTTACCGATGCCCGGCACCGGGTCGATGGCGAAGATATTCACAGGTATGTCCCGCAATACAGGGTCCTGCGCCATGGCGTTGGCCAGCATGTGACAACTGATCCCTCCCCTGCTCCAACCCACCAGGTTCACCCGGGTCGGCAAGCGCGGCTTGCGGAACAGGTTGATGATGCGCTCTTGCAGCTCCTGTGGCGTCGGGTGGCGTTCGCCGTAGTCATAGGTGCGCCAGAACCAGGAAGCTGTAGAGGTTGCATCCGGGATCGGAACACCGGCCTGCTTCAGCCGCTCGTATTCTTCCTCGCTCAGCTTGGTGCGCTGCCAACTGCTTTCGCCTTTAATCACCTTCAGCACATGGTTGACGTTCTCTTCCCAGCCACTGCCGAACAACTGGCCGCTCCAGTTGAAATAACCACCGGGCTCGACGAACAGATTGTCATCCTGCAGGTTGCCGCTGCCGGGGCCGTCAACGGCAATCCAGTGAGCGAACTCGCGGCCCTGGTCATTGCTGGCCAGGGTCGAGACCAGCTCACCATTCCAGAAGTTGGGGTTGGCATCGTCGAAGCGGTGGGAGCCGGTGCCGCAGAAATAGGCGGTGAAGACACTCATCTTTCGGGTCTCTGAAGTGAGAAATGAGTGCAGAAAAATATTTATCTGGGTAGCTGTAGAGCAGTAGGAAAGCTGCTCCTACAGGTACGGCGCAGGCCGTGCGGCATGTGCCGTACCTGTAGACATGGGGCTTACTTACGAGTCAGGCCATCAGCCCGGAACATCTGCCGGATCCCGCGGATCGCCTGGCGAATACGATCCTGGTTCTCGATCAGGGCAAAACGCACATGGTCATCACCATAATCACCAAAACCGATCCCCGGCGACACACAAACCTTGGCTTCGGCCAGCAGTTTCTTGGAAAACTCCAGCGAGCCCAGGTGCGCATATTCCGGCGGAATCTTCGCCCATACGTACATCGAGGCCTTGGGGTTCTCGACCATCCAGCCCAGCTCGTGCAGCCCCTTCACCAGCAGGTTGCGGCGCTGGCGGTATTGCTCGGCAATGTCTCGTACGCACTGCTGGTCGCCTTCCAGTGCTGCAATGGCAGCCACCTGCAGCGGGGTGAAGGTGCCGTAGTCGTGGTAGCTCTTGATCCGCGCCAAGGCACTGACCAACTCGGGGTTGCCGACCATGAAGCCGATCCGCCAGCCAGCCATGTTGTAGCTCTTGGACAGGGTGAAGAACTCCACCGCGATGTCCTTGGCCCCCGGCACCTGCATGATCGATGGGGCTTTCCAGCCGTCGTAGACGATGTCGGCATAGGCCAGGTCATGGACCACCAGCACTCCATACTGCTTGGCCAGGGCCACCACGCGCTCGAAGAAGTCCAGCTCCACGCACTGAGCGGTGGGGTTGGACGGGAAGCCGAGGATCATCATCTTCGGCTTGGGGATCGACTCGCGGATGGCCCGCTCGAGTTCGTTGAAAAAGTCCACGCCCGGCACCAGCGGTACCGAACGCACCTGGGCACCGGCGATCACCGCCCCGTAGATATGGATCGGGTAGCTGGGGTTGGGCACCAGCACCGTGTCGCCCTGGTCGAGGGTAGCCAGCATCAGGTGCGCCAGGCCTTCCTTCGAGCCGATGGTGACGATGGCTTCGCTTTCAGGGTCGATGTCGACCTCGTAGCGTTCCTTGTACCAGTTGGAGATGGCCCGACGCAGGCGCGGGATGCCGCGAGAGGTGGAGTAGCCGTGGGTATCTTCACGCTGGGCGACCTGCACCAGCTTCTCGACGATGTGCGGCGGGGTGGCGCCATCGGGGTTGCCCATGCTCAGGTCGATGATGTCCTCGCCACGGCGGCGGGCGGCCATCTTGAGCTCGGCAGTGATGTTGAAGACGTAAGGGGGCAGACGATCGATGCGCGCAAAGCGGCGCGGCGAACCTGGGTTGGCCATGGCTTCCTCTGAGTACGTAAGCGCCCGGAACCGTCCGAGCGACGCTGGCCGATATGGCGGCCTGGATCAGAAGATAATGCCGATACAGGATGCCTGTAAAGGACAATTTCCTGTTTTCATAGATCTTTTCAGATGTATTTTTTGAAAATAAGAAATTTATATTCTGTTGTGCCGGCCTCTTCGCGGGCGAGCCCGCGAACGAGGCCGGCACAGAAAAACGCCCATAAAAAAACCCGGCACAGTGGCCGGGCTTTTTCGTGAAACAGGCAGCAGTATCAGCGTGCGTATGTCATCAGCACGTCCGCAGCGGTCTGGCTGTCCACACCCATCATCACGCTCAGGGCAGTGACGGTGAGGATGGAGAAGCCGAACACCTTGCGCGCCCACTTGCTGTCGTCCTCGGCCTTGTAGCCAGCCCAGGCCATGTACAGCCAGTACAGGCCCATGGCTGCTGCCACGGCCAGATAGCCGAGGCCGGCGTAACCGCCGAGGGTAAGCATCAGGGTTGCGAGCACGAAAGCCAGCACGTACAGCACGATCTGCTTCTTCGCCGCGAGGATGCCACGTGCCACCGGCAGGACCGGAATGTTGGCAGCGCTGTAATCCTTGAAGCGGAAGATCGCGATGGCGAAGCTGTGCGGCATCTGCCACAGGCTGAACATCACCAGCAGGGTAAACGCAGCCAGGTCGAAGCTGTTGCTCACGGCGCAATAGCCGATCACCGGAGGCATGGCACCAGACAGGCTACCGACCAAGGTGCCGTGCACCGATTTACGCTTCAGCCACAGGCTGTAGAAACCGACGTAGACGATGAAGCCGATCAGCGCACAGAACGCCGACAGCGGGTTGGCCTGGACATACAGCAGGCTGAAACCCGCCACCCCGAGCAGGGTGGCGTAGATCAGCGCGAGGGGCAGCGACATGCCGCCCTGGACCATGACGCGGTTCTTGGTGCGCTCCATCTTGTGGTCGATGTCACGGTCGATGCAGTTGTTGAACACGCATCCGGACGCAACCACCAGCGAAGTACCGATCACCACCGCCAGGAACAGGGCGAAATCCACATGGCCCTTCGAGGCAAGGAAGAAACCGCCTGCCACGGAAAGCACGTTACCGAAAATGATCCCCGGTTTGGTGATTTGGATAAAGTGCTTAACGGACATGCAGTCTTACCTCACTTGGCCAACATTTCGAAGTGGATGCTGAACATGATCCACAGCGACAGGCCGACAAGCAGAGCGATCACCAGGGTGGTGAACAGGAACGTCGAAACGTTGTTGCGCTGCTCTTTCGAGCGGTCCATGTGCAGGAAGTACACGAGGTGCACTACTACCTGGATCACGGCCATGGCAACAATGATCAGAACGGTCAGGTTCTTCGGCAGGCTTGGCGACATGGCCAGGCCGAACGGGATCGCAGTCAGGATGATCGACAGGATGAAGCCGATCATGTACGACTTGACGCTGCCGTGGTTACCTTCGTGATGAGTGTCGTGTGCGTTAGCCATTACAGAACTCCCAGCAGGTAGACGACGGTGAATACGCAGATCCAGACCACGTCCAGGAAGTGCCAGAACAGGCTCAGGCAGCTCATGCGGGTCTTGGCGGTCGGCGTGATGCCGTGCTTGTTGATCTGGTACATCATGATTGCCATCCAGATCAGGCCGGCGGTCACGTGCAGACCGTGGGTACCTACCAGGGCGAAGAAGCCCGACAGGAAACCACTGCGGTTCGGGCCGTAGCCCTCGGCGATCAGGTGATGGAATTCGTAGATTTCCATCGCGATGAAGCCTGCACCGAACAGGAAGGTCACAGCCAACCAGCCCAGTACGCCAGCTTTCTTGCCGTCGAACATCTTCAGCATGGCGAAGCCGAAGGTGATCGAGGACAGCAGCAGGAACAGCGTTTCAACAGCTACGAAATCGAGCTGGAAGATGTCATGACCCGACGGGCCGCCGGCAAAACTGCCGGACAGCACCGCGTAGGTAGCGAAGAGCGACGCAAACAGGATGCAGTCGGTCATCAGGTACAGCCAGAAACCGAGTACGGTCATCTGGCCCGAGTCGTGGTGGTGGTCGTCATGCCCATGGTCGTGACCATGAGCAGCACCGTGCATTACTTGACTGGACATTGATTACACCCGCTCAAACGATTCGACACGTGCGCCGGCAGGCAGAGCACCTGCTTTGGCCAGCGCTTTCATGCGCTCGCCTTCGATGCGCGCCACTTCTTCGGCCGGAACCATGTAGCCCTGGTCGTCACGCGCAGCGTGGCGAACGAAGACAGCGATGGTTGCAACCAGGCTCGCGCCAACCAGCCACCAGATGTGCCAGATGAAGGCGAAGCCGAAGACGGTCAGGAACAGGCCCATGAACAAACCGGTGGAGGTGTTGCTCGGCATGTGGATCGCTTCGTACTTGGCCGCAGGCTTGTAGGCAACACCGGCTTCCTTGGCTTCGTGCCAGGCGTCCAGGCCAACCTTCTCAGGCATGTGGGCGAAGTTGTAGAACGGAGGTGGCGACGAAGTCGACCATTCCAGGGTACGGCCGCCCCATGGGTCGCCGGTCACGTCCAGGTTCTGGTTGCGGTCGCGAACCGATACGTACAGCTGGATCAGCTGGCAGGCGATACCGAACAGGATCAGCACGGCGCCGACAACGGCTACGTACAGGTAGGGTTCCCACAGTGGGTTGTCGGAGTGGTTCAGACGACGAGTCATGCCCATGAAGCCCAGGGCGTACAGCGGCATGAACGCTACGTAGAAGCCCGAGATCCAGAACCAGAAGGCAGCCTTGCCCCACTTCTCGTTCAGGGTGAAACCAAAGGCTTTCGGGAACCAGTAGGCGAAGCCGGCGATGTAGCCGAATACCGCACCACCGATGATCACGTTGTGGAAGTGAGCAATTACGAACAGGCTGTTGTGCAGCACGAAGTCAGCACCTGGAACAGCCAGCAGAACACCAGTCATGCCACCGATGGAGAAGGTGATCATGAAGCCCAGGGTCCACATGATCGGCGCGGTGAAGCGCAGACGGCCCTGGTAGATGGTGAACAGCCAGTTGAACAGCTTCACACCGGTCGGAATGGAGATCAGCATCGTCGCCAGGCCGAAGAAGGTGTTGACGCTGGCGCCGGCACCCATGGTGAAGAAGTGGTGCAGCCATACAGCGAAGCCCAGCACGGCGATGGCGCCCGATGCGTAGATCATCGAGTGGTGGCCGAACAGACGCTTGCCTGCGAAGGTGGAGGTAACTTCCGAGAACACACCGAAGGCCGGCAGGATCAGGATGTAAACCTCAGGGTGACCCCACGCCCAGAACAGATTGACGTACATCATCGGGTTCCCACCAAGCTCGTTGGTGAAGATGTGGAAGTCCAGATAACGGTCAACAGTCAGCAGAGCGAGTGCAGCGGTCAGGATCGGGAAGGAAGCCACGATCAGCACGTTGGCCCAGGTGCAGGTCCAGGTGAAGATCGGCATGTCCATCAGTTTCATGCCAGGTGCGCGCATCTTCATCACGGTGACGAGGAAGTTCACGCCGGTAAGCGTCGTACCCAGGCCTGAGAGCTGTAGCGCCCAGATGTAGTAGTCGACACCCACCCCAGGGCTGTACTGAATGCCCGCGAGCGGCGGATAGGCAACCCAGCCGGTCTTGGCGAATTCACCAACGCCCAGCGAGATGTTGACCAGCAGCACGCCTGCCAGCAGCAGGTAGAAGCTCAGGGAGTTCAGGAACGGGAAGGCAACGTCACGTGCACCGATCTGCAGAGGAACCGCCAGGTTCATCAGGCCGGTGAAGAACGGCATCGCCATGAAGATGATCATGATCACACCGTGAGCGGTGAAGATCTGGTCATAGTGTTCAGGCGGCAGGTAGCCTTCGGAGCCACCGGTAGCGGCAGCCAGCTGGGTACGCATCATGATGGCGTCGGCAAAGCCGCGCAACAGCATGACCATCGCGACGATGATGTACATCACCCCGATTTTCTTGTGGTCGACAGTCGTCAACCACTCGCTCCACAAGTAGGTCCACTTGCGGAAGTAGGTGATAGCACCGACGACAGCGATACCACCGAGCGCGATCATGGCAAGCGTCACCATGACTATCGGCTCGTGATAGGGTATCGCCTCCAGGCTTAGTTTACCGAACATCTCTTACTCCTCTGCACCGGCAGCTGGTTGCATACTCGATTCCACACCCTTGGTAGTGGCCAGATCTTTGCTGCCTGCTTCTTCGTGGCTCGGACGACCGCGGTTCATGCCTTCGTACTTGTCGACGATCAGCTGGAACTGGTCAGGCGAAGCCTCGCTATACAGCGCGACCGGGTTGTTTTCGCTTGGTTTGGCCAAGGCGTCGTATTCGGCCTTGTCCAGCTTCTTCGGCGACTGCTTGACCTCGGCGACCCACTTGTCGAAGTCTTCCTGAGAGGTGGCAGTAGCCTTGAATTTCATGCCGGTGAAGCCAGCACCGCTGTAGTTGGCGCTGATACCGTCGAACTCGCCGTTTTCGTTGGCGATCAGGTGCAGCTTGGTGGTCATGCCGGCCATGGCGTAGATCTGGCCGCCCAGGCCCGGGATGAAGAACGAGTTCATCACGGCGTCGGAAGTGACGCGGAAGTTGACCGGGGTGTTAGCCGGGAAGACGATCTTGTTGACCGTGGCAATGCCCTGCTCCGGGTAGATGAACAGCCACTTCCAGTCCAGTGCGACCACGTCGATCTGCACCGGCTTCACATCGGAATCCAGCGGACGGTACGGGTCCAGCTTGTGGGTGGAGTGGTAGGTGAAGTAGCCCAGGGCGATGATGATCAGGATCGGGATGATCCACACCGCGGCTTCGATCTTGGTCGAGTGCGACCAGTCGGGGGTGTAGGTGGCAGCCTTGTTGGAAGCACGGTACTTCCAGGCGAAAACCACGGTCATGATAATGACAGGAATCACCACCAGCAGCATCAGGCCGGTAGCGATCAGGATCAGGTTCTTTTGCTCAATGCCGACCTGACCTTTCGGGTCGAGCAGGGTCCAGTTGCACCCACTGAGTAAAAGCATGCCTAAAAAGGGCAATATGCCAAACAGTCTGGGGTAACGCTTTTTACTCATCTCACGACCTCTAGATCAGCTTGCTTCAATGCAATTTGTGTTTTGGTAGCCAGCACTTCGTCCTGCCAAGTGAGGCATTTCGCGCCCGTACTCGCTCCTGCCCGGGGTCCGACTGCAGGACCTTGGCGTCAAGCGGGTTAGCGGTGCTTATGGTTTCGTAGGCAACAGGCCTGTACTTCAGACCAAGTCCATTTGGTGCGGGAAAACGCGGAGGGGGATCCGCCCGGTCTCGCCGTTGGGCGAAACTTGACGAAGTCAGCAAAAAGGAGCGCTGAGGCTTCCTTCAATCCTGCGACTCGCAAGCAGTGCCGAACGGAAATTGGGGGCGATTGTAGATAGGTCGCCAACCCTTGACTATGACTTATTGAGCAACAGTCCTTTACAGAATCTGCAACAATACCGCTCAAAAATTCAACTTCGCGACAGTTTGTCGCACCCCGCTTGATAGGCCCCAAAGCCGCATTCTGCAAGGCCTCCGGGTTGATCTGGATCAAGCGGTGAGCGAATTTTCCCTCTTCTCATGCGGCGTAAAAGACCACATGCCACTCGGTACTTTTGTCTAAGCCTGGCGTCGGTTGCGATAGATCCCGAGCGGAACCAGTACAGCCGTAAGGACGAACGCCACCAGTGCCCATTGCGCCAGCGACAGACCGAGGATCGGCGGGTACGGCGTGCTGCAGAAGCCGTCGACCTGGAACACCAGCGGCCAGAGCTTGGCCAGCGGCAGGTCGTCCACGATCGGCTGCAAGGTGTCGATGCCGCAACTGACCATGGGGTTGGCGAGTATATACACATGGTTGCCGGCCGCAACGATTCCGCCGATGGCGCTGAGCACCACCAGTGCCTCGAAGAAGGTGAGGCTACGGCGCCCGGGCATGGCCGCGGCGATGAAGGCAAACACGGCGATGAACAACAGCGCATAACGTTGCAGGATGCACAGCGGGCACGGTGCCTCGCCCAGGACTATCTGCATGTAGAGGGCGCCACCGATCAGCGAAATGCAGATCAGGCCCAACAGTACCAGAAAGCGCCGTTCCCGATTCAGGCGCGATGTTTGTTCGTTCATTGCCGGTTCCTTCGATGGATAGTGGCAGCGTGATCCGCCTGCCTGGCGCAAGTCTACACGCTGTGCAGGGCCTTTGAGCGTGCCGAGGAAGCGGCGTGATAGCGCTGCGCAGGGCTATCCGGTGTGGCTGAGACCGGCCGCAACGACGTCGGTTCAACGCCGGGCGGCAAAAAAGCGGCTGCCCGGGTGCCGCGCAGGGGCAAGCCCCTCGACACCCGGGAGTGAAGGATACCGTGATTAAAGGAGGATTAAAGATGAAAGCTGCACAGCCGCTTTCATCTCTCCTTTATATATAGGCAGGAAGGTGAGGTGCGGCCCAGCCGCTGGCAAGCCAGCCCCCAGGCGACGAATGCGATCGACCGTTTCGTTCTCGATTACCCACGGGCGGGAGCAATGCTGCAAGGGAGCTGGCTTGCCAGCGGCTGGGATGAATACTCTGTGAGCCTGTACCGGCCTCTTCGCGGGTAAACCCGCTCCCACAGGGATCGCGCAGGCATTGAAATCTGCGCGATCCCTGTGGGGGCTGGTTTGTTGAAAACCACTAAATTTCCCACAGATCCCCACAAGGTTTGAAACCTGTGCGGTCCCTGTGGGAGCGGGTTTACCCGCGAAGAGGCCAGTGCAGGCGCTACATCACTCCAGCGCAGCCGCCGGCCCGAAGAACTCGTAGCGGCTCTGCTGCTCTGGCACACCCAGGCCCTTCAACTGGCGCTTGACCGCCGCCATGAAGCCCTTGGGCCCGAGGAAGTAGGCATCCACGTCTCGCTCTTGCGGCAGCCACTCGGCCAGCAGGTCTTCGCTCAGCAGGCCCACGGCATCAGCCGCGCCGCCACCCTGCGGTTCTGCATAGCAGTAGAAGCGCTTGAGCTGCGGGTGACGCTCGGCCAGCTCGTCGACCCAGGCGCGGAACGCATGCACGGCGCCGTTACGGGCGCAGTGAATGAAATGCACCTCACGCTGGGTTTGCAGTGCCGCCTGCAGCATTGGCAGGGTCGGGGTAATACCCACGCCACCGCTGATCAGCACCAGCGGCTTGTCGCTCGCTGCCAGGGTGAAATCGCCAGCCGGCGGGAACAGCTGCAGGGTATCGCCCACCGCCAGCACATCGTGCAGGTAGTTGGAGACCTTGCCACCCGCCTCGCGCTTGACGCTGATGCGGTATTCCTTGCCGTCGCACAGTGCCGACAGGGAGTAGTTGCGGCGCTGCTCGGCGCCGTCGATGTCCAGCTTCAGGCCGATGTACTGGCCAGGCTCGGCCTTGAGCACCGGTTTGCCATCCACCGGCGCAAAGTAGAACGAAACGATTTCGCTGCTTTCCTGCTCACGGCGCACCAGGCGGAATTCGCGGGTGCCGCGCCAGCCGCCTTCGGCTTCTTCCTTCTGTTTATAGAGGTTCTCTTCCGCGCCGATCAGGATGTCGGCCAACTGGCCATAGGCCGCGCCCCAGGCGTCGATCACGGCGGGGGTGGCGATTTCCTTGCCCAGCACTTCTTCGATGGCGCGCAGCAGGCAGCTGCCGACGATGGGGTAGTGCTCCGGCAGAATCTGCAAGGCAACGTGCTTGTTGATGATCTGGCCGACCAGGCCGCCAAGCTGCTCCAGCTGGTCGATGTGGCGGGCATACATCAGCACGCCGTTGGCCAGGGCGCGCGGTTGGTCACCGCTGGCCTGGTGGGCCTGGTTGAACAGCGGGCGCACTTGCGGGTACTCGCTGAGCATCATCTTGTAGAAGTGGGTGGTCAGTGCTTCGCCGCCGCTTTCCAGCAGGGGGACAGTGGCCTTGATGATTGCACGTTGTTCGGCATTGAGCATTGCAAGAACTCCTGAGCCTGTGGCTTCAAATGACTGCCCGAGCTGTTACATCAATCATGCCAACTTTTATCTCCAGCAAAATCAGGGGTTTGACGCAGGTCATGTCAAAACGACCCACCTCGACGTATAGTCATATAGACCCACAGGAGTCCATATGACCACGAAGCCCCTGCTCACCACCCTGCTGCCCCTGGTCAGCGACCTTTCCCGCGACCTGCCCGACCAGGAACGCTATCGCCGCCTGCTGCAGGCCATGCGGGGGTTGCTGCCCTGCGATGCCGCCGCGCTGCTGCGCCTGGACGGCGAGTGGCTGGTGCCGCTGGCAGTGGACGGCCTGAGCCCCGATACCTTGGGCCGGCGCTTCCGAGTCAGCGAGCATCCACGCTTCCAGATCCTGCTCAGCAGCCGGGAACCCACCCGCTTCGCCAGCGACTCCGAGCTACCCGACCCTTACGACGGCCTGGTCAACGCCCCTGATGCCAACCTGGAAGTACATGACTGCATGGGTTGCCCGTTGATGGTCGACGAGCGCCCTTGGGGCCTGGTTACCCTCGATGCCCTGACCCCTGGGCAGTTCCAGAGCCTGGAGCTGGGCGCTCTGCAGGCCTTCGCCAGCCTTGCCGCCGCCACGGTCACCGTGGCCGAGCGCATCGAGCACCTGGCCCTGCGCGCGGAAGACGAACACCATCGCGCGGAGATCTACCGCCAGGCCAGCGGCCAGGACAAAGAGCTGATTGGCCAGAGCCCCGCGCACAAGCGCCTGGTCGAGGAAATCCGCCTGGTCGGTGGCAGTGACCTGACCGTACTGATCACCGGTGAGACCGGCGTCGGCAAGGAGTTGGTGGCCCAGGCCCTGCACCAGGCCAGCAACCGCGCCGACAAGCCGTTGGTCAGCCTCAACTGCGCCGCCCTGCCTGACACCCTGGTGGAAAGCGAACTGTTCGGCCATGTACGCGGAGCCTTCACCGGCGCCCATGGCGAGCGCCGCGGCAAGTTCGAGCTCGCCAATGGCGGCACATTGTTCCTCGACGAAGTCGGTGAACTGCCACTGACGGTGCAGGCCAAATTGTTGCGCGTACTGCAGAGCGGCCAGTTGCAACGCCTGGGCTCGGATCGCGAACACCGGGTGGATGTGCGCCTGATCGCAGCCACCAACCGCGACCTGGCAGCAGAGGTGCGTATTGGCAACTTCCGCGCCGACTTCTACCACCGCCTCAGCGTATACCCGCTGCACGTTCCGCCGTTGCGCGAACGTGGGCGTGATGTGCTGCTATTGGCTGGCTACTTCCTCGAACAGAACCGTTCGCGCCTGGGCCTGAACAGCCTGCGCCTGAGCAGCGAAGCCCAGGCCGCGCTGCTGGCCTACGACTGGCCAGGCAACGTACGTGAACTGGAACATCTGATCGGCCGCTCGGCGCTCAAGGCGCTGGGCCAACATTCCGACAGGCCACGCATCCTCACCCTGGAAGCCATCGACCTGGACCTGCGCGCAACCGCAACGCCCGACACCCCGCCCTCCCCTGCCGCGCCCTTGCCGGCGGCACCGCTAGCCGAAGGGGGCCTGCGCGAAGCCGTCGACGACTACCAGCGCCAGCTGATCGAGGCTTGCCTGCAGCGGCACCAGGAAAACTGGGCAGCGGCTGCCCGGGAACTCGGCCTGGACCGCGCCAACCTTAGCCGCCTGGCCCGTCGGCTGGGGCTGCGCTAATTGAACCAGCGCGGTACCTGTGGGAGCGGCTTTAGCCGCGAAGAATCCAACGCGGTGCATGGCACCGGCCGCGCCGGTGTTCGCGGCTAAAGCCGCTCCCACAGGGTCCCGAGCATTCCTTGGCTCGGTGCAAAATGACTAAAGCCAAGCCCGAACAGGCCGATAACCGGTTATCCCCTGTTCCCCACGAAGGTCACCATGGCCACGCAAAATGCCCGCGCGGACTCGCTGTCCCTGCTGCTGTTCACCCTGCGCAGCGGCAAGTTGATGGCAATCAACCTGCTCAAGGTCAGCGAGATAATCCCCTGCCCGCCGCTGACCAAGCTGCCCGAATCGCACCCCCACGTGAAAGGCGTGGCAACCCTGCGCGGCAATTCGCTGTCGGTCATCGACCTGTCCCGCGCCATTGGCGAACGGCCGCTGGCCGACCCGGACGGCGGCTGCCTGATCGTCACCGAGATCAGCCGCTCGCGCCAGGGCCTGCATGTGCAGGCGGTCAGCCGCATCGTGCATTGCCTGAGCACCGACATCAAACCACCTCCCTATGGCTCGGGCAGCCGCTCGTTCATCACCGGCGTGACCCGGGTCGACAACACTCTGGTGCAGGTGCTGGACATCGAAAAAGTCATCCACGCCATCGCCCCGCCGGTGCCCGAACCGCATCACGCCACCCTGAGCGAGGAAGACGCCAGCCTGCTGGCCGCCGCCAATATCCTGGTGGTGGATGACAGCCAGGTAGCCCTGCAACAGTCGGTGCACACCCTGCGCAACCTCGGCGTCGAATGCCATACCGCGCGCAGCGCCAAGGACGCCATCAACGTGTTGCTGGAGCTGCAGGGCACCGCGCAGGAAATCAACGTGATCGTCTCCGACATCGAAATGAGCGAAATGGACGGCTACGCTTTCACACGCACCCTGCGCGAAACCCCCGACTTCCAGCACCTGTACATACTGCTGCACACCTCGCTGGACAGCGCGATGAGCAGTGAAAAGGCGACCCAGGCCGGGGCCAATGCCATCCTCACCAAGTTTTCCTCGCCAGAGCTGACCGATTGTCTGGTGGTGGCGGCGCGCGCCGTGGTGTTCGCCGAGCGCTGATATATTCGGAGACAAACTCCCCGGCTTGCCGTCGGGGTCGAGTCGGGCATAATTCGCCCCCCTCGCAAGTAACTTGCCGGAATCCGTATGAAGTTTTTCAGCTCTATCCTGATCAGTTTCGCCCTCTTCAGCGGTATCGCCCAGGCCTCCAGCAGCCAGGCCTGGAACGAGCAGCGCCAGCAGATGCTCAAGGCTTGCCTGGCCGCCAGCCAGTTCAAGGATGCTCACGCCCGCAGCAAGCCGGCCGAGTTCGATGACCAGGTCGGCATGAGTGCCCTGCTGATCGAAGGCGTCTACCCCCAGAAGCACATGCAGCAGCGCACCGGCACCGAGCTTTGCTTGTACGACCGCCAGCACCAGCGCGCCTTCGTCAGCGAGTGGAGCCCGGAAGCCAAGTGACCGACAGCCTGCGTTTCGCCTGTACCGGCTGCGGCAAGTGCTGTACCGGCCACCACGTGCCCTTGACCCTGGAGGAAGCGCGCCGCTGGGCGGACGACGGTGGCCAGGTGGTGGTGCTGATCGAAGCCTTCGTGGCAGACGGCCCTGGCATGCCGGTAGAACAGCGTGATCATGTGCTGCGTCGGTCCCATCCCGTGCCCTGTGGCGACGGCGAGGCACGAGTATCGGTGACCTTTGCCGCCTTCAACCCCGGGCGCTGCCGCAACCTCGACGACAACGACCTGTGCACCATCTATGACCAGCGGCCGCTGGTCTGTCGCATCTACCCGGTGGAAATCAACCCGCATATCCCGCTGCGACCAGGCAGCAAGGACTGCCCGCCGGAAGCCTGGCAACAGGGGCCGGAGCTGATTCACGGCAGGCAACTGGTCGATGCCGGGCTGGAGGCGCTGGTGCAGGCCTCGCGCCAGGCCGACCGCGATGACATCGCCGCCAAGGTGGCGGTGTGCCAGGCGCTGGGCATGACCACCAGCGCGCTCAAGGGCAACGGGTTTACTGCCTACTTGCCTGACATGGGCGCGTTCAGCGCGGCCCTGGCCCAGGTACCGGAGGTTGGCCGGGCACAGTGGACCCTGCATGTGGAGGACGCGGCGCTGGTGGCGAGCTTGCAGGAACATGGTTTGCGCACCACCAGCGAGCCCCCGGTGTATTACGCCTTCATCAGCTTCTAGCTATGCCTTGGCGGGGCAACTGTCCTGTTCCAGATCTATGAACCGGCGCCATCCCTGTGGGAGCGGCTTTAGCCGCGAACACCGGCGGAGCCGGTGCCATGTACCGCGCTGGATTCTTCGCGGGTAAACCCGCTCTCATCAAACAAAATGCAACCCGCTGTTTTTTAAGCACCTTAGGCTGCCACCAATTGATATCCCAGCTTTCGGGCTTTGCGAAGCAAAGCCCGAAGCTGTCGGTCTTGGCTTTTGGCTTCGA
>NZ_LQXW01000033.1:0-34247 GCF_001586765.1 Pseudomonas sp. ABFPK | reverse complement strand
GATTACATCGAGATGTTCTATAACCCTAAGCGTCGACACAGCAGTGCTATGCAGCTGTCTCCAGTAGAGTATGAGAAACGCTATTTCCTGAGCTTGGAGAGTGTCTAGGAAAGCAGGGGCGATTCAAGTTGCCGTGCTGCAAGGACTGCAGGTAGGCCAGCGGGTGGTGGCATCGGGTCAGTTCCTCATCGACTCCGAGGCCAGCCTCAAGGGCATTGAGGCCATGACCGCGCAGGAATCCCCATCTGCACCAGCACTGCCAGCACTGCATGAGGCAGACGGACGCATCGTGCAAATCGAG
Organism: Pseudomonas sp. ABFPK; assembly: GCF_001586765.1. Classification (NCBI taxonomy): domain Bacteria; kingdom Pseudomonadati; phylum Pseudomonadota; class Gammaproteobacteria; order Pseudomonadales; family Pseudomonadaceae; genus Pseudomonas; species Pseudomonas sp. ABFPK. The sequence goes on along the minus strand of NZ_LQXW01000033.1, from coordinate 33,946 downwards.
GGCAATCAGCTGACGATCGCTCACGGTCCCTTCCTCACCCTGGGCATGCCTGGCATGACCATGACCTTCCCCGTGTCTGATCCAACGCTGATTGTCGGGCTGAAGTTGGGCCAACGTATTCGCTTCGGAGTCCGCGAGCGGGATGAGGGCATGGTGATCGAGCAGATCAATGCGCTGGAGAGTCAACCATGATCGCGAAACTGATTCGCTGGTCGGTGGGCAACCGAGTGCTGGTGATGCTCGCCACACTGTTCCTGGTGGCCTGGGGCGTGTTCTCGCTGCGCAGCCTGCCGATCGATGCACTGCCGGACCTGTCGGACGTGCAAGTGATCATCCGTACCTCCTACCCAGGTCAGGCGCCACAGATCGTCGAAAACCAGGTCACCTACCCGCTGACAACCACCATGCTCTCGGTACCGGGGGCCAAGACTGTGCGCGGCTTCTCGGCCTTCGGTGACAGCTTTGTCTACGTGCTGTTCGAGGATGGCACCGACCTGTACTGGGCACGCTCGCGGGTACTGGAGTACCTGAGCCAGGTGCAGTCGCGCTTGCCGGCGTCGGCAAAGCCGGTGCTCGGGCCGGACGCTACCGGCGTGGGTTGGATCTATCAGTACGCGTTGGTCGACCGCAGTGGTGGGCATGACTTGGCGCAATTGCGCAGCCTGCAAGACTGGTTCCTGCGCTTCGAACTCAAGACCTTGCCGGATGTCGCTGAAGTGGCGAGCATCGGCGGCATGGTCAAGCAGTATCAGGTGGTGCTTGATCCGCTGCGGATGGCCAGCCTGGGCATCACCCAAGGGGAGGTGTCGGACGCTATCGGAAAGGCCAACCAGGAAACCGGTGGCGGCGTGCTGGAACAAGGCGAAGCCGAGTTCATGGTGCGGGCGTCAGGGTATTTGAAGACGTTGAACGACTTCCGCGCCATTCCCCTGCGCCTGGCCACCAACGGTGCGCCGGTGACACTCGGCGATGTCGCCACGGTGCAACTTGGCCCAGAAGCGCGTCGGGGTATCGGCGAGCTGGATGGCCAGGGCGAGGCCGTTGGCGGAGTGGTGATTCTGCGCAGTGGCAAAAACGCCAGGGAGGCCATTGCCCACGTCAAGGACAAGCTTGAAGCGCTGAAAAAGAGCCTGCCCAAGGGCGTGGAGATTGTCACGACCTATGATCGCAGCCAACTGATAGATCGCGCTGTGGACAACCTCAGCCACAAGCTGATCGAGGAATTTATCGTGGTCGCGCTGGTGTGTGCGGCGTTTCTCTGGCACCTGCGCTCGTCGCTGGTGGCAATCGTCTCGCTACCGGTAGGGGTACTGATCGCTCTGATTGTCATGCGCCATCAAGGCATCAACGCCAACATCATGTCGCTTGGCGGTATCGCAATCGCCATCGGTGCGATGGTCGATGCTGCCGTGGTGATGATCGAGAACGCACACAAGCGAGTCGAAGCCTGGCATGCACGCAACCCGGGGATGTCGCTGCGCGGCGAGCAGCACTGGAACGTGATGACCGAGGCGGCGGTCGAGGTGGGGCCGGCGCTGTTCTTCAGCCTGATGATCATCACTTTGTCGTTCATACCGGTGTTCACCTTGCAGGCCCAGGAGGGACGACTGTTCGCCCCCCTGGCGTTCACCAAGACCTACGCCATGGCAGCTGCGGCAGGGCTGGCGGTGACCCTGGTACCCGTGCTGATGGGTTACTGGATTCGCGGCCCTCTGCCAGCAGAGGAACGTAACCCGCTCAACCGTGGACTGATCCGTCTGTATCGGCCTGCGTTGGAAGTGGTGCTGCGCCGGCCCTGGATGACACTGGTTGGCGCGCTGGCGATCTTGTTCAGCAGCCTGTGGCCATTGAGCCAGCTGGGTGGGGAATTCCTACCACCGCTGGACGAAGGTGACCTGCTGTACATGCCCTCGGCCCTGACAGGCCTGTCGGCGCAAAAGGCCTCGGAGCTGCTGCAACGCACCGACCGGCTGATTCGTACCGTGCCCGAGGTCGCCAGCGTGTTCGGCAAGGCTGGTCGAGCCGAATCAGCGACCGACCCGGCGCCGCTGGAAATGTTCGAAACCATCGTGCGGCTCAAGCCGAAAGATCAGTGGCGTCCGGGCATGACCACCGAAAAGCTGATCGAGGAACTCGACCGTACGGTGCGGATACCGGGCCTGACCAACATCTGGATTCCACCGATCCGTAATCGTATCGACATGCTGGCCACCGGCATCAAGAGCCCAATCGGCGTGAAAGTGGCGGGCAGCGACCTGACGCAGATCGACCGCACGACCCAAGCCATCGAGCGAGCCGCCAAAACCGTGCCCGGTGTGACCTCGGCACTGGCCGAACGTTTGACCGGCGGCCGTTACATCGATCTTGACATCGATCGCCAGACTGCATCGCGATATGGCCTGAACATTGCCGATGTACAGGCCATCGTCGCTGGTGCCATTGGTGGTGAGACCATCGGCGAGACGGTCGAGGGCCTGGCGCGCTACCCGATCAGCGTGCGCTACCCCCGCGAATGGCGCGACTCAGTCGAAGCCTTGCGCCAACTGCCGATCTACACCGCGCAAGGCGGCCAGATCACTCTCGGCACCGTGGCCCATGTGCGCATTACGGAAGGTCCGCCGATGCTCAAGAGCGAGAACGCCCGCCCATCCGGTTGGGTATACATCGACGTGCGCGGTCGTGATCTGTCCTCTGTGGTCGCCGACCTGCGCCAGGTGGTGAGTCGCGAGGTGAAGCTCGATCCTGGCATTAGCCTGAGCTATTCCGGCCAGTTCGAGTACCTGGAGCGCGCCAACGCACGTCTGGCCTGGGTGATACCGGCGACACTGGTGATCATCTTCGTGCTGCTCTATCTGACTTTCGGCCGCCTCAGCGAGGCGCTACTAATCATGGGCACTTTGCCTTTTGCCCTTACCGGCGGCGTGTGGCTGCTGTACCTGATGGGCTTCAATCTGTCGGTGGCCACCGGTGTGGGCTTTATCGCCCTGGCTGGGGTCGCGGCGGAGTTCGGGGTGATTATGCTGATCTACCTGAACAACGCATGGACCGAGCGACAGTGCAATAGTGAGCGCACGCAACTGGCGCTACTGGAAGCGATCCGTGAGGGCGCGGTGCAACGCATCAGGCCCAAGGCGATGACGGTGGCGGTGATCGTCGCAGGCCTGCTGCCAATTCTCTGGAGTGATGGTACCGGCAGCGAAGTGATGAGTCGCATCGCCGTGCCCATGGTGGGCGGCATGCTGTCCGCCCCCCTACTCTCTCTGTTCGTTATACCTGCGGCGTACTGGTTAGTCCGGCGCCGTAACCTCGCAGTAACCAATGGTTCCAAACCAGGAGAAACCCGATGAAAAACCTATACCTGAGCATCGTACGGATGCTGGCCTTTGCGACAGATCATCTGCGTCCGCATTCAGACTATTAATTGTGCTGAAGAACATCTGCGCACTCGGCGCCAAAGTACCGATCTTGTATGCATACAAACGGCGTTGAGAGCGGCCTACTCCCTTTGGTTATCAGCGGGGTAGCTGCACGATGTCTCCGTGCTTGGGCAATCCGATCGAGATGAGCGCGGCGGCCAATACGAAAATGCTGGAAACCCACAGGCAGGCCTCCAGGCCATAGGCTTGGAACACCCAGCCCGACAGCAGCGTGCCGACCAGCCGCCCTAGCGCGTTGGACATGTAGTAGAAGCCTACGTCCAGGGAGACACCGTCTTCCTTGGCATAGCTGACGATCAGGTAGCTATGCAGCGAGGAGTTCACCGCGAACAGCACACCGAACAGCATCAGCCCACCGAGCAGCACTACCTGCGCCGACCAGCCTGCTGATAGGCCCACGGCAATAAGCGCAGGCAGTCCGGCCAGGGCGAGCGCCCAGATGAAGGCCGCTCGGCCGTCCGGCACATGACCACGCTTCTTGCCGGTGATGTGAGGAGCAAACGACTGGACGATGCCGTAGCCAATGATCCACGCGGTGAGGAAGCCGCCGACCAGCCAGAAGTCCCAGCCAAACGCGGTGCTCAGGTACACCGGCAACGCCACGACGAACCAGACGTCCCGGGCACCAACGAGAAACAGCCGTGCGGCCGAGAGGATGTTGATGGCTCGGCTCTTGGACAGCATGTCGCGGAACTTGGGTTTGGCCTTGGCTTTGCCCAAGTCCTTTTTCAGCAGCACCAGACTGCCAATCCAGATCAGGGCCAGTACCGCCGCCATGGCCAGCACCGCCAGGGCGAAGCCGAGCAACGCGAGCAGTGCTCCGCCGAGGAAAAAGCCCACGCCTTTGAGCGCGTTCTTCGAGCCCGTCAGGATGGCCACCCATTTGTAGAGCGTCCCCTGTTGGCTGTCCGGTACCAGGAGCTTGATGGAGCTCTTGGCGCTCATCTTGTTCAGGTCCTTGGCGATGCCGGACAGTGCCTGGGCGGCCATCACCCACGGCACCGTCAGCCAGGCTGCCGGTACCGTGAGCATCAGCAAGGCCACGACCTGCATGCCCAGGCCGATGTTCATGGTGCGGTTGAGTCCCAGGCGGGCGCCGAGGTAGCCGCCCACCAGGTTGGTGATCACGCCGAACACTTCGTAGAACAGGAACAGCGCGGCGATCTGCAGCGGCGTGTAGCCCAGCGAATGGAAGTGCAGCACCACCAGCATGCGCAATGCGCCGTCGGTGAGGGTGAAGGCCCAGTAGTTGCCGGTAACCAGCAGGTACTGACGCACTTCCGCAGACAGGGCTGACAACGCCTTCATGATCGCTGTTTACTCCGCTGCGCCGACCAGGCGGGCCAGTTCCGCTGCACGGTTGGCGTAGCCCCATTCGTTGTCATACCAGGCGTAGAGCTTCACCTGAGTGCCATTGACCACCAAGGTCGACAGCGCGTCGATGATCGAGGAACGCGGATCGGTGCGGTAGTCGATGGAGACCAGTGGACGCTCTTCGTAGCCCAGGATGTCTTTCAACGGGCCTTCGGCCGACGCCTTCAGCAGCGCGTTGACCTCTTCAGCCTTGGTCTCACGTTCCACTTCGAACACGCAGTCGGTCAGCGAGGCGTTGGCCAGCGGTACGCGCACAGCGTGACCATTCAGCTTGCCGCGCAGCTCGGGGAAGATCTCGGCGATCGCGGTGGCCGAACCCGTGGTGGTTGGGATCAGGCTCATGCCGGAGGCTCGGGCGCGGCGCAGGTCCTTATGTGGCCTATCGAGGATGCTCTGGGTATTGGTGAGGTCGTGGATGGTGGTGATCGAGCCGTGGCGGATGCCCAGGTTCTCGTGAATCACCTTGACCACCGGGGCCAGGCAGTTGGTGGTGCACGAGGCGGCGGTAACGATGCGATGCTGCGCCGGGTCGAACAGGTGCTGGTTGACGCCCATCACCACGTTCAGTGCGCCTTTCTCCTTCACTGGAGCGCAGACCACCACGCGTTTGACGCCCTGATCCAGATAGGCCTGGAGCACGGTTAACCCGATGAAGAAGCTACTGATCAGCGCTGGCCTAGTGTTCGCCGTTGCGGCGGCGGTGCAGGCCCAAGACATGAATGGCATGGATATGAAGAATATGCCCATGGAAGGCAACGAGACCCAAGGCAGCCAGGCGGCTCCGACTGCATCGGCTGAGGGAACCATCAAAGCTTTGGAACCAGGTAAAGTTACCTTGGCGCATGGACCAGTATCAGCCCTGAAATGGCCGGCAATGACCATGGGCTTCAGCGCTACCGAGCAGCAACTCAAGGGACTCAAGGTAGGCGACAAGGTCAGCTTCGATTTCCGAATGAATGGGGGCACAGCGACGATCGTAGGTATTCGCAAGCAGTGACGGGTTGACCCTGCCTATTAGAGCTGATAGGCAGGGTCATCTAGCCAAACTTTGGAAAAAGTGCTGCCGCAATTCCTGACCGCGCCGCCTTCAGCTCTGTGCCTCGGGACGCTAGTTGGTCTTTGCGCTCTGTAGCCGGGATGCATTCAGATCAGAGTAGTAGCTGACGTTTGAGCAGAGATCTTCGTGCATCACGATCTATATGGGTCGAAAGCGGACAGGGCATCGCAAAGTCATCCAACTGCCTGAGTTATCCGAACGCCAAAAAAGGATTCCACCGAGCTTGTCGACAAGAAAAACCGCGACAACTCAGAGTGTTATCCGAGCAAACAGACTTTGGATACCCTATTCCCGCTAGAAACACTGCCGCTGAAACCCTCCTGGCATGTAGCTCCTTCGTCCTACGCTTCAGCCTCTATGACCCCCACCCAACCTTTCGCGCAGGTGCGGAACGAACCTAGGCGTAACGCGGGTATAAGCTTCGTAGGCAGCGCCAAACTGCTTGTGCATTTCCCGCTCTTCGGAAACCGCCAAACGCCCGTACATCACCAGCAACACCGGGAACATTGCCAGCGTCAGCAGCGTCGGCCACTGAAGGAGAAAGCCCAGAAGAATCAGCACAAATGCCACGTACTGCGGATGTCTGATCCAGCCATATGGCCCGACCGTTGCAAGTGAATGGCGGCGTTGCGCGTGATATAGCACGTTCCAGGCGGCAGAAAGCAAATAGAAGCCGAAACCCAGGAATAGGTAACTGGCAATGTGCAAAACACTGAAGTGTGGGTTGCCCTGGTCACCGAGCAACGTCGACCACAGATGGCCGGATTCGTGGGAAAGCAGATCAAGGTTGGGGAACCTGGCCTGCAACCAGCCTGACAACAGATAGATCGTCAGGGGGAAGCCATACATTTCCACAAACAGGGCAACGATGAAGGCCGAGAATGCACCGAAGCTCCTCCAGTCTCTCGCCGTTGCCGGCTTGAAGAAACTGAAGGCAAACATGATGAAGATCGCGGAGTTGATGAAAACCAGCGACCAGAGGCCATACGCGCTTTCACCATGATTCATGATGGATCTCCCGGCTTATGGATATCAGCCTTATCGGAGGGGGCCGGTTTGCTCTGGCCCTGGTGATGGTGTCCCCCATGCCCTCGATGCATGAAGACATGCATCAGCGGACAGGCGAGCAACAACAGATAAGGCAGGGCTCCAACGACATGGGCAAGGTGCTCGGTGAGCAGGAAGTAGACGGCGACCCCGCCGATTACCACCAGGCCGATTGCGTAGCGTGAACGCCAGAAACTGGGTGGTGAGCCGTTTTCATCGAAGTGAGGGTTCATAGCGACTCCTGGGAAAGGAGATGGGTTACTTCGATGCAGCAGATGGCATGCGGTCCATCATCATCTGCATCATCGACTCCATCATGTCCATGCGCTTTTCCATCATCTGGTGGCGGGCGGCCATATCCCCGCCCATGCCGCCATGCATGCCCCCCATTTCAGGCATGCCACCCTCCATGGACTTCATCATGGCCATGCCATTTTTCATCAGCGCCATATGCTCGGCCATCAACGCCTGACGGGCTTCCGGCGTTTTGGCTGCAGCCATCTTTTCGTGCATGGCTTGCATGGCCTTCATTTGCTGGTCCATCGCCGCCATTTGCCCTTTGTCCATAGGCTGAGAAGGCGTCTTCTCGGTAGCCGCCGCGCTTGGCGCATCGGCCGGCTGATGTGTCGAGTGTTCATCGGTGTTTTGCGCCATGGCGCCCACGGACGCTGCGGCCAAACAAAGTCCGATCAGTAAATTGCGAACGTTGTTCATCATCATCTCCTTAGCACTGTTTTAAAGCCGGATGCCTTGGTCTGGGCGCCAGGCCTCACCTGGCACGACAAGCAAATTACTGCGCCGGCGTGAATGCTCATTTTTCGCCTCGTGCTCGGGTTGTACACCGACGGGCTAATGGGCACTCGGCGGCTCGAAGCTGATCCCGTTTGGCCCGGCGCCAACCTTATGGGTAGCAACGACCTTACGGCTGCTCGTATCGATGACAGATACGGTGCCCGCTTCAATATTGCTGACAAACACATAAGCGCCGTCGCTGCTGATGGCCACACCATGGGCACCCTTGCCGGTGGTCACGGTGCCCAGGCTGCTACGCGTCTGGAGATCTACGATGGAGACTCGGTCGTCCGGATTATGGCCGCTGCCCTGATTCGCGACATAGACCTGGCGACCGTCAACGGTGGCCATCATCTGGATTGGCGTGCGGCCAACATCAACCTTGCTGATCACCTTGCGTCTGGCCGTGTCGATGATGCCAAGCTGATTTGTCGCACTAAGCGAGACGAATGCCAGGCGACCGTCAGGGGCAAAGCCGACCTGGACAGGGCCTTTGCCCACGGGAATCTGCGCGGTTTCTTTGAGTGTGACGACATCGATAAGCGATACGCTGTCGCTCTTCATGTTCGCGATATAGAGTGTCCGGCCATCAGGGCTCAAGCGCAGCCCATGGGGATAACGCCCAGTTGGAATACCGGGCAACTCGATTCGCTGCTCAAGGTCAAATACTCGCACCTGGTTGGCAGCGGAATCGGTCACAAAAGCTCGCAGCCCGGTGACGTCGGTGACCACATGAGCCGGGTGATTGCCTGCCGGGAAGCTGAACGGTGGCCTGTCCAGCGCGCTGGTACTGAACACCAGCAACTGCCCACCGAGCTTTTCACCGCTCGAATGCCCCGCATGTCCAGCCACTCCAACAACCAGAAGCAAGCTGCCGTCGGGCGAAACCTGTAGGTTGTGGGGTGCGATCGGCAATGCGACCGTGCTCACATCACCTGTCGCAAGATTTACCTGGCTAATGGAAGCGGACCGTTCATTGGCCGTGTAGACGTTACCCGTAGGGTTTGCCATGACCAGCCCCAGAGGGATGAGCAGGGATATCCCCAAGGCCATAGAACTAAACCGCTTGGCAGTCATCATTGTGAATGAGCTCCAACGAGGGGCCGGGGTATGTGAGCCAGGCTGGCCTATACATTTACTCAAGATAAACACCAATCGCGAAGCATTTTCTTGATCAGCGTCAACGTCCACGGCTTGACTCGGCGCTGGGTGATCGAAGGCCGTCCATTTCTTGGGGAGTATTGCTGGCTATCCCGACCCGGAGTCAGTCGACATCAGGCTGTATATGAAGAAACCGCGCCATGAAACATGGCACGGCGGCTTGCCATCTAAGCGGAAACGAGACTTAGCGACTGACTTTGGTTGGGTAACCAAGCGCCTGGACCAGTGCACCGACGCGTTCCGCCTCGATGTTGCTTTGGACACTCACTGTACCGGCAGCACGATCAACGATCACCTTCGCGTCGCCATCGGCAGCCTGGATGGCCTTGGTGATCTTGTTGACACAACTGCCACATCCCATACCGGAAACTTCCAAAACGAACATAGCGGGCCTCTCATGCTGGTACGGCTTTTCTCGCCGCATTTACAGCTTCAACCTTGACACGATGACAAGGTCAAGGCCCGGTCAAAGGATTTATCTTCGCCCTGAAATCTTGTCCAACTCCTCTGGCGGCGGACCCTGCTGCATCACAATTGTCCCTTACGATCTTGGCAGAAGATGGCGGACCTAGCAGTTGCCCGATGTCCTCCATCAGGACCAGATTGGCGCCGAACTCGCGGACATACCCGCTAAGGCCAAAGCCCTAGACAGTCAGTCATATGGATCAGGCGTTGAAACGCTGATGGCGGAATTTCCTCTCATAGGTTGCGGTGTGCCCATTTCAGTCTGTGACTACGCGCTTCAGCCGCAGTGCGTTGAATACCACGGAAGCCGAACTTACGCTCATGGCCAATGCCGCAATCATCGGTGACAATAGATGGCCGGTAAGCGGGTAGAACAAACCTGCCGCCAGCGGTATGCCCATAGCGTTGTAGAAGAATGCAAAGCCCAAGTTTTGACGCATGTTCTTCACCGTGGCCACGGAAAGTGTTCTGGCCCGCAGGATGCCCATCAGGTCGCCCTTGACCAGCGTCAACTGGGAGCTGTTCATGGCAACATCGGTGCCAGTTCCCATGGCGATCCCAACATCAGCCCGGGCCAGCGCGGGGGCATCGTTGATCCCATCTCCTGCCATGGCAACCCGGCGCTTATCGCCCTGCAGGAGCGCCACCAGTTGCTCATTGTCCTCGGGTTTCACTTCTCCGTGGACTTCCTCGATGCCGAGTTGTTTCGCGACCGCACGTGCCGTAGTCAGACCGTCGCCGGTGGCCATGATGACCTTCACATTTACTGCCTGTAACCGGGTTACCGCCTCCTTGGAGGTGGGTTTGACCGGATCGGACACCGCTAGCAGGCCAGCGAGCACGCCATCGACGGCCAGGTACATGATGCTCATGCCTTCCAGACGTAGCTGCTCGGCGCGGTCTCGCAACGGACTGGTGTCGAGGCCAGCCTCTTCCATCAAGGTCGTGTTGCCAAGCTGCAGCCGTTTGCCGTCCACATGGCCACGTACACCGATCCCAGAGCCCGACTCAAACGTCTCTGGCTTGGACAAGCTGTGTCCATGCGCTCGCGCATGATCGACAATCGCATGTGCCAGCGGGTGCTCGCTGCCTTGGTCCAGGCTGGCGGCAAGGCGCAAGACTTCGGGTGGCATGAACTGCCCGGTACCGACCACACTATGAAATACTGGCCGGCCCTCGGTGAGGGTCCCGGTCTTGTCGACGATCAGCGTGTCGATCTTGCAGAGGTTCTCGATAGCACTGGCGTCTCGGAAGAGCACGCCACTGCTGGCAGCCTTCCCGGTAGCGACCATGATCGACATGGGAGTGGCCAGGCCGAGCGCGCAGGGGCAGGCAATGATAAGGACCGCGACCGCATTGATCAGGCCGAAGACCCAGCCAGGCTCCGGTCCGAAAAGCCCCCAGCCGAAGAGGGTGACCAGCGCGACCAGAATCACCCCCATGACGAAATAGCCGGCCACGGTGTCCGCCATCCGCTGCATCGGGGCTTTAGAGCGCTGAGCCCGCGCGACCATCTGCACGATTTGCGAGAGCACTGTCTCGGCGCCGACCTTCTGCGCCGCCATCACAAGGCTACCGTGGGTATTCAGCGTGGCACCGATGAGTGCATCCCCAGCTTTCTTCATCACTGGCACGGGCTCGCCTGTCAGCATGGATTCATCGATAGCACTTTCGCCCTCCAGGACCACCCCGTCGACCGGCACCTTCTCGCCAGGGCGAACTCGCAGGTGGTCGCCCGTATGCACGTGGGTGAGCGGAATATCTTCCTCCTGACCATCGGCCCCGATGCGACGGGCGGTCTTGGGGGCAAGGCCCAGGAGCGACTTGATGGCGGCGGAGGTTTGTGAGCGCGCCTTGAGCTCGAGCATTTGGCCGAGCAACGTTAATGAGATGATGACTGCGGCCGCTTCGAAGTAGACGCCAATGCGGCCATCCTGCATGAAAGTCGTCGGGAAAACCTGCGGGAACACTGTGGCCGCAACGCTGTAGAGGTACGCCGCAGCCGTTCCCAAACCTATCAGCGTCCACATATTCGGGCTGCGGTTACGAATCGATGCGACCCCACGCACGAAAAACGGCCAGCCAGCCCATAGGGTCACGGGAGTGGCCAGAATCAACTCCACCCAATTCTGTGTGGCACCATGCAGCAATTGGAGTTGGTGGCCAGTCATGGCCAACACGGTCACGATGACCGTCAGGGGCAAGGTCCACCAGAAGCGGCGGGAGAAGTCCTTGAGTTCCGGGTTTTCGTCTTCCTCAAGCTCCGGTATTACTGGCTCTAGGGCCATGCCACAGATTGGGCAGCTGCCCGGCCCACGCTGGCGGATTTGGGGATGCATCGGGCAAGTGTATTCGGCGTCCGCCGCGTTGCTTGGCTGCGGGGCAGCCGAGTGGTGATGGCCCGCGTCTTCTTGGTCCTGGGGAGGGCTAAGATAACGCACAGGCGCTGCGCGGAATTTCGTCAGGCACTTTTCACTGCAGAAGCGGTATGTCCTTTCCTCGTATAGCTCGAAGTAGAGACTATCCGGTGGCACCGTCATACCGCATACCAAATCGCGCTGACTACCATCCGGTTGCTCATGCGGGTGCGAGTGGTCATGGTCGTGCTGGCACGATGCGGTGTGCATGAATTAGTTCCCTTTGTTGTCCGGTTTGGACGAGTTTTCACCCTTCTGGTGAGAATACCCGCCATGGTTGTGCCCGAAGAGGTGCGTCAGCGGTCAGAGCAACAAAATTAAAAAAGTGTAGTACCTGTGACAGGTGGCCATAGTGCTCACGAGCCACATAAAACAGGCCAAATATGGCCTGCATGATCAGTGCGATACCGCCTTTATTCCGCCAAGAAGGGATTGCCAGATCAGTAACAGGGCGATGGGCTCCGTCATGATCAACTCCCAAGCTGGGTGGGAAATATCGGCCGCTGCCGTATTGCTCAGCCTAGACAACATCTCCTTGTACAGCTGTGACGCCAATCAATGCTCCTGTAAGGGTGTAGAATATTGCTGTGGTGTAGCGTCATGGCATAGATCATTTCTGGAGGCAGCTGATCCTGCTGCTGCACCAGTGGTTACCCTTCAACAATGCGCTGGCTGCCTTGTACCCCGGCGAGGGAGTGCCCAAGCCGCTGGAGAAGTACGACGCCGCCTCCCGGTTGGGAACGCCCTCCATGTTTTCCTACCTGGACGGCCTATACTTGCTCGCCCCCTTCTACCAGGCCTGTCAGGAAGGCCTGCCCAGTGGGCTGTATCGCCTGGAGGAGATCGCCTCTGACCAGTTCAGTCAATGCGAGTACTTCCTCAGTTACTTCCACGACAACGTATTGGAAGACGAGGTGCGGTTCGTTCTCCAGTTGCCGGCCAAGGTAGTCTTATGCGACCTAACAGCTCAAACCCCAGACCTGATACATGCGGTGCGGTACAGCGCTGATCGGGTCACTCTTCGCTGTTCACCCTCCCACTTGGCCTTTGCCCACAGCAGACGTCGAAGGTGAAACTGTTCGGCGGGCTCACAAACCTCCTCCAGTGCTCTCGCACAAAGGGGGAGCTTAGCGAGCTGCTTTTGGAAACGTGATAGGACGTGCAGCTCCCGACCGATGCGGGTGCGCGTGATCCTGACGGGTCTCCCATCTACGCCACGAAGCCACTGTGCACAGTCCCTCACCTGCTCGGCGAGTTGCGAGTCGAGGACCGCAAACGCGCCGGCGCTATCAGCTCGGCTTGCGTGGACACTGCCACCGTTCGCAGTGCGGTCCGTAAGCCAGATCCGATCGCATCGGTAAAGCCATGCATAGTTACGACATTGGTGAGCATGCAGGTGCCGATAGTCATTCTCGAAGGCTGTTCGGCGCTGCCGACGCTCGCGCAGGAATCTTGCGTCTCTCCATGCGCTTGGGCCGCAGTGAACGGCGCGGATAGTCCGGTAAACATAAGCTAGGGATACACCCAGCGTGTCGCCGATTAGCCGTGCTTCCTGCCCGGCAAAAGCCAGCCTGCAAACTGCTGCGGGTAGGCCTTTCCATCCCTCAGGTATGATCTCTCTTGGCCCTGGTGGTGAGGAATGGATATCAATCAGCGTCGCACGCTTACCCACAGGTGGCGACGGTTCTTCATGGCGAGGGATGCAAGCTAAGTCGACCTCCAATGCGGTGGACAGCACAATGTATTTGAGTGGATGGTGAGTGCATCTGGGTTTCCGGAGCAGCTTGGTGACCCACGTCGCGGGGGATCCAGCAGGGGCTTCTCGAAGCACCGAATACTCCCAAGCGGCTGGGAGCGCTTTGAAAAAACTGGCCATGTGCGCAGCCAAACGGCGCAGGTCCAATCGCCGTTTTGCTCCAGTGGTCAAATCCAGGTTGGCAGCCCCTTGCAGGAGCCAAGTACGTACGGCGGGAGCTGAAAGAGGGTTGAGCTGTCGGCGCTGATTGAAAATTGACCCACCCTGCCGATTGAAAAATGACCCAGGGCTGCTTGCCGATTTAGACCCCGGCAATTGTGGATAAGCCTAGCAGTCGACAGCGTCGTAAAAGTGCTGACCCTGCACTCAGCAAGGCCAGCCCAAAGAGGTCAAAACGGGTCGTCCTCCGCCTCCTCGATATCCTGTCGCCTGCGCTCCCTCGCCTGGATCTTGGTCTTGGCCACTAAGGTGCTGTTTTGCAGGCGGTACGATTCATTCCCCGTCTCGACGATGTGGCAGTGGTGGGTCAATCGGTCGAGCAAGGCCGTGGTCATCTTGGCGTCGCCAAATACGCTCGACCATTCGGCGAAGCTGAGGTTGGTGGTGATGATCACACTGGTGTGCTCGTAAAGCTTAGAGAGCAAAGTGGAACAGCAAGGCCCCGCCGCTCTGGCTGAAAGGTAGGTAGCCAAGCTCATCAAGGATTACCAGATCTGCACGCAGTAGTCCTCGGGCGATACGCCCTGTCTTACCCTCGTGCTTCTCACGCTCCAGCAGGTTGACCAGATCGACCGTGGAGTGGAAGCGTACACGCTTGTTGTGTTGGGTGATGCTGGCCACCGCCAGGGCGGTGGCGAGGTGCGTTTTACCGGTGCCAGGGCCGCCGATGAACACCACATTTTGAGCTGTGTCGGTGAAGGTCAGAGTGGACAGTTCCTTGATCAGCCGGGCATCAGCGCTGGATACACCGAAGTCGAAGCCAGCCAGATCGCGGTGTATGGGCAGTTTCGCCATATTCATCTGATGATGTACCGAGCGCACTGCCCGGTCGGCGTGTTCCTGATCGAGGAGATGCTCGATCAGCCATTTCGATGAGGCGGTGGTGGATTCACCTTGTGCGGCCAGATCTGCCCAGGCAGTGGCCATGCCGTGCAGGCGTAAGTCTTTGAGTTCCTCTGTAAGATCACGCATTGCGCACCTCCTCATCTGTGCTGCGCAACCGGTCATAGCGCGCGGTATTGGCGATAGGGGTAACTTTCAGTTGCAGGTTGGTTTCGACCGAGGGTGGTGCTTCACGGGTGGTCAGACGGGCCACGATATTGAGGATGTGGTCAGCGCTCAGGCTGCCAGATTCCAAAACCAGCTCAACCGCTACGAGGACAGCATCCAGGCCAGCGACGGGCACGGCGGCCAAGACCTGGGTCATGACCCGATCACCCTGTAGATGCCGCCGCAGCCCGCGCCTGAGCAGGCGTAGTGGCTTGGGTAGGTCGGCAAACGGGGCACCATTGCGTAGGGCTCCCGGTTTACGCTCAATGAGGGGGATATAGTGTTGCCAGTCGTAGCTGACCTGATCGCGATCAAACAGGCGCTCGTGGCTGGCAATCACACCATCATCGGCAATCACGACGATTCGCGAGGGATAGAGCCGACTGCTGACCCACTGGCCAACACGCTCACAGGGTACTGAATAGCGGTTGCGGGCCACGTTGATCAGACAGGTGCTGGAAACGCGAACCGTGCGCTCTACATAACCGTCGAAAGGCGTCGGCATCGGCATCATTTCGACGCGCTCCAGTTCTAAGACTTCTGCAACGGTGAGGCCGTTGTACTGCGGATGGATCAGCTCGTGCCACAGAGCCCGACAGCGCTGGGCAAGCCAGGCATTCAACTCTTCGAAGCTATGGAAAGTATTGTCGCAGGCAGACAGCCAGATGCGGCGCCGACTATCTTGGACATTCTTTTCGACGATACCTTTTTCCCAGCCGGACGCTACGTTGCAGAAGTCCGGGTCGAACAGGTAGTGCGAGCACATCACCATGAAGCGAGCGTTGACCGTGCGGCCTTTACCCTTGGAGACCTTGTCGACCGCCGTTTTCATGTTGTCGTAGATGCCGCGACGCGGCACGCCGCCCATGGCGGCGAATGAGCGGGTATGGGCATCGAACAGCATTTCATGCCCTTGGCTGGGATAGGCCACTAGCCAGAAGGCTCGGCTGGCACATAGCTTCATGTGCGCGACCTGGACACGTCGGAAAACACCGCCAATCAGCAGGCCTTCCTCGCTCCAATCGAACTGGAAGGCCTCGCCCAATGCGAACGCCAACGGCACAAATGCCCGTACCGCCTTGCCTTGCTCTCCGCGCCAATGACGAACGAAGGCAGTGAGCTGGCTGTAGCCGCCGTCATAGCCTTCAGCGCGGATCATGGCCAGCAGCGCCTTGGCACTGCGACGATGTTGCTTGGCCCTCAAGGCATCAGCCCGCAGCGCCTGCTCCAACATCTCGTGAAAGGGACTGAGCTTGTTGAACACGGCTCGACGCTGATAAACCGGCTGCTTGGACTCCGACGCTCTGACCCATTTTCGGATGGTGTTGCGCGACAGGCCGGTGCGCTTGGCTATCTCATGCAACGACAGCTTGTCGCGGAAATACATCCGCCGAATTTTGCCCATCATTTCCATGCTGATCACCCTGTGTTCTCCTGCTCAAAAATTGAGCAGGTACAGTGGAACACCTGGGTCAGTTTTCAGTCAGCACAATGGGCGAAACTGGGTCAGTTTTCGGTCAGCGGCAACACAGGAAGGCCCTCTACCAATGCCAAGGCAGCCTTATACTTCTCCTGATATTTCTGCTTCAGCAAGGAATACATTAAAGTATTAACGCCCTTAGCCTTAAGCGTATCTAACTCAAGTTTCAACCCTGCCAAGTCGGCTATTAAACCTTCTGATTTTTTGTCCATGGCCACACGATCCTAGTGTGCAGATTCTGAAAGCTCCGCCCAAGATAGGGTTAGGTCAGCGACGTCAAAAAAAAAGCTACCTCTTGAGAGGTAGCCTTTGATGAGTTAAGCAAATAGATCCGAGATCGCCAGATTTTGAACCGCAGAATCAACCTTCATCGACTCCAGGACCTGTTCGTGCTCGGCGTTACTGATCGAATGATGGCGTATGTAGGAACGCAGATCGGTACCCGCTAGATCGCGCGCCATGCGTTGCCAGAATTGCGCTCGGCGAGCCATTGCATCGTACTCAGCAGCCTTGCCCTTGGCCAATTTGACCATGCCGTTGTTCAGGTAGAACTTGGCACTATCAGTCGGAGCCAGGCTTTTTGCCAAGGTGTAGAACGCATCATCGAACTCGTCTACGAAACACATTGCATCTGCCGGGTCGATCTCCATCTCGGCGGCTTCTTCGTAGTAGACGATGTTGCGATCCTTACCCTCAAAGCGGTCACGGATCGTTCGCATTGCCGGACGTCCAGGGTAGCGGTGCTTGTTGGTGGCTTCGAGGTAGGCATCCTGCAAGCCCATCTCCTGCGCCGGACTCTGCCAGTCATCGAACTTGAACCAGCGCTGCTCTGGGATGATGCCCTTCTCTACGGGAGTGACATCGTCGATCAGGTAGCGCTTCCCCAAGACACGGATCTCATACCACTCCGACAAGGCCGGGAAGGCATGGTCGAAGCCGTAGCTCAGTGACCAGGCAAAGTCGATGGCCAGCAGATTCTTCGCCGTGATGAATTGGAAGGTGACTCCACGAAGGATCTCGTTGGATTCCGTCCTTTCCAGCTCGCCGCGGAACATCCGCGCATCGTGCTCCTCTGCCCGCTCCTCCTCCAACACATCCAGGGTCAGCAGGTACCGCAACAGTTCACGGCGCATTTCTGCGTTGTAAGCTGTTCCTGTGACGTTGATGTAGCCGGCGTCCGAGTGTGTTCGCCCGATCCAGTCTCGACGCCCCATATCCCAGCGGGTGTTGATGAGATGGTTCCGGAAGCGATTTATCCCGGACATGTGCCCGTGTTTCTCGGGCGCAGACGCAATCATTGCCTCCATGGACTTGTCACGCTCACCGGTGACCGTGCACCAGGCACAGCCAAAGCGAGATCCGCACGCCGCCTTGTTACCACCGTCGCCGGTAATGATCGCGCACGTGCCTTCATTGGCTTCCTTGTAGAGCTCCAGGCACCAATCGAAGTTATCGACGAAGGTCCGATAAGGACCGCCACGCTTCGCCTCGCACGCCATGAGGAACTCCCACACCTCCTCCATCTCCCAGTCAGCGATGATCGAGCAGTTGTACGAGCCGTGCTCATTGAGCACCAGCCGGCCAGCCTCCTCCTCACCCCGTTCGCGCATATTGGCCGCACGGGTTGCCGACTCTGACAAACGGGTGCCCACGAAGGTCACTAGCTCACCTGGAGACTGCAGCGTCGAAAGCAGCTGCTTGAGGGCCTTCTGCTGCGGGCGCAGCTTCCAGTCGATCGAGCAGCTTCGAGAGGCGCCAGCAAAGACCGGCAGTTTTCCACGGCCAAGGGTGGCGTAGGCAAACGTCGAGGTCATCGAGGGCTGCACTTTGACCACTGTGATTGGCAATCTCTGCTTGGTGCAATACATCTCCAGCTCAGTGATCATCGCCTCGGCATAGATGTCCATGCCTGGGTTTTCAGTGCCGGTGTTGGCGTTTGTGACAAAAGCCGCCGGCACGTACAACCCGGCCTCGACACGGCGCCGGATAGCCTCCAGCATCAGTACCAGCACAACCGTGCTGTCCTTACCGAACGAGGTAGCAGAGCTGCAGGTGAATCCTTGATCGATGATCTGGTCGATGCGCGCAATGCAGGCTTCCGCT
Source organism: Pseudomonas sp. ABFPK (assembly GCF_001586765.1). Lineage (NCBI taxonomy): Bacteria > Pseudomonadati > Pseudomonadota > Gammaproteobacteria > Pseudomonadales > Pseudomonadaceae > Pseudomonas > Pseudomonas sp. ABFPK. The sequence continues at coordinate 15,588 of NZ_LQXW01000033.1, read as the reverse complement.
CGCGCAACGATCCGGGCAAAGCGACCAGCACTGTCCAGGGCTGGAATAGCGTGGGTGTAGTCGTTTAAGGCGATCAGTTCGGGTACAAGCATCTGATTCATGTTGGCATCTCCAGAAGGAAGTAGGCTTCGTATCGTGGGGATGCTCAACAGCGAGCATGAATCTTCTGAACTTGACGACATCGGCTGTCCAATCAATCCGGCTCAGGCTATCGCCATTAACTACTCTTCATCGTCGAAGCAGCACATGCCAGGCGCCTGGTTATCTGAGTCATCAGGTAGCACCTGGCGACCTCTCATAATGCCTTCACATACAAGCACCCACGCGATGTCGAACGTTGGGGACGTGATGGGCGAGAGGCATGGGGAAGGCGCAGACTGGCCAGGTCCTGCGCCAACCAGGTCAGAGCGTTTCGATCATGAGTTGTAGCGGCGCAGCGCTGGCGCCGAGTAGAGCTAGGTGCTGTAGGTTTGATGCGCTGAAAAACGCATTTCCCGCTGCCACAACTGCCTGAGCTCTGGCTAGGTGCATTGGCACCTCGCCAACCCACTTGGCGGTGGCGCCCAATGCCCGCGGCTTCATCGTGAGCACGTCCGCCGGCGAAGTTGTGGCCAAGTTGCGGATCGGAGTGATCAGGTTGCTGATCATCAAAGTCTTCGTGTCACCCTTGAAGAAGTCGAGTCCATCGATCCTGGCGAGTACCACGGTGTTCGTGGGCCATCCAAGGCCGTCATCTGGCCTGCGATTGCTCGTCGCGAAGAACGCCTCTGCTTCTCGCTCGGTCATGGGCACTTCCTTCTCGATCGCCGCATAACCGCGCTCCGCTCTGCCTTTAAGGCGCTGGTAGGTCACGGTACCGATAGCGCCCATGAGGCGCTGCTTCAGTTGGACCAAGGCCTGATAGTCACGGTCCAGCTGCTCGATGAGGGGCATCATTGCGCCAAGGCCTTCAATCATCGCAGTGATGGTGTCGATCCGCCGGCGCCGATCAATGAGTGCATCAATGCGTTTTCGTTCCCGATTGAACGAGACCCCAAAGTGAGTCCTGCCACAGTCACCGCCGATCGCCGTCTCTTTCCCGTCGCTGGTAGAAATCAGGTACCCAGTGAGGTGCGGTTGGCGGCAGCTGGCAATCCCGCAACTGACTCTATCCTGAAAGCGGTATGGAGCCAGGACAGCGCCAAAACGCCGCTGGTCGTGAGGGAAGAATGCCAAAGCCTCTTCAAAATCCGGCCTGGCCCGCAGATCGTCGTAGCTTGAAATGAGCTCCGGTTCTTCAGTCAACAACTGGTCAATCTCCAAGTCAATTGGTGATGGCAGGGTGCTAACTGTATTTAATCACAGTGTCAGGCTGTGTGGTGATCAACGGGCGCTGGATCTGTCACCAGCGGTTAACTGGGCGCGCAGGAGAAACCCCTGAGGTATGAGATCAGTCTGCCTCAGAGGGGCGCGGACCGGCGGCAGCCGCCCATTGTTCCAGCATGTCTCCATGCTTCGCCCAAAACTCCTCGTGCTTGGCGTCCTGCTCAGCGAGCGCCTCGAACACCCGCGTCGGCCAACCCATGAAGGTGACATTCCTCATTTCGTTGTTGAATGCGTAGATGCTGGCGCAGGTCGCTCGGTTGGCGCCGCCTGGATACAGCGAGTAGCGGAAGCGGTCACGGATCTCGATCACCTCCATAACCCGGACCTGCGCTATGATCGCGAGGACTATCAGAACAGCCTGGGTCATTTCACCTGCATTCTTGCCGACCTTGCGCAAGTAGGCTGGACGTTGACTTACAGGTTTGGCTAACAGCTCCCGGATGAAGCCTTCTGATTCCGTTTCGAACACGTGGAGTTGATCAACTGAAAGGGCATCGAAGGTCTCTTTTACCTGTACCAGGTCGAAGGACTGCTTCAACCAAGTCGCCAACGCCAGTGCATCCTGCCAGGCAAATTGCTCGTAGCTAGCCATATGCGCATCACGCGGATCTGCTTTTTGCCGCCTCATACCCCAGAATCCCCACATTCAAGCTGATTAATTTGTCTCATCACATGCACGTCAACTGCAGATTACGGGCGGGGCAGAGCCTAATAGGCTGGCGGGGCAGCCACAAGGGTGGAGGGGATGCCACTAGATCGGTAAGGCACTTGACTGCTAACGCCCGCAGCCGGCCGATACGCGTAGTACCTTGGGCGAGTATACGAATCAAACAGATTTGCCGGGCCAGTGGTGAGACCTGATGGACCGCCAAACGGTAAAACCCCCAGCCTTGGCCGGGGTGTGTAAAGCGTTTACTGAAAGCTGACCACGCAGCAAGCGCACTCGTCAGAGCTGCGTGCGGTGATGGCTAACCGGAAAAGACCCTGAATATCAGTCAGCCGGGGTTTTCCTTTGATCAAGACCAGGACCAGCAGCCGCGGCCTCACTGGCGAGAGGCCAGTTCAGCAGCCCGGGCGGCGGGCGATGGAGTTTCTTTGATTAGGCGGGCAAGGAAGGCGGTGTAACTGGCCTGCTCGTTGATGTGCATGATGCAGGCGAGGAAGTCTTTGCGCTTGCGCTCAAGCCAATGCTCGGCCTTGGCGGAGCCCTCAATGGGCAGGCGTTGGGTAAAAAGGGTGTAGTCGTTTAGGGCGACCTGTTGTGGCCAGGTGAGTTCGGATACGAGCAGCTGATTCATATTGGCATCTCCAGGAGGATGTAGGCTTCGTATCCTGGAGATGCTCAACACCGAGCATGAAATCTGCTCGGCAAAACGACATCGACAGCCCAGTCCTACCGGCGCAGGCTATCGCTACTCACTACTCATCATCGTCGAAGTTGTACATGCCCGGCGCGAGGTTCTCGAAGCGGGTGTACTTGCCGATGAACGCCAGGCGCACAAAACCGATGGGGCCGTTACGCTGCTTGCCGATGATGATTTCAGCCACACCCTTGTGCTCGGTCTCGGGGTGGTACACCTCGTCGCGGTACACGAACATGATCACGTCGGCGTCCTGCTCGATCGCACCGGATTCACGCAAGTCGGAGTTCACCGGGCGCTTGTTCGGCCGCTGCTCCAGGGAACGGTTCAGCTGCGACAGGGCGATTACCGGGCAGTTGAACTCCTTGGCCAGGGCCTTGAGGGAACGAGAGATCTCGGAAATCTCATTGGTCCGGTTGTCGCCGGCGGAGCCCGGGATCTGCATCAACTGCAGGTAGTCAACCATGATCATGCCAATCTCGCCGTGCTCGCGGGCGAGCCGCCGGGTCCGTGCACGCATCTCCGAGGGACTGATACCGGCGGTGTCGTCGATGAACAGTTTGCGGTTGTTGAGCAGATTCACCGCCGAGGTCAATCGCGGCCAGTCATCGTCATCCAGCTGGCCGGAACGCACCTTGGTTTGGTCGATGCGGCCGAGCGATGACAGCATACGCATGATCAGCGACTCACCTGGCATTTCGAGCGAGAACACGAGCACCGCTTTCTCGGACCGCAGCACAGCGTTTTCCACCAGGTTCATGGCGAAGGTCGTCTTACCCATCGACGGCCGGCCGGCCACAATGATGAGGTCGGCCGCCTGCAGGCCGCTGGTCTTCTCGTCCAGGTCGGTGAAGCCGGTCGAAACGCCAGTGATGTCGCTGTCAGAGTTGAATAACGTGTCGATGCGATCGATGGCCATCGTCAGGAGATCTTTGACACCCACCGGCCCGCCGGTTTTGGGCCGGGCTTCAGCAATCTGGAAAATCTGCCGTTCGGCCTCGTCGAGGATCTCCGAAGCGTTCCGGCCTTCAGGGTTGAAGGCACTGTCTGCGATGTCCGTGCTGATGCTGATCAGCTGGCGCAGGGTCGCCCGCTCCCTGATGATCGCAGCATAGGCTTTGATGTTGGCCACCGAAGGGGTGTTCTTGGCCAGCTCTGCCAGATATGCCAGCCCGCCAACCTGGCTGCTCAGCCCTTCCTTGTCCAGGCGCTCATGCAGCGTGACGATATCGAATGGCTCGTTCAGGTCCGCCAGCTTGTGAATGGCGCGGAAAATAAGCCGGTGATCGTGCCGGTAGAAATCGCCGTCGGAGACCTGATCGAGCACGCGCTCCCAGGCATTGTTATCGAGCATGAGACCACCGAGCACGGATTGCTCTGCCTCGATAGAGTGCGGTGGCACCTTCAGCGAGGAAGTCTGTAGGTCGAGCTGCTCTGAAGCGTAGTCTTCGTTCATGTGGGCATCTTGTTCAGTAAGTTGAGGGCGCTTGCGAGTGGAGAGGCGTCAACGGGCTTTATGGCGGCTTTCTCGCGCCTTTTCGGCGCCGCCCCCTACCCTTGCTCTCGACTTTGTTCGCCGCCCCTTCTGCGAGCTTCTGGACGGGCATGCGGCCAAGGCGTGGGTTAGGGTCAATCCTCTCTACCCCCATCTCTTGTTCAGTGAAGTCGTGCGTACCCGGCTCCAAATTAACGAAGCGTGTGTATCGACCCTCGAAACCAAGCCGGACGAAACCGGTCGGGCCTTCTCGCTGCTTGCCGATGATGATCTCTGCGGTACCAGCAAAACGGGAGTCGGGGTTGTACACCTCATCTCGATACACAAACATGATCACGTCTGCGTCTTGCTCGATAGCACCGGACTCGCGCAGGTCGGAATTCACAGGTCGCTTGTCCTTGCGCTGCTCCACCGAGCGATTGAGCTGCGAGAGAGCAATCACGGGGCAATTGAACTCCTTCGCCAAAGCCTTGAGCGACCTGGAGATAGCCGATATCTCGTTGGTCCGATTCAGGCCGCCGTACCCGGGGATCTGCATCAGCTGCAGGTAGTCCACCATGATCAAGCCAATCTCGCCGTGCACGCGCCGAAGCCTACGTGTGCGGCTGCGCATATCCGAGGGACTCAAGGCCGGGGTGTCATCAATGAAGAAGCGCTCATTCTTGTTGAGCGCGTTGGCAGCCTTGGTCAGCTTGGTCCAGTCCTCATTCAAGAGCTTCCCTGAGCGGACCCGCGACTGGTCAATGCTTCCCATTGAGGAGAGCATGCGAGTCAGCAGGGCATCGCCCGGCATCTCCATGGAGTAGACCACGACCACTTTTTCCGATCGCAGAACGGCCTCTTCCACGATGTTCATGGCAAACGTGGTTTTGCCCATGGATGGCCGGCCGGCCACAATCACGAGGTCGGCCGGGCGCAACAGGCTCAGCTTGCTGTCGAGGTCGGTGAAGCCCGTCGATTGGCCAAGCGACTCAAGGCCAGACTCATGGGCGGTCTCAATCTTCTCGACGGCTTTTCTGAGCAGAGCCTCGATACCTACCGGCCCGCCCTCTTTCGGCCGTTGACCGGCCACGGACAGCATCTTTGCTTCGGCATCATGCACAAGATCTTCCGCGGTACGGCCGTCCGGGGCGCTGGCGCTTTGCTCGATCTCCGTGCAAACGCCGATGATCTTCCGGAACTGAGACCGCTCGCTGACGACGCGTGCAAAAGACGCGATGTTGGCGACAGACGGGGTGTTATCGGAAAGCTCTTTCAGATAGGCCAAGCCACCTGCATTCGAGAGCTCACCCGTTCTTTCCAGCGCCTCTTGCGCTGTGACGACATCAAGCGCATTCCCCTCTTCAAGCAGCTTGGCAATAGCCTTGAAAATGAGCCTGTGGTCTGCGCGGAAAAAATCAGATTCGACGACCAGGTCAGAGACTCGCACCCACGCCCGTGGGTCGTTCAGCAACCCGCCTAGAATGGCCTGTTCGGCTTCAACAGAATGCGGCAGCTCCCGGCTCGGGGTCTGTTCGTATTCAGCCGCTAGATGGATATGGTCGTTCAAACCTCAGGCCTTACTCATGGAAATGCTGGGGGTGGATCGGGCCGAAAGCTGCGAGCAGTACCTTATTGAGGCCCTGGTGCGAGCTGACAGCTGGGTTTCGGGCACGATGTTCCTTGTTTGGGTGCCTTGAACGCAACTACCTTGCGCTGGGTGGCCATCCTGGTTAGAACTTGACCTCAATCAACGCAGCCCGCCCACTGCGGGTTTGAAAGTCGCAAAGGCCCAACTGAACCACCCGTGGCTGCCGGTGAGCTATGCAGGTAGCGACCTGGGCGCGGAATGCTTTGAGTTCAAGTGGCAGCACTGAACGGCCAGTAGCGGCCTGGATCTTGTCGCTGAACTCCTGCAACGCGGCCTTCAGACCAGCATCATCGAAGGTCTGGTCTGCGGGTTCGGCATTCGTTGTTGGGTTCAACATTGAAAATCTCCAGAGAGGGACTCGGGGCGACTGCGGCTGAACTCACATCCTTAGCGGCGGGATACAGCCAAAAAATCGTAACACGTACCTATAATCCTGAAAGCCGTATCGAATGTCAATCAAATGCCCAAGGCACGAAAACGACACATAACTAACTGAAATTTCTATTATTCCTGCGGAACCATGAGGTGGGTCGGAAACGCTGGAATACAGAACAAGGGGTAAGCACTAAAGCTCTTCCGCCAGCTCAGTATCGAACTCTTCCGCCGGATTGCTTTGCAGCGCCTGGATGGCAGTTGTACCGCCGGCTTCATTCTCGGAGGTGGATGCTGCAGGAACAACCCAATTGTATTGGTGCCCAACGAGCAGCCGTGATGTCACCTTATTCCACAGACTAGAGCGCCAGCGCAAGATCAGGTACTCCTCGACTTCCTTGCGACCTAATGGAATTGCGCAGAAGGACAGTTCGTAGTTACTCGAATACACTTTGACTAGACCCTCTTTGTCGCTGGCATCAATACCGAAGCGATCACAGGTGCCCTTCGCAAATGAGTGGTTTTTAACGGAGGTAAGGTCACGCATTCGGGCGCGTAATGCCGATGTCTCACCGACGTATCGTGCAACACCGGCTTCCCAGATCACGTAAACGCCAGCGTCACGTGTGATGTCCTTTTTCCAGTCATGTTTACCGGCCAAAATTCGCCGCGGGGCCGCTTTGAGTGCAGCTTCGTAGTGACGCAATTTTTCCTGGACGTTCATGTAGCCTAAATTCCTCGGTGATGCTTAATGGAGCTATCGGTCCCTTGATTTCACTGACTGGGCATTACTATTTAAATCATACTCAGCGAATATCGTAACACGCCTTCTATCCTGGGATGCAATGCACGCTTTCCTGTATGCGCCCTGAGCTTGAATGCTCACGACATCGCCCTTAGCCCCCGAGACTGCCCCTTCAAGCTGATACCAGCCGTCCGTTGTTTCCAGGGTCGTAATGGTCGAGAAAGCAGAGTCATGCAGCACAAGAGACTTCACCTCTCCAGCAGGCCGCGTAACTTTATCCGGAGAGTAATGGTAGTCACCCAATATAACCAAGGCCACCAACATTAGCGCTATAGGTACGGCGATAAGATAATCTCTAACTGTCGGATCAATGGCTTTCCATTTTTTGACAAGCATAAGAAATGTTCCTTATTCCTAAAATTGAGTTCGATTTATGAGCAGCCCAAGAAATCAGCTCATTTTAATTTCATTGCGACTCCGCCGCTGCCGCCACTTCCGAAAGGCAGTGAATGAATCACACACCAGTCCATGCCAAATCAGGCCCATAATTGTCAGTACAAAATAGTCTCGCGGCCCATCCAGGACCGCACGACTTTGAGCGTCCAATAGCTCAAGAGGAGTGAATAATTTTCCAACCAAGGAGACTAGCAGGGCAACCAGTACTAAAACCGCTGCTGAGCGCAATAAGCTCAGAATCGTGAATACAACGATCATTGCGAGCGCTTTGAGTGTGTGGATTGTGAAAAACCGAGGTCGCTCACAAACTCCGAGCCAGTTTGTCTTCCAGCCAGAATCACCATTCTTGAATTTTCGTTTCATCTCGATTCGACCTGTACTGATTACTGGGACTGGACGGACGGTGAACGCGAGATTGCCGGCCCGGTATGCGGAGCACCGTCAGCTTGCTCCTGGGAAGCCTCCTCACCCTCGCGTTGAGCATCACAGCGCTCGTGGACATCTACGCAAGCGCCGCCGCAAGGTGCTGCCCGTTTCTTCTTGAAGCCGAACCCATGCCCTGTAGCCAGGTGTACAAACGGCAGTGCCGCCCAGTACCCAACCACAAAGGAAGCGGCCTTAGCGGTAAGACCTGGCAATTGATATGCGAACGACGAAGCGAGAAACGCGAGAAGGCAGACGGCGCCCACCACATATTTGCGCCGAATCTGAATTTTGGAGGTCCGCCGGCAGGCCGCGGTTTTGGAGCTACTCATTGTGCCGTTCCCTCGAACGCCGCTGCCTGGCGCTCAACTAATGCACAGCGCTCCTTGACCCAATCCAGATCCCTGACCCGGATGTCTTGCGCACTCCGATTGGCATCCACCAGGAGCCGAGTCGCGCATTTGGAATCACGGGCCGCCGCCTGAATTTCCTCGCTCGTCGCCGAGGAAAAACTGGTCCTCAGATTGTTCAACCCAAGGCCCTTATAAGCCAACGGCCCGCCGACCAGGGCCAGCAAAGCTACCCCCCAATAAACCGCACGTCTGCGGGTGTGTTTTGCTGAAGTCACCATTGATCTCCCGACATGGTTTGCATGGCGAGAAAATAACACATAACGCGTACAGATAATTCATGTAGTATCGAAATCGAGCATCAAGGCCCATTGCCTTACATTTCTACAGCCCTCAGGCCCCTGCATAAGGACACTAAACAGAATGAAATGGGACGATTTGGACAAGCGACAGCAATGGTGGGTTACAGGCTTTATGGCCTTAAAGCTGTGGAATCAGTGGCTCCTTGTGGCTATCTGCGCACTGGTCACGTCAGCTGTGTTCTTTTACCCGATGCTTCAGATCCGTGAGCTGTACGGGAAGACCGCGTCAGCCATTTTCTACGCCGCAACCTATTTCCTCAGCGCCAAGCACATTGGCTTTTGGATCATCAATCCTATCTGCGGGCTCGTCAGCCTCAACAAAATCCAGCGATCGTATGGCCCCCTCACCCGCCGGCAGGTCCAGGAATGGTTCGTCGAGTGGTGTTACACGCCGATCGACCTCTACGATGGGTCGGCACTGGACATTGCGCAGTTCGCCCGGGCAAACGGCGAAGGTAAGTAAAACCGTATCATCTGCTCGGCCTAGTCCCAGCCTGTAAGTCGAGGCCGAGCGTCATTGAAGCCATTGCCCCTCAAGTAGCTGCCAGGCCTAGCCTAGGCCCTAGACCTCAACTTCACGGCGCAACCGCCCTGAGTCGAAGGTGACGGGCTCAATCATCGTCCTTGGCAAGGCCGTACTCACTAAGTGCAGGCCCAGGCCCACCACCAATGTCGTAGAGCTCCTCCGGCGTATAGAGGCTGTCATTGCCCTCAAACAGCTCATCACCACCACGATTTCCAGCTCCAGCGCCCGACTTCGATCTGCGGCACCACACTGCGACATCTCGAATGAAGAAGCCCGCGGAGATGACTGCGAAAGCAAAGAATGTGAGCAGGACGCCCTTCGTCACGAGGATCAAGGCACCGGCTCCAAGGAACGCCAGCAACCCCTTCTGAATAGAGTGATCTGGGTCGCGGAGATGGCTCAGGCTGCAGCCGAAAGACAGCATCACCAGGGCCGCAGCAATCGCCACGCCTACATCCGCTTCTGCACTACTATCGATGGTTCCCCAGATACCCGCTGCCACAGGCCCTACAATCGCGGCCAGATGGCGCACCACGGCCAGCGGGGTGCGACGAATCCAATCCTCAATAGCCCAGAGGGTACGAGTTGAAGGCTTCATTTGAGGTGCCCGAACCAGGTCGGCCAATCGGTCCACTGCGGTCACCATGTTGCGTGTCGCAGATTGACTCACCACCGGCATGGCAGCGAGATCCTGGATGACCTGCACACAACGCTTGAACTCTGGAGTTACCCGCTTGAGTGAGGCTGCGTTGAAGTAGGCCAGGTCAATGCTGCCTGCGTACAAACCAAGGTAACCAGCAATCAGAGCCTCGGCTCGCGCTAGTTCTCGCTCAACAATTTTATACTGATTCATCGCTCATCCTTTCGAGTGCCGTCACTTCCTAGTACTACAACCATTCAGGGGATTCCTACGCCGCTTTGTGCTCTGGGGGAGCCACCGCCATCCAGCAATCAATCCCAAAGCGGTTCACATACCCCTCTCGGAGAAGTGCGAAGGCGACGCCCGCAGGGGAATACTACTAACTATCAAGTATAGATACGCCAGTGGAATCTATAAAATCAAAATATTAAAACACGCCCGTGAGTGGATAGGCATAGCTCAGTGACCGGTTCTTAGCGAAGTGGCAGAATTCAATTATTGGTGTAACATAAACCGTAATCCATGAGCTGAAACTTTACAGCTCAAGCCGGAAATATTTAAGTGCCATCCAGATGGCTGACATGCTCACTCATCATTTCACCATAGTTCAGCATAAATATCTTTTCGTGAGCGAAGAGCGTGAAGCGTTCTGGGTAAGTGAAGGCCTAAACCCTTCAGAAGCTGAAGACCTTGCATTGATTCCCGTAATTGCACTGACATTGAATGTTCCGGGCCTCGACCTCTATCACCAGAGGTTCTTCAAACGCAATGATAAAATCTCGATAGCTAATTTTCTATACGAAGCTTGGGCATCAAACCCATTCCTCAAAGGCATCCCAGACCAATTATGCATTGACGAAGAGCTACTGAGTATCGTCCCCCTGAAGGGAATCCTTCAGCTAATTGATCCTGATGGCCAGCTCAAGGAAATTGTGACCGATGCTGGCGCCACTTTCGGCGCTAGCAAGGCTCAGGCGCACGAGCAATCCGTAATTTACTGGGAAGATTTCGAACTATTGAGAAAGCCAGCGTCAGTAGACTCCCTACTGAACCTTATAGGCAAGAAGGTTTCTGAACGCCAAAGCATCTTTGTAGAATCCTCCCGTCATGACAAAAGAAAAGATCATCTACTTGAACAACACCGGGCAATATCACCCTCATTACCATCAATCTCTTTAAGACCAGACGAATATTTTCGTCTTGATACCGACTGGGTAACCAAAGAAAGCTCGCAAGTACCTATGCCGGCCACAGGCAAAGCATACTGCTATAGCGAGGAAAATGACGATCATCGCTGGATACATTGGCTGTTCCTCCAGGACGAAGATGAGGAGCCAAATGGCGATGGCGATGGCGAGGCGGGTGATCAATATAAACTTATTGACGAAACCAGACATTATTGGTCACCAGAAGCCAAGGGCTTAATTGCCACGCTAAACGCCTTGGCGTACCCCATCGCAGAGTATTTGCCTGAGCACATTTCAAGTCAGGCACTCAGGTCATTCATGAAGGGGCGGGTACCACTATCGATAACCATGACCAAAGACCTCCTGCGCTTAGTTAAAACACTACCAATTGTCATTTATCCAAAAACAATTGAGGAGTGCACAGCCGCCTTCGGACATATAACTCGCCATGGGCACTGCAAGTATATGTTCGAGCTAACAGGAGGTGAACACGCAAGCCATGAATTCCGTTTTTTTGCCGGCAACGCACCTACTTCAGGACCTTTTTTTATAGTTATCCAGGTTGGCAGCATGGCTGATGACCCAATGCTGAAGAGCGCGCTTTTCTGTAAAGAGGATGACCTTGACATTGGTCACGCGGGTTTTGCAGCACTGTCTTATTGGGTTGAGAAACTGCCTGAGTTCAACATAAAAGGTATCTGCACCCTAGTTTTAGATATGGTTGAAAAAATGCTGCACGCCTCGATGAAGGGCCGTAAGAACTGACTCTAATAGCTACATAAACTAGCAGGTGAGTGGCGGGCGCGGATCTCGGCGTGGAAGCGTCACCCCAATGACCCGCCTCGCGTACGTGCCCCAGCAAAAAGTGCGCCAGTGGAATGCCGGGGTGTGCCTATGCGTGGCGTCCCCGGTTACGTCTCTCAGCTCGCCGTAGGCCCACCGTCGTGGCCCATTGCTCTTCACTCTCCAAGCGCTTCCTCTTAAAGTGGTCGCTCAACTGCGTTATGGGGCAGGTGCCACGGTGCGCATCGGTTGTACGCAGAACTCCATCATTTGGAAACGCAATGGGTCAGAACCCCTACAGTGCGCAGTACGAAGCTGCTGTCGCCGCCCTTGCTGCGGCTGAAGTGGGCTTGCAGGAGCAATACGAACTCTACGGCCACCTGCATCGCTTTGATGAAGGCCATGCCAAGTTGGCGCTCAAAAATGCCGAGATGAAACTAGAGGAGCTCGAACGAGAGCGTTCCCAACTGGGTGGATTAACCCTGATCGATCGTGCAACAGTCCACGATGCCGTCTATCGACTGAACCGCTCGTTGCTCGGGCAAGCATTCGATGCTTTGACCGGACGGGTTCCTAAACCCCCCAAAATGTCCGAGGCAGAGGAAGCCAAGTTAGCCGAAAAAGCTGCACGGTTGGATGCATTGACTTGCGAGAATGGAGAGATAGCCACCCAGCAGCATCTGGTGCAGAGGCTTCGATACGATCTTCAGTTCCACTCTACCCTGGACTGGCTCGAAACCGATTCCGACTACGCCACCTACAGTTCGCAAATCGCAAGACTGCAGCCAGCCGTTGAAAGTCTTTCAGCCAAAATTTCTAGGTTTGAAGAGCATATTCGTGTGCCGCAGGCACAGTGCCTCAAATATCGCGAGCGTCTGGTTGTGGCCAAGGAGAAGCTGGCCCAAGCGGTCGATTTCCGAGATCGCCACCGAAACGCACCACCACGTTCAGTGGAGGCCGCGAAAGTTAAGGGGGCTTGCAGTAACTACTTCGGAACAGATGACATTGCCCAAGTCGTCAGGCACAAAACCAGTGATGTTGAAGACCTTGAACGTGAGCTCGCAAAATGGGAGCAGCAAATGGCGTCGCTCCGGCAGCGCGATAGTCGAGTAATCGAGCGGCTGATCATTGACGGGAACAACCTATGCAATCGTGGCCGGGGCAAGAATCAACAGTTCATCGGACTGAACGCTTTGAGTGCACTCGTTCCGGCACTGCTTTCAAACTGGCCTGGCAGTGAGATCATTCTGGTCTTTGATCCAGGCATCACGAGAAAGCTTCAGGTTTCGTGGGAGGACATTCAACGCACCTTCCCAGCGTCAGTAGAGACGTACCGCGTCGACAAAGGCCGCAGCGCCGATGAAATGATCATCGAATTGGCATATTCCCCGAACGCTTACATCATCAGCAACGATCGTTTCGGAGAGTTCAGCTACCGACCTGCCATCAAGGAAAACAGAGTCTTTCGCCATGACATTACCAGGGCAAACATCTTGGTGAATGAGCTGTGGATCTCGGTGGAATATTGCTCTCCAGGCTGAGGCGGGTAGGCCTCCCCGCCCTCCATGCCACCCTATGAGCCGGGCAGCACGGAGCCCTAGAAGCCCCGACAGTTCGACATGCTGGAGTGTTCGACCAAAAGCCTGTCAACCGCCGTGGCCAGGTCGAATTCAGCTCGCTGTAGCGCCAGAAACAATTCTGCGCTGGTAACCGTCTCATCGTGCGCATACTTCAAGTGCTCCGCACGTGCGGCCCTGAAGCGCTCGATCGCGTCAAGGGTGTTCTGATCCAGGTGCAAGCTGAGAGGCAGCTTCAGATCGCTGGTGGTTGGTATAGCCATTTTCCTGTCCATTGCTCGGTAAAAACCAGACCTTCCCCTGCTGAGTCATGGGTGTCGATCAGATGGTTCCGTTACGGCTGTAGGAAAAGTCAGCAGGCCAAGCCATGGCGGCTGAAACGCCCAGTATGCGCTTCACACTGTGCAGTGCGCAGCGCATACTGAGATGCGCGCTGCATCGGTTGCAGAGAGGCGGCGAGCGTCCTGAACCCATTTTCTATCGGTTCCAAAAGCCTACAGATCCCTCCTACCCCGTGATGATCGAGCTATTCTCGCGGGCGCCGGAAGGCCTGGAGCACGAAGAAAACGCAACGCTGACCCCATCCCAACAGACGAATCGGTTTCGAGCTTGAGCGCCATTTTGCTGAACGAGGACTATTACCAGTTCCTACTGTCCGGCCGCCAGCAGGGTGAGGAGCTGACTTATATCGGCGCCGATCGCCTTATCCCCTTCAAGGCTAAAGCCTGGCTCGACTTGTCTCAGCGCAAAGAAAACGGTGAAGGCGGGGCAGACAGTAAGGACATCAGAAAGCACCGGAACGATGTCCTGGCCCTGACCAGTCTGCTGACCGGCGAAGTGATCGAGCTGCCCGAAAGCATCACCGCGGACATGCAGCTGTTCCTGGACCGCCTGGCTACCGAGGATCTCGACTTCAAAGCACTCAAGATCCAGGGTGACCTCCCGACCATTGTCGGCCGTATTGCAGAGTCCTTCGGCCTTCAGATGACCGCTTAAAGCGAATCGCCCCGCACCATTCGCGCCCGACGTTCAAGTCGGGCGCCGTCGCCCTCCCCTAGTTCGATCAATCCGTGATCGTCATTACTTCACGGAAACGGATTCGGTCACCACGAACGAGACCACACCGCCCAACGCAACGCCGTCCAGGCCTTCCTTCCCATCTTTGTCGACCACATAGCCTTTCAGCTCTCGCTGCTCAACTCCGTCACACGACAGTGTGGCGGTCGCAGCCACATGCTTCTTCATGCTGTTGTTCCATTCGAGGGGGATGCCCAGAGCGCAGTCGCCGCCGGCCAGGACCTGAGAAAAATCATAATCCACCTTGCCAGCCCCACCTGCCCGGTACTCGGTCGGCAGAACAGTGCCAAGCGCAGGATCACCGAGGTGATAGAGTTTTGCGTAGAGGACAGCGCCCATTGGGATGGTCACGTTGATTTTTTTGTCATTGCACCCTGCCAGCGACAGAGCGATACAACCGAACACGGCAAGATTTCGAAGTGGTGACATGCTTTTTCCAGTTTGAGAATGGGTGTCAAAAGTCAGCAGTGCTAAGCCAGCGGCCATGCGATTCCGCTAAGGAAGGTCTGAAGTAACCCTGTATTTCCGGTCGACTTCAGCCCTCGCTGCTTTTGAAAGCGGGCCGTCGATCAAAATCGACCAGGTAACCCGCTCAGTTCTCCGTTTTTGGCCGCCGCGAGCACCTCGCAGCAGCCATTTTCCGCATTACAGGTGCACCTTTCCTGCGGTAGTCAGCAAATGTCGGCGCGCCATCCATAGGTTCGACAGCGCGAACAGCGTCACCAGCTGAGCGGTGTTCTTGGCCAGGCCACGGAAGCGCACCTTCACGTAACCGAACTGGCGCTTGATCACTCGAAACGGGTGCTCGACCTTCGCTCGCACTTGTGACTTGGCCTTCTCGATCTTGCGCTTGGCTTTGTACAGGGCGCTGCGTTTATCGAGCTTCTTGTAGGTGCTGCGGCGTGCTGCGACCTGCCAGATCACTTCGCGGCCAGCATGTTCGGGGCGCTTTTCGACGCCGGTGTAGCCGGCATCGGCGCAGACGACGTTCTCGTCACCGTGCAGCAGTTTGTCGACCTGGGTGATATCCGCCACGTTGGCTGCCGTGCCTACCACGCTGTGTACCAGCCCCGACTCATCATCTACGCCGATGTGCGCCTTCATGCCAAAGTGGTGAGTCGGCCACAGGAACTGCCCCCGTAGCCGCTCGCAGAACCGTACGTGACACTCTCGCGTCATACGGCTCCCGTTATCCAACCTGTTGCTCGGTTACTTGCCAGTGATAAAACAGTCGAGGGG